>NZ_JBQWAS010000021.1:170000-215752 GCF_052492075.1 Haloleucobacter albus
AGCACATAATGGCACATCAGCTCGAAGCTCTCCGTCTCCACCACGGGTGAAACCTGACGGGAACTCTTGTTGGCCGCAAAATCCAGAAGATGCCGAACGCCAAAGCGGATGGAAGGTGCGATGTGAGGATGATCCAGACAATCGCGCAGGCGTAATTCCGGCCGGCTGGCCAAGGGGTGATCCGCCGCCATCACCGCATGCACGGTTTGCGGCACAAGCTGGATGACCTCGAAATCCACCATATAGATAGGCTCGAACACCAGAGCCAGATCACTGGCATAGCTGGCCAGTTCCTGTTCGGCCTGGTCACGGTCGCGCACATTCACGCTGAAGGTCACACGGGTATGTTCGGCGCGATAGGCGGCGATCTGCTCCGGCAGAAAATAGGGCAAAAGCGCCTGTGAACAGGCAATGGAGACATGACCGCGACGCTCGCCGATCAGATCCGCCACATGCCCCTGCACCCGCGCCAGGTCTGAGAGGGTAGCGCGGTAATGGTGCAGCATCAGTTCTCCGGCCGGATTGAGCCGCACCCCATTGGGCAGACGCTCGAAAAGCTCAGAGCCGAACTCCTCCTCAAAACGACGGATGCGCCGGTTCAGGGCGGAAGCGGTGATGTTCATATCTTCCGCCGCGCGCCGCATGGAGCCCGCCCGCGCCACGGCTTCAATCAGCCGGAATGTCTGCAAGTGTCTCATATTTAAAGATATTATTTGAGCGTTCGAATTTTTGCAACGGGCTGGTGAAATCATAGCAATTTATCGAACGCCTCGGAGCGCGCAGGGTTAGGTCAACACTTCTTCCCTACCTGCCCCAAACGAGGACTGGCATGTCTATCTCCCGGCGTGATTTTCTGAAGACCAGCGGCGTCCTGCTTGGCGCTTTGCCCTTTGCCCGCTCCCTCCCCGCTCAGGCAGCCCGGCGCGAGACACTCGTCGCCGTCATCAGCCAGACCGTGAACAGCCTTGATCTGCACCGCGTGGGCACCAACCGCGCCAGCTATCAAGTTGCCGTCAACTGCTATGACCGGCTGGTGAGTTTCGGCAGCAAGGCCCTGCCTTCCGGCGAGCTCTCCTATGATTATTCGAAGATCGAGCCCGAGCTGGCCGAGAGCTGGACGATCTCCGAGGATGGCAAGACCCTCACCTTCAAACTGAAGAAGAACGCCGTCTTCTTCGACGGCTCACCCGTCACGGCACATGATGTGAAATGGTCTTTCGACCGGGCGGTGTCTGTGGGCGGCTTCCCCACCACCCAGATGAAAGCTGGCGGCTTCCAGCGCCCGGACCAGTTCGAGGCCCTGGATGATGAAACCTTCGTGGTGAAGCTGGATCATCCCTCCAAGTTGTCCCTGCCCGATCTGGCCGTGCCGGTGCCCTTCGTCATCAATTCCCGGCTGGCGAAGCAGCACGCCACCAAGGAAGACCCTTGGGCAACCGACTATCTGCACAAGAACACCATTGGTTCCGGCGCCTACAAGGTTACCCGCTGGGATGCCGGACAGCAGGTGGTGTTTGAGCGCAATGACAAGTGGGTTGGCGGGCCTCTCCCGGCCGTGCGTCGCGTCATCATGCGCGAAGTGCCCTCCGCCGCCACCAGCCGTGCACTGATCGAGCGCGGTGATGTGCAGGTGGCCTTCGATATTCCCGACAAGGACGCCTCCGAACTCGCCAGCAAGGTGCAGGTCTATTCCACTCCTATCGAAAACTGCCTGCACGTTCTGTGCATGAACACCAAGTTCGAGCCCTTCCAAGATGAGAATGTGCGCAAGGCCGTGGCCTTTGCCGTGCCTTACGAGGCCATCTTCAAGGCGGCCGCCTATGAGCGTGGCGCACCCATGTGGGGCGGCTCCGAAGAGGTGACGAGCATCGCCTGGCCGCAGAAGTCGCCCTACAGCACAAATCTCGACAAGGCGAAGGAATATATGGCCAAGTCCGGCTTCGCGCAGGGCTTCGAGACCACGCTGTCCATCTCCACCGGCCTGTCCGCCTGGATGGAGCCTGCCGCCCTGCTGATTCAGGAAGCCCTCGCCAAAATCGGCATCAAGACCCAGATCGAGAAGATCCCCGGCGCCAACTGGCGCACCGCCGCTCTCGTGGAAAAGCGCCTGCCGCTGCACCTCGAAAACTTCGGTGGGTGGCTGAATACGCCGGATTACTACTTCTTCTGGGCTTATCAGGCCGGACATCTGTTCAATTCATCGAACTATGACAACCCCGAAATCAACAAGCTGGTCGATGAAACCCTGCACATGTCCATGAATGACCCCGAATATGCGCCCAAGATCAAGCGCATGATCGAGATCATCTTTGAGGATCTGCCGCGCGTGCCCCTCTACCAGCCGGCTCTCAATGTCGCGCTCAACGGGGCCACGGGTTACGAGTTCTGGTTCCACCGCCAGCTCGACCTGCGCACACTCAAGCTGGAGGGCTGACCATGGCCGGGCGTTCGGGAGCCATTCTGGGGCGCATCGCACAGGCGGTGCCCGTCATTCTGGGTGTGGTGGTGATTTCCTTCATCCTCACCCGCGCGCTGCCGGGAGACCCGGCCGTGCAGTTCGCCGGCCTTGCCGCAACGCCCGAGTCCATCGAGGAAGTGCGGGTCAAACTCGGCCTCGACAAACCCATGCCCGAGCAGTTCGCCATCTATGTGGGGCAATTGCTCCATGGTGATCTGGGCCAATCCGTCGCCACCGGTCGCCCGGTGGCGGAGGAGCTGGCGAGCCGCCTGCCCGCCTCGCTGGAACTGACCTTCTTTGCTCTCATCCTGTCCTGCGTGGTGGCGGTGCCGCTTGGCATTCTCGCTGCCACGCGACCGGGAAGCTGGGTGGATCAGATCTGCCGGCTTCTTGTCACGGCAGGCGTCTCTCTGCCCACCTTCTTCACCGGCCTCGTGCTGATCTATGTCTTCTATTATCAGCTGGGCTGGGCCCCCTCCCCGCTCGGACGGCTGGATTTCATCTTCATCGAGCCTGAGCGCGTCACCGGCTTCTTCCTGATTGACGCCGCGCTGGCGGGGGATGCCGAAACCTGGTTCGGTGCGCTGAAGCAACTCATTCTGCCGGCCATCACCCTGGCCCTGTTCACGCTGGCCCCCATTGCCCGCATGACCCGAGCCTCCATGCTCTCTGCCCTTTCGGCCGATTATGTCCGCACTGCCAAGGCTGCCGGCCTTGGAACCCGGCAGGTGCTGTTCACCTATGCCTTCCGCAATGCGCTGCTGCCGGTCGTCACCACTCTGGGCATGGTGTTCTCCTTCGTGCTGGGCGCCAATGTGCTGGTGGAGAAGGTGTTCGCCTGGCCGGGCATCGGCTCCTACGCCGTGGAGGCGCTGGTGGCCTCCGATTATGCGGCGGTTCAGGGCTTCGTGCTCGCTATGGCGCTGCTCTTCGTCGTGCTCAACCTCATCATTGACCTCACCTATTCGGCCATCGACCCGCGCTTCGGCACGGGCGCGCGATGAGCATGCAAGGCGAAACGGAAAGGAAGGTCTCCATGGCCACCGTCATCAACGCCCCTGCGGCCTCCGGCCAGCCCCCCCGAACGGTGAAGCCCGCCGTGGCGAAATCCGGTGCACTGGCGCACACGCTTTACGTGCTGCGCGAGAACCCCGTCACCGCATTGTCCTTCGGCATGTTCGCCTTCCTCGTCGCCTCGGCGGTGATTGGCCCCTCCATTGTGCCCTATGATCCGCTGGCGACAAATTCCGCCATGGCGCTTCAGCCGCCTTCCTTCTCCCACTGGTTCGGCACGGACAATCTGGGCCGGGACGTGTTCAGCCGGGTGATCGTGGCGACCCGTCTGGACCTCATCATCTCGGTGGCAGCGGTGGCGCTGTCCTTCGTGATCGGCTCGGTCATCGGCGCCATTGCCGGCTATCGCGGCGGCTGGCTCGACATGGTGCTGAACCGCTTCCTCGACATCATCATGGCCTTTCCGCTGTTCGTGCTGGCCATGGGCATCGTGGCGGCGCTCGGCAATTCGGTGGCGAATATCATTTACGCCACGGCCATCATCAACATCCCCTTTTATGCCCGTGTGGTGCGCGCGGAGGTAAATATCCGCCGCGAGGCCGGTTTCACCCAGGCTGCCCGTCTGGCCGGCAATTCCGATGCACGGGTTCTGGCCCTGCACATATTCCCCAATGCCCTGCCACCCATGATGGTTCAGGTCTCCCTGAATCTGGGCTGGGCCATCCTGAATGCCGCAGGCCTCTCCTTTATTGGCCTTGGCGTGCGCCCCCCCACCCCGGAATGGGGGATCATGGTGGCGGAAGGCGCGAACTTCATCGTCTCCGGCGAATGGTGGCTCGCGCTCTTCCCCGGCCTCTGGCTCATGCTCGCCGTCTTCACCTTCAACCTGATGGGCGATGGCCTGCGCGACATCGTCGACCCCCGTCGGAGGACCTGAACATGCTCTCGGTCAAGGATTTTGCAGTCGCCTTCCGCACCCGGCGGGGAGAAGTCAACGCGGTCAAGGGCATCAGCTTCGAGCTGGCCAAGGGGGAGCGCCTCGGCATTGTGGGCGAGAGCGGTTCGGGCAAGTCCGTCACCTCCTATGCGCTGATGCGCATTCTGGACGCCAACGGACAGATCAAGGCCGGCGACGCCATCTATTCCGGCATTGATCTGCGCCGCGCCAGCGAACGGGAGATGCGCGACATTCGCGGCCGGGAGATCAGCATGATCTTCCAGAATCCGCGTGCCGCGCTCAACCCCATCCGCAAGATCGGCCACCAGATTGAGGATGTGTTGCGCCGGCACAACCAGGCCAGCGGCCATGATGCGCGCGAAAAGGCCATCGCCGCGCTGGAGGCCGTGAAAATCAACGATGCCGCCAGCCGCTATGACGCCTACCCCTTCGAGCTTTCGGGCGGCATGTGCCAGCGCGTCGTCATCGCCATCGCGCTGGCCTGCGACCCCAAGCTGCTGATCGCCGACGAGCCCACCACCGGCCTCGACATCACCACCCAGAAAGTGGTGATGGATCTGGTGGATGAACTGGTCCGCGCCCGCGGCATGTCCTCCATTCTCATCACCCATGATCTCGGCCTCGCCTCGGAATATTGCGACCGCATCGTGGTGATGAAGGACGGGCGGATCGTGGAAGAAGGCCAACCAGCCTCGCTCTTCACCAATCCGCAGCACCCTTATACCCGCAAGCTGGTGGAGGCCACGCCACGGCGGGATACCTCCATCCGTGATCTTCTGCCAGAAGATGAGCGCACCCCCCTAGCCCCCCACATCATCTCGGAAAAGCCGCTGCTGGAAGTGCAGGATCTGAACAAGGTCTATGCCGGCAAATCCGGCCCGGTTCATGCGGTGCGTGGCGTCAGCTTCACCATCCGCAAGGGCGAAAGCGTGGGGCTGGTGGGCGAAAGCGGATGCGGCAAGTCCACCACCTCCTCCATGCTGGTGCGGCTGATGGATTCCTCATCCGGTCAGATCCTGTTCCAAGGCCAGAACATTGCCGATATGCCGGCTGTGGATTTCGCCCGCAATCCGCTGCGCGGACGCATCCAGATGGTCTTTCAGGATGCGACCGACAGCCTCAATCCCCGCCACACGGCGCGCCAATCCATTGCCGAGCCCCTGCGCCGGCTGATGCGCATGAGCGGCAGCAAGCTGGAGGCGCGAGTAGAAGAGCTGGCCCATCTCACCGGCCTGCCGCCCCATCTTCTGGATCGCTTTCCCCATCAGCTTTCCGGCGGCCAGAAGGCTCGTGTGGGCATTGCCCGCGCCATCGCCACGGAACCGGATTTTCTGGTTCTGGATGAACCCACGGCCGCGCTGGATGTCTCCATTCAGGCCGTGGTGCTCAACCTGTTGGCCGATCTGCGCGCCCGGCTGGGCATGAGCTATCTCTTCGTGAGCCATGATCTGAACGTGGTGCGCCTGCTGTGCGACCGCGTGATCGTGATGAAGGGCGGCCAGATCGTTGAAACCGGCCCCACCGAAAAGGTGATGAACACGCCCAGCCACCCCTATACGCGCGAACTTCTTTCCGCCGCGCCGCAGCCCCCGACACGCCAGACCGCAGCGTGACCCGTCATGGAATCCCCCGCCCTGACCACGCTCTGGCCCCCCTCGATGCAGGATCATGCCATGCCGGATAATGCCCTGAACGCCCCGCTTTCCGCCCTGCCCTTCACCTTGCCGGCCCTGCGTCGTGCCTATGCGGAGGGCCTCCGCCCCGAAGCCGTAGTGGCGGAAGCCTTTCGCCGCCTGGATGCGATCGCCGATCCCGGCATTTTCATTCATGACGCACGGGAAACCGCCATTGCAGAAGCCGCTGCACTGGGTGCACCGGATGGCCGCCCGCTCTGGGGCATCCCCTTTGCGGTGAAGGATAATATTGATGTCGCCGGCATGCCGACAACGGTCGCCTGCCCGGATTTCGCCCATATGGCGCATGAGGATGCCTTTGTCATTGCGCGGCTACGGGCGGCCGGAGCCATTTGTCTCGGCAAGACAAATCTGGACCAGTTCGCAACCGGCCTTGTCGGCCTGCGCACGCCCTATCCTGCCCCCCTGAATGCGGTGGACCCGGCCATAGTTCCGGGCGGCTCCTCCTCCGGCTCAGGCGTGATTGTGGGACGGCAGATCGTGCCCTTCGCGCTGGGTACGGATACTGCTGGTTCCGGGCGGGTGCCGGCGGCGCTGAATGATGTGGTGGGGCTCAAACCCACCATCGGCACGCTCTCGGCAAGCGGTGTCGCGCCAGCCTGCCGCACGCTGGATACGGTGTCCATCTTCGCGCAGACCGTGGCAGATGCCTGGGACATCTATGCGCTGACTGCTGCCCATGATCCGGCAGACGCCTATTCGCGCACCTTCCCCGCGCCGAAACTTTCCGCCCTGCCCCCCTCCATGCGCATTGCCGTGCCGGACGCTGCCTCCCTGATGACATATGGCGACAATGTTCAGGCCGATTATTTTCGCGATATCATCGCCCGCCTGCGCACCATCGGGGCCGTTGTGGAAGAGGTGGATTTCACCCCGTTCTACGCCATTGCTGAAATGCTCTATCAGGGCCCCTGGGTGGCCGAACGTATCGCGTCCGTGGGGGCGCGGCTGGATGAGGCTCCCGAAACGCTACACCCCACCACCCGCGCCATTCTGGAAGGTGGCCGCCATTTCACCGCCGTGGATGCCTTTCAGGCTCAATATCGTCTGGCCGAGCTGAAACAACGCTGTCTGGAAGAGATTGCGGAAGCCGATTTCATCTGTGTGCCCACCATTCCGCGCTTTGTGAGCGTGCAGGAAGTGGAAGCCGATGCCATGGGCCCCAATGCACAGCTCGGCATCTATACCAATTTCGTCAATCTGCTGGATCTGTGCGGCATGGCCGTGCCCACCACGCCGCGCGCGGATGGCAGACCCGGCAGCCTCACCATTCTGGGCCGGGCGGGCACCGATGCCCGCGTCGCCGCCCTGGCGCTGAAAATCGAGCGGGATGCCGCCAGCGGGCCGGTGGAGCTGGATGATCTTGCCCCGGATGAAATCGCGCTGGCGGTGTGTGGGGCGCATATGTCCAGCCTGCCGCTGAACCCGGAGCTGACCTCTCGCGGCGCGCGTTTTCTGCGCGCCTGTCGCACCGCTCCGCATTATCGCTTCTATGCGCTGGCCGGTGGCCCGCCGGAGCGTCCGGGCCTTGTCCATACCGGTGATGAAGCAGGGGCCGGCATTGCGGTGGAAGTGTGGGCCCTGCCCCGCACCGCGCTGGGAGATTTCATGGCCGGCATTCCCGCCCCGCTTTCCATTGGCACTGTGGTGCTGGAAGATGGAAGCCGTGTGAAGGGCTTTCTGTGTGAAGCCTATGCCAGCGCAACGGCCCATGACATTACTGCAAGCGGCGGATGGCGCAGCTTTCTGCGTTCGTCCAGAACCGCTGAAATGCGGCAGATGCGCGCCTGAAGACAAGGCCGGGTGGCTGCACCCGCCCGGCCCAGCCCCCACCCCGCACGGGTGACGGGTACCACCCTGCGCCAGCGGCGAGATCCACGCGTCCGCCATGGCGCGCCTCTTGCCTGCTCTCGTGCCAACTCTCTTGCCAGCTCTCTTGCCAGCTCTCTTGCAAAGGCCCCCCACCTCCGGCATCACAAGGCCGCTTTCGCTAATGCCCGCAGGAGCCTGCCCATGGCTGTTCGTCCCCTTGTCACCTTTCCGGACCCGCGCCTGCGCACCATTGCCGCAACCGTGGAGCAGTTTGACGACGCCCTCGCCACGCTGGCTCAGGATCTTCTGGACACCATGCGCGCCGCCCCCGGCGTGGGCATCACCGCCCTGCATATTGGCGTGGCGCAACGTCTCGTGGTGCTGGAGCTTTCGCCTGAAGAGGGACCGCGCATCTATGTCAATCCGCAGATTCTTGAAGCCTCGGAGGAGACAATGCGCCATGTGGAGGGCAGCGTCTCCATGCCGGGTGTAACGGAGGAAATTGAGCGCCCGGCCCGCATTCGCCTGCGCTATCAGGATCTGACCGGCCAGTTTCATGAGGAGGATGCAGCAGGCTTCGCCGCCGTGTGCCACCAGCATGAGATTGACCAGCTCGATGGCATCTTCTGGCTTCAGAGGCTCTCGCGCCTCAAGCGCGAGCGCCTCATCAAGCGTTATGAGAAATTGCGCGGCTGACGCCTCAGATTCTGGCAGCCGCCAGCGCCTGAAGATGGGCTGGCAGATCTTCCGCAACACCGCCGGCATTCAGCGTATCGAAATAATCATGCCAGCCGGAAAGGGCGATCCCCTCCAGCAGCGCCTTCAGGCCCGCCGCATCCGGCGCCTGCCAGATCGCAAAGAAGCGCTGCGGCGCGCCATGGGCCATCGCATCATCCACAGCCCCGAAAGCCATGGGCGTAATGCCCCGGCCCAGAAGCCCTTCCATGCCCGCCCCAATGCGCGCAAAAAAGGCTTGGCGCGCAGCTTCATCCAGCGCCAGCCACGCCGCACGCGGCGTATAAAGCTCAATCAGCATATGGCTCATGATGAACCCCTCTTTGGCTTGTCGAGAGAACGTAAAGCACGACGGGCGATACGCACCGTGTTGGGCGAGGCCGGCCCGTCCAGCCACCGCGCCACAACGCTGCGCACCCAATCCGGGCGGGACTTGGCCGCATCATTGAGCCAGTTGCCGACGGAATCCTGAACGTAGGGGGAAGGGTCCGCCCTCAATGCCTCCAGCAATGGAAGCCCTGCCTCCGGCCCGGTTTTGAGCGCAGCGATATGCCGACACCACACACCGCGCGGGCGCGTGGCTTCGCAGGCGAAGCGGCGCAGATAGGCCGAAGGCTCTTGCGTCCAGCGCATCAGCAGCGCAAAGGCTTTTTCCAGATTGTCCGAGAGAGCTGGCCGCACCGCCAGCCAGGCCCATTCCCGCACACCGAAATGCGGATCATCCGCAAGCGGGCGTATGGCCAAAAGTTGATCGGCAAGTGGAAGCCCCTGTGCGGCAATCATGAAACAGGCCCAGCCGCGCACCGTATCACTGCCATGCGCCTGTATTTCGGCCCGGCCCCCCGGCTCCAGATGCGCCAGAAGCAAGCGTCCGGTTTCCGCCATGCGCGCGGAAATGCCGAGTTGCTGCAAACCGGCCACCTCTTGCGGGCAGGCCCGCACCAGATCCGGCAACACCTCATCCAGCAAAGCCGGAAAATCCACCGCCAATATTTCCGACAGGTTGGAAGCCTCAGCCCGGCCAGCCTGCACCGCAGCAAGATGCGCCGCTTTCTTCTCTGCGGCGGTGTTCTCAACCATCGGTCGGCTCCTGCATGTCTGCGCCGGCCTGTGCCGCCTGCCGCCCGGCATCTGTTCGTGCAAAGGCCCTGTCCAGCAGGCGCGAAAGCAGCGCCCCTTCTTCCGGCGTAAAATCCGCAAACAGCGAGCCGATCCACTGATTGTGCTGCGTCACCAGCGCCTGACTCAGCTTCTGCCCTTCGGCGGATAGTCGGATGGTGAGGCGACGGCGATCTTCCGGGTGTGCATGGCGTTGCACCAGATGGCTGCGTTCCAGCCCATCCAGCAGGCCCGTCACCGTGGCGCGGGTAACGCCGGCCTGTTCCGCCAGCTCGTGCGGGGAAAGGCCATCCGGGGCCTTTCCCAGCAGATACAGCAGCACGAACTTGCCTTCGGAAAGCTGATGTGCCCCAAGGCGCGCCGCGCAATCACGATCAATCGCACCAGCCAGCGCCAGCACCTCGAAACACAGACGCATCTGCGCGAGAGGCAGAGCTGCATCCGCACCGGCCAGAAGGGCCTTGTATTTCTGCTCCAGAATCATAATAAGCCAACATATAGTATGGTACCATACTATATGGCAAGCCCCCTCACGACGCGCACCGGCACAACAGGGCTCACAAGTTCATGCCTGAAAATGGCGGATGCGATGCAAATTTCAAACGCCGTCCATATATTTTTCACTCCCCTGCCCTAGTTTGCAGAGAGAAACAGCCAGATCAGGTGCAGACATGGACTTCACGATTGCGACCAAACTGTTTGCCGCGCTTTTTGCAATCATGAATCCGCTCAGCACCCTGCCGGTCTTTCTTGCTCTGACAGCGGATCTGACCCCGGCAGACCGGCGCAGCGCCATGCTCAGCATGCTGGTCACCATCGTGGTAGGCGCACTGGTCTGCGCCGTTGCCGGGCAGTTCCTGCTCTCCATGTTCGGCATTGATGTGCAGAATTTCCGCCTCGCGGGCGGGCTTATCGTTCTTCTGATCGCCCTCAACATGCTGAATGGCGAAGAAAGCAGCGCCCACCATGGCACGGATGAGGAGAAGGACACCTTCAAGGCCGCGGCCAGCTCCGGCGTCTATCCGCTTGGCATTCCGCTAACCTTCGGCCCCGGCACTATTGCCACGCTCATCATCTTCGCCCCCTATACCGACACACTTGAAGGCGCTGTCGGCTATTATGCGGGGCTGTTGGGCTATCTGGTCTTTTTCGGTATTCTGCTGGTGCTGGCTCCCAGCATTGCCAAATGGCTGTCGCCCATGGCCCTTTCCATCTCCAAGCGCATCATGGGCATGATCCTCGCCGCCATTGCAGCAGAGATGATGACCGGCGCGCTGGGCAAACTCTTCCCGGCCTGGCTCGGTTAGGTTCCGGGCGCAGACGCACCCTCTCCCTCCGCAAATGCGAACCGCCGGATGAGCCGGAAACGCGCCTGTGGTGAAGGCTGGCGAAACAGCGCCAATTCAGTCACCGGCACGGGCGCTGCCGCGCCGCTACGGGCATAGGCCAGGCGCAACACCTCCTCCACCTGGCCGGCATGGTCCGGTTCCAATGCCCCTGTCAGTGTCATGTGGAAGCGGAACTCCTCTTTCACATGGGGATAGCCATAAGCCTCCAGCAAAGCGCGCTGGCGAGGGGCAAGATGAGCCGCCCTGCGCCGGACCCGATCCTCTGCTGTCAGCGGAGCACGGAAGCGATCCAGTTCCCGCACGGTACGCCAGGCCAGATCATCCAGCGCAGCCAACGGGCAAGATGGCACCAGAGCGCAGAAACGCCCCAGCCGGGCCAGCTCAAGCGGCGGCAACATAAAGGGCTGACACCCTGCAGCAAAAGAGGAAAGCGCCGTGATCAGGCCCACTTCATCACAATCGCTCGCGAGGCGAAAGGGAGCCTTCAGCGTGGCATGAAACCCGTAAAGGCGGGGCTTTTCTGTCCATGAGCGCCACTGCGCGGCATACTGCGGCGACAGTTCCGGCAGGCCGGGTGCATCGGTTTCCACACCGCTCTGCGCATCATAGCCCAGCCAGTCTGAGCCGAAGCGCCACAGGGCGCTGTGTTCCGGCGGCGCGAAATAAAGCCCATAGCGCGGCACCCCCGAAGAGGGAGAGAGAGAGGCCGAACAGCTTGCTGTTGAAGCCTTCTCCCCAACCTCACCCTGCCGATCTTCGCCACCGGCGCAAGAGACTGCTCTCTCCATCTTTCGGAAAGCCGCCTCAACCCTGAAGGAAGGGGTTGCTGGCGCGCTCATCCCCAATGGATGTCAGCGGCCCATGACCGGAGAGGCACACCATGGAATCCCCCAGAGGCAACAGCTTCTCCCGGATACCGGAAATGAGCTGTTCATGGTTGCCATAGGGAAAATCCGTCCGCCCCACAGAGCCCCGGAACAGCGTATCGCCCACCAGCGCCACATTGGTCGGCTTGTGGACATAAACCAGATGGCCCGGCGTATGCCCCGGCACATGCAGAACATCCAGCTCCAACTCGCCGATCCGCACGCTCTCGCCTTCCGCGAGATAGAGATCGGGCTTCACCGGGCGCGCGCCTTCCACGCCATAGCGGGCCCAGTCCGCATCCAGCGTATCCATGAGGAACTGATCCGCCGCCGTAGGGCCTTCCACCGGCACGCCCAAAAGTTCGGCAAGCTCCGCCGCACCGCCGGCATGGTCGAGATGGCCATGGGTGAGCAGGATTTTTTCCACCTGCGCGCCGGTTTCCTTCACTGCGGTCTGAATCCGGCCCACCTCGCCACCGGGGTCCACCACCGCAGCCTTCATGGTACGGGTGCACCACACAATGGAGCAATTCTGCTGAAAGGGCGTGACCGGCACGACGGCGATCTGAAGAGGCTGCGTGGGATGCGACATGTGATCTCCCGACCCGGCGTACCGGGCTATTGTCCTTCATGGTCGTGATGTGCGGCATGGGCATTGCGGATACGCCGCACCACCCACCACACGGCCAGAACCACCACCGGCACAAGCAACGCCGAAACCATGCCAGCCTTCAGGTGAAACCCGAGGGAAGTCTCCACCCCGGCCTCGAACACGCCCTTGATGAGATAGTGGATCAGGCTCACCACATAGTAGGAAATGGCGGCGACTGAAAGTCCTTCAACCGTGCTCTGCAACTGAAGCTGCATACGGGTGCGCTCATTCATGGATCTCAGCAGATCACGGTTCTGCTGCTCCAGCTCCACATTCACACGGGTGCGCAACAGGTCGGCGGCATTGGTGAGTTTGCGGGCGATCTTGCCCTGTCTCTCCTCCACCGAAAGGCAGGTGCGCATGGCCGGCGCCATGCGTCGATCCAGAAACTGTTGCCAGGTGGGATAGCCCTGCACCGGCACTTCCCGGATGGTGGCCAGGCGCAGATGGACGATTTCCATATAGGCCCGGCTTGCCCCGAAACGGAAAAGGCTGCCGGCGCTATCCGCTTCCAGCTGGGCGGCCAGCGCCACAAGCTCATCCAGCAATTTGTGATTGTCACTGAAGCCGGAGGTCTGCGTCATGGCCACGGCCACTTCCGCCAGCCGGCTTTCAATCCGGGCAATGGCCGGTGCCAGACGCTGGGCCTCCGGCAGCCCCAGCAACGCCAGCGTACGATAGGTCTCGATTTCCAGAAGACGTTGCACCAGTGCGCCGGCAGCGCCTTCGCCCAGCCCCCTGTCCCGCACCAGAATGCGCACATAGCCGGAAGGATCGGCCCGAAAATCACTCGCGATTTCGGCCAACCCGTCATTCACGTCCGCCCGCGCAAGGCTCGCCGGATTGAACAGCCGCTCCAGCATGAAGCTTTCTGCCGTATCCGGCAGCAGGTGAAGATCCACCGCGACCAGAAGCGGGCCGGGCTGGGGCACTTCTCCAAAGGGGCTGGCCAATGTCGCCGCCGGGGGCTGGAAGGGCAAGGCCCCTCCGGCCAGAGAGGGCGATGAGATATGCTCTCGCACAAGATCCGGCCCGGCCACATCCAGATCCGCACATGGCAGATCCCATGTATAGGTGCAGAATTCGGCATGGCTTTCCCAGCGCAGGCTGGCCCCGCCAAAAGCCACATAATGGTGCCGCGCCCCAGCGGCCGGCACCGGCACGCCACGCGACTGACACAGGCGTATCAACGCCTCACGGTCTTTCTGCGCCCCATCGCCTTCCAGAAGAAAGGCGGCGTGCAGCACCCGTCGCGGCGTGCTCACCGGCACGAAGGGGCGCGCATGCAGCTCCCTCAGCACGGCCGCCCGCAGCGGATGGGCCGCAAGGGTATGGCCTCCGCCGATCTGTAGATCATCGCGGTTGCCATCACCGCATGGCGTCGCATTCTGCTGCGCCATGTTCTGCGCCTCGCTCTGCCCCATCAACCCCTCCTGTCGCGCCCGGCATGATGGTGCGGTTCTGGCCGGAAGAATCAAGCTTTTCACAGCCCACCAACAGACAGATCTTCACAGATGTCGCAATAGCCGGGCCGGAGCCCGCCCCAACGCCCGGAAGGTACCCAGCAAACCAAACCCCACAGTGAGGGCCAGCGCGCCGGCCACTGCGGCCAGAGCAGCCCCCGGCGGAAAGACGAAGCTGATCTCCATCACCTGCGTCGTCACCCCCCAGGCCGCGAATGCGCCGGCGGCAATGGCGAATAGCGCCGTCACCAGCCCCAGACCGGCATATTCCAGCACATAGGCCCCCAGAAGCCTGGCCCGCGTGGCACCCAGCGTCTTCAGCACCACCGCATCATAAACCCGGTGCTGATGCCCCGCCGCCAGGGCTCCGGCCAGCACGAAAATGGAGGTCAGCACCGTGACAAGGCTGGCGATGCGAACACCGAAACCCAGATCGTCCAGCATTTGGCGAGCTTGTTCCAGCGCCTCTTTCACCCGCACGGTGGTCACGGCCGGCCAGGCTTGCGCCACGGCCTTCAGCACCTCCACCTCACGCGCCGTGTCCGCGCCCTGCGGCCAGCTGAGAGTGGCGAGCGTGGAATGCGGTGCTCCGGCGAATGTGCCCGGCGAAAACACCATGACAAAATTGATGCCCAGCCTTTCCCATTCCACCTCTCGCAGATTGGCGATGGTTGCGGTGATGGTGCGGCCCAGCACATTCACGCTCACCGTATCCCCCAGCGCCAGCCCGAGACGACCGGCCAGTTCCGCATCGAAGGAGACCAGAGGCCGGGTCTCGCCGGGCGCCCACCACTGCCCGGCGACCAGACGGGAGCCCTCCGGCAGCGTATCCGCCATGGAGATCCCCCGATCGCTTTGCAGCACCCATGCGGCATCGGCCGGCACCTTGTCGGCATCCGCCGGCGCGCCGTTCAGGGCCATGATGCGCCCGCGCAACATGGGCACGCTCTTCAGTTCGGCGCGAGGGGCTTGTTCCTGAATGAAGTCGCGAAAATCCGCCTCACGATCCGAGGGCACATCCACGAAGAAGAAGCTCGGCGCATCCTCCTGCAAGCGGCCGGAAAGTTCATGGGACAAGGAGCGGTCCACCAGCGTAATGGCCACCAGCAATGTGAGCCCCAGCCCAAGCGAGAGCACCACTGTAGGCGTCAGCGCGCCGGGCCTGTGGATATTGCCCAGCGCCAACCGCGCCATGGGCGCATGAGGGCGCGGCAGATGGCGGGCCAGCACCATCACCCCCTGCCCCACCAGCCGCAGCAGGGCAAAAACCAGCACGGCGGCCACAAGGAAGAACCCTGCAATCCGCATATCTTCCGCGCTCAGCACTGCCAGCGCGGCGAGCAACACCACCAGAACAGCCATGAGCCCCAGCGCCAGCCCCATGGTCATGCGTGATGAGCGCGGAGGGCGGGCATCAAACCCGCCTCGGAACAGCACGGAAACCGGAGCCTCCTGCGCCCGCGCCAATGGCCATATGGTGAAAACCGCCGCGACCAGAAAGCCATAGAGCGCAGCCAGCCCCAGCGCCGGCCAATCCACAAAGGGCTGCAACGGAAACGGCAGGAAAGGCGCAACCGCCGCACTGGCCACGAAAGGCAGGGCAGCCCCCAGAAACAGCCCCAGCACGATGCCGAACAGGGCGATCAACGCAATTTCCAGCCCGTAAGTGGTGAAGATTACCCGGCGCGGCGCACCCAGCGCCTTCAGCGTGGCAATCACCTCCTGTCGCGTGGCCAGATGGCTGGAAACGGCATTGGCCACCCCCACGCCGCCGACCAGCAACGCCGTGAGCGCCACAAGGGTGAGGAATTGGGCGATGCGCTTCACGCTACGCTCCAGCCGGGGAGCGGCGGCCTCACGCGTACGCATCTGGAAACCACCCTCCGCAAGCGCGGCTTCCGCCTGCACCATCACATCTTCAAGGGTCTGCGGGCTGGTGTCCGGCAGAAGCAGGCGATAGCTCCAGCGCACCAAACTGCCGGGCTGCACCAGATGGCTGGCCTCCAGCCCCGCCATGGACACGAGCAGCCGCGCCCCGAAACCAATGCCAGCGGAAAGCTGATCCGGCTCTTTTTCCAGCACGGCGCGGATTTCGAATGTCGCCTCCCCCACCTGCACATGACTGCCGGGAGAAAGGGACAGACGGGCCATCAGCACCTCATCGGCCAGCGCTCCCCATGCGCCATCACGATAGGCCAGAAGCTCCGGCAGAGGCCGGGCAGGTCGTGTTTCGAGTGCGCCGACAAGCGGATATGCGCCATCCACCGCCTTCAGCTCCACCAGCGCTGCATCGCCATCTGCGGCCCGCGCCATGGCGCGCAACAGCGCTACCTCACCCAGCCTGCCCTGCCCTTCCAGAAAAGTGCGCTCCTTCGTGCCGGCCTGTCTCTGCACAAGGGTGAAATCCGCATCCCCGCCCAGAATCGCCCGCCCCTCGCGGTGCAGACCTTCCGTCAGCGCCCCAGCAAAGCTGCCAATACCGGCAATGGCCATAACCCCGAGCACAAGGCAGGCCAGAAATACCGTGAAGCCCCGTTTCGCCCCACGCAATTCCCGCAGGGCCAGACGCAGTGAAACCGGGAGCCGCGCCCCGCTCTTCATCTGCCCACCGCTCATGCCGATGCTCCGGCCGAGTGCGGCGCGGCGGCCCCGCTGCTGTCTTCCACAATAGAGCCAGACCGCAGGCGCAACACCCTTTCACATCGTGCGGCCAGCGTGGCATCATGCGTCACCAGCACCAGCGTGGTGCCACGCGCGGCATGGGCGGCAAACAGCAGATCCATGATCTGCCGACCTGTTCCTTCGTCGAGATTGCCCGTCGGCTCATCCGCCACCAGTATGGGCGGCTCCGGGGCCAAGGCCCGCGCGACAGCCACGCGCTGTTGCTCCCCCCCGGAAAGCTGGGCCGGATAATGATGCGCGCGATGACCAAGGCCCACCGCCTCAAGCTCCTGCGCGGCGCGGGCAAAAGCATCCGCCCGCCCGGCCAGCTCCAGCGGAACGGCCACATTTTCCAGTGCCGTCATGGTGGGAATGAGATGGAAGGACTGGAACACAATGCCCACATGCTGCCCCCGGAACCGGGCCAGCGCATCCTGAGACAGGACAGTGAGCTCCTGCCCTGCCACCATGATCTTCCCGCTATCCACCTGCTCCAGCCCGGCCATCGCCATCAGCAGGCTGGATTTGCCGGAGCCGGAGGCCCCCACCAGCCCCACCGTTTCCCCCGCCGCAATGGTGACGGAAACCTGACGCAGCACATGCACCCGCGCTGCACCCTGGCCCAGAAACAAATCCACCCCGCTCAGGGCAAGAGCCGGCATGCCGGAGACCTGATCGGATAAGGCGGCGGAAGCGGATGGAACCATGGCGCGAACATATCCATGTGCTTGAGAAAAACAGACAGCCAATCTGCGGCGCAGCATAAAGCCTGACGCAGCGGAAATGCGAATGAATCATCGGCCGTAAGGCCACAGGAGAATGAAACATGCTGTTCAAGGCGCTGAGAGGGCTTCTGCCGGAACGGGCTCTGCCACTGGCCCTTCTGCCCGCTTTGCTGTTCACGGCCATGCCGGCTGCGGCGGATACCCGCACCTCCTCCCCCCTGCGCATCGTGGCGCTGGGAGACAGCCTGACGGCCGGCTATGGCGTGGCCCCGGCCGATGCCTTTCCGGTGCAGCTTCAAAGCGCCCTGAAAAGCCGCGGCCATAATGTGGTGGTGGAAAATGCCGGCGTCTCCGGTGATACCACGACACAGGGCCTCGCCCGGCTGGACTGGTCCGTTCCCCCCGGCACGGATGCGGTGATTGTGGAGCTGGGCGCGAATGACATGCTGCGGGGCCTGCCGCCGGAAGTGCCGCGCGCCTCGCTGAACAAGATCGTCACCCGCCTCAAGGCACGCGGGCTCGTGGTGCTGATTTCGGGCATGAAAGCCGCCCCCAATCTGGGGCCGGATTACCAGGCCCGCTTCGATGTCATCTTTCCCGAAATCGCCACCAGCCATGGCGTGCTGCTGCACCCCTTCTTTCTGGAAGGGGTTGCCGGCAATGCGCAGCTTCTCCAACCGGATGGGCTGCACCCCAATGCCCAGGGCGTCGCCCGCATTGTCGATGGCATTTTGCCGGATGTGGAAAAGCTGATCGCCGAAACACAGGCCGCCCGCGCCACGCCTTGAAAGATGGCGTGAACAGCAGCCTGTGACAGGCCGCGCAAAGCAAGCACCAGCCGGCCTGTAAGCCGGGTTCTGTATGGCGGGCCGAAGCCCACGTGGCGGCCATTCATCTGGGACGCCGGTTACCCGGCGCCTCTGGCAGTCAACCCGGACAGCGCCCCGCAAACAAGGGTGGTTTCCCGTGCTGTCCCTATTCGACCTTGCTCCCGGTGGGGTTTGCCGTGCCGCTTCCGTTGCCGGCCGCGCGGTGGGCTCTTACCCCACCGTTTCACCCTGGCCTGCGCATGCGCAGGTGGTCTGATTTCTGTGGCACTTTCCCTGAGGTCGCCCTCGCCGGACGTTATCCGGCACCGTGTCTGCGTGGAGCCCGGACTTTCCTCGACATCGAAATGCCGCGGCCGCCCGGCCGGCTGGTGGGGCGCACACATGGGCCGCAGCGGGCGCGACGTCAAGTGCCGCATGTGCAAAAGCATGGGAGAAGCCCATTTGGCCCACCGGCTCAGGCTGGCCACATCTGCGTGAGATGGTTCCCCATCGCTGGTGAAGAATGCTATCTCAGGCGCAGCCATCCGGCCCCTTCATGCCATCGCGCCCCATCCGGGCAACGGAAGCCTCTGCCCCATGACCACCTCTGCCGTCACCTCCGCCCTCGCCACGCTGCGCGCTGAACAGGACGGGCTGGAAGCCCTTTCCGCTGCGCTGGCCGGCCCGCTTGGCGAGGCCTTCGGAAAGGCTGTTTCCACCATTCGCACCGCTCGGGGCCGCGTGGTGGTGACTGGCATGGGCAAGAGCGGGCATGTGGCGCGCAAGATCGCCGCAACCCTCGCCTCCACCGGCACCCCCGCTTATTATGTGCACCCGGCCGAAGCCAGCCATGGCGATCTGGGCATGATCGCGGCGGATGATGTCATCATCGCCTTGTCGTGGTCCGGCGAAACGGCCGAACTGCGGGATATGGTGCATTATGCCGGGCGCTTCGGCGTGCCGCTCATCGCCCTGACCTCCCGGCCGGAAAGCGCGCTGGGCACAGCGGCCGATGTGCTGTTGGCCCTGCCTCTGGCCCCGGAAGCCTGCCCCCATGGCCTGGCCCCCACCACCTCCACTCTCATGCAACTGGCGCTGGGCGATGCGCTGGCCGTGGCCCTGCTGCAAAGCCGTGGCTTCACGGCGCGCGATTTCCGCCAGTTTCACCCCGGCGGCAAGTTGGGCGCCAGCCTCAGCTTCGTGCGGGATGTGATGCGCGCGGGCGATGCCGTGCCGCTGGTGAAGCAGGGCACCGCCATGGGCGAGACTCTGGTGGAAATGAGCGCCAAGGGGCTCGGCTGCGTGGGCGTGGTGAATGATGACGGGATTCTGGTGGGTATCGTCACCGATGGCGATCTCCGCCGTCACATGACTTCAGACCTCACCATTCAGCCCGTGGACGCCATCATGACGCCCGCCCCCAAGACAGTGCAGCCGGACCAGCTCGCCACCGAGGCGCTGGCGGCAATGAATGAGAAGAAGATCACCGCCCTGCTGGTGGCCGATCAGGGCAAGGCCGTGGGCGTGCTGCATATTCATGATCTGCTGCGCACCGGCGTGGCCTGAGGCCAAATGCCTGGCCCATGTTTCAGCCCGGCGCAAGCCAGATGCAGAATCCCATTGTCACCACCGACAGAACGGTGCTGACAAAAAGGGTGGAGGCCATCTCCTGCGCCGCGCATTTCGCCTCAAGCGCAAAGATCACCACAATAGCTGCGGTCGGCAGGGCCAGCGTCATCATCGCCAGGGCGCGTTCGGCATCCGGAACACCGCACAGCCCCATCAGGCCCAGGAGCAGAACCGGGATCAGCAGGTTCCGGCAAAACACATTGATGATGACAGGCCAAGACAGGCTGACATTTTGATCATAAAGGGCCACACCCACGGCAAACAGGGCGACACCGCTTGTCGCATGTCCCAGAAGGGTGAACGATCCCTCCAGCAAATGAGGCATGCGAAAGCCCAGAAGCAACAGGCCGAAGGCCAGCAAGGGTGCCCACACCACCGGCTGGCGTACGGCATGCAGCAAGCTGGCGCGCACAATGCCTGCCATCCCCGCAGACGCGCTATCCTGCCGGGTTTGTCCGCCGGCAAGAAAAATCATCACCAGAGGCAACTGAACGAGATACAGCAACATGCTGCCCGTCGCGATCGCCAGATCCGCATCCACCGGATAGAGCACACTCAGCACCGGGGTGCCCACAAAGGGCACGGCCGGCCCGCCAATGGCCAGCGCACGCAGGGCTGCCAGCTGGGCGGATGTGCGCAATGCCAGACGGCAGACACCAAACACCACCACAAGAGAACCGACCATGCCAATGGTGATCCACATGACAAGCCGGGTGTTGCGCGTAATCTCGGGAAGGGGCGTTTGCAGGATGCCGGAAAAGAGCAGCATGGGCAGGGCATAAAGCATCACCATACGGTTTAGCGCCGAGACCTGCTCCTGATCGAAATTCCGTCTCCAGCCTGCGAAAAACCCGAACATCAAAGTCACGACAATGGGCAACAATGCCGCGACGATGGTTTCCAACATATCAGCCCCTTCAGTCTGCAAGGAGGCTCAATAGCGCGCACATTGCCCGCGCACCAGCCATAGGCCCGCACCCTTCATATGAAACACGAAATGGGTGCCGTTTTCAGCCGCCTCGGGCGAGGCGCCATTCAGGCAATGACAGGCGCATCTCCGGGCCGGCTGAGCAGCAGGTTCCGCAGGGTCATGATGGTTCCGGCATCGGCCACCCCATCCACCCGCGAGCGGCGGAAATGGCGCTGAAAGGCCCGCACCACCGCTTCGGTCATGCTGTCATATGCACCGCTCACCGGAAGGCCATAGCCATAAAGGGCCAGCATGGCCTGAAGCGCCTCCACCGGCTGGCCAGCATCACCCGGCATGAAGAAACGCCCGCCCTCCACCTGCGCCTCCGGCACCATATGGCCCACGCCGGCCTCATGCAGCGTATCCCACGGAAAACGCTCGCCGGGGTCCTCCTTGCGATCCGGGGCCACATCGGAATGGCCCAGAACCCTGTCGGCGCGGATGAGATGGCGGGAGAGAATATCCCGACACAGCGCCACCACGGCGCTGATCTGCGCCGGTGGATAAGGCGGCAACCCGCCAGAATGGCCCGGATTGACAATCTCGATACCGATGGAGCGCGAATTGATGTCGCTCACGCCCTCCCACATGGCGCGCCCGGCATGCCAGGCCCGGTGCGCCTCAGCCACCATCTGCACCACGCCGCCATCTTCCAGCACCACATAGTGACAGGAGACCTCGGCCTCCGGCTTCTGCATGATGGCCAGGGCGGCCCCAGCGCTTTCCATGCCTGTATAATGCAGCAGCAGCATATCCACTGGCAGGCGACGCGCGCCGAAATTGGGAGTGGGCGCGAGAGACTGCACCAACGGACTGTCAGCACAGGAGAGAAGATCACTCATATTTGCAAACCATGGGCTCTGGCGTCCGGTCAGGCCGGGGCGCGCATGCTGGTGATACGGGCATAGGCGGCATTCAGGGCAACCACCCTGTCATGCGCCAGTTTCAGCGCGGCCGGCGGCAGGCCACGGGCCGCCAGCCTGTCGGGATGGTGCGTGGCCACAAGGGTGCGCCAGCGGGCTTTCACCTCGACGTCACTGGCTTCCGGCCCCAGATCCAGCACCGCGAAGGGATCATCCGGCCGACGCACATGGCGGGCCTCGATCCGCTCATAAGCCAGCCCTGTAAAACCGAGAATCTCCGCAACATCGCGCAGGAAATCCAACTCGCGCGGATGCAGGGCATGATCCGCCTTGGCGACATGGAACAGCGCGTCCAGCAGGTCTTCGCGCGTATCGGCATCATCGGCGAACATCTGCGCCACCTGCCGGGCATAAGCCTGATAGCCAGCCGTATCGGCCTTGGCGAGATTGAACAGCCGCGAAACGGCTTCAAACTCACCGGGCGGAATGGTGAAAACCTCCTGAAAAGCCTGCACTTCAGCAGGCACCACCACGCCATCGGCCTTGGCCATCTTGGCGGAAAGGGCGATGAGCGCGATGGAAAAGGCCGCCGGCTTGGGGGCCGGTGCCAGAAGGCGCGCCAGCACATGGCCGGCCAATGCACCGGCCAGCGCGCCCAGTGGCCCACCCAGCACGAACCCCAGTCCCGCGCCCCCCACCAGCCCGGCACTGCCAAGCAGGCGCGCGCCCACGGGGGAGCCGGCATGAACCGGAACCGGCAGGCCGGCATTGTCCTTCTGCGCGGAAGTCAAAAATCATTCTCCATGATGGCACCATGGGGAATCTAGAGCATTCGCGCGGCAGAGGCACCCGGCAAATCACCCTTGCCGGCCCAACGCACCGGCACGCGCCTCACATGCATGGGCATCTTTCGATGCCTTATTGCGATTGCATCGCGGGAGAATCCCCCCTGGCCCCGATCCGTACACTACAGGCTGACATGGCCTCGTCGGCGCACACCTTGTTGCGCCCGGTGCGCTTGGCCTCATAAGCCATGAGATCGGCCCGGTGGATCGCATCTTCCAGAAGTTCCTCCTCCCCGATTTGCGCCACACCGAAGCTGCCTGTCACCGAGCGTTCCTCCAGCCCTTCAAAACATGTCTGTTTCAGATGGGTGCGCACACGCTCTGCATAGGACACCGCCCCGGCCAGAGATGTGCCAACCAGCAGCACAACAAACTCCTCCCCGCCGAAACGGGCGGCCACATCGCCACGCCGCAACTCATCGCGCAATATTCTGGCGAAGTGGCGCAACACCTGATCTCCCGCAGCATGCCCGAAAGTATCATTGATGGATTTGAAATGGTCGAGATCACAAAAGACGACGCTCAGCGGGCGAGAAGCCTTGCCCAAGAACAAGCGACGGGCCTCGGCATCAAAATGCTGGCGGTTGAACAGGCCCGTCAGGGTATCTGTCGCGCTATCCCGGCGAATATCATCAATAATATCAGTCACCACCGCCAACAAGAACACGATGGCCAGCGCAAACCCGCAGATCAGAATGGAGAAGTTCAGGGTCTGCCAGAATGGCGAATAGGAAAAATTGGCGCTGATCTCCTCCCGGCTCAAACCAGCGCTGTACATCTCTCCGATTTTTGTAATTTCATCAGTGATCGGCACGGTCAGAGCGGTTCGCACGAAGAAGTGCATCCCAAACAGCAGAACCGCCCAGAACATGACCTTGTCTATCAGCGGGCTGTGGCGGCGATGCCGGATCGCGCCCGCAGCCACCAGCAGCATCAGCCCATAGCCGAAATTCTGCGTGTAAATCCGCATCATGAGAGAGGGCTGGATATAGGTGAAAACCCATAATAACCCCATGATGCCAGCAGCGATGAGGTAATAAACGGGTTTCAGCCCCCTGCGCCCATCACGCAACAACACGCCCTGTATCATCAGGGCGATGCAAGCTGTATAGATCAGGCCGCTGAGCAGTGCATTCACGGCATAGTTCTTTGGAATGCCCAGCATCTGCACCAAAGCCGCCAGAGCATATGCCAGAAACGCCAGCGCAAAATACAGCACATACCGTCGTTTGGTCTGATACAGAAATGCCAGCAGGAAGGCTGCGGCCATGATGATGGCAACCGCCGGCCCCGTGAACTGATACAGGCGTCCGTCCGTCATCCCAGCCCCGAGCTCAGATCTGAGCGGCGGATAAATGATCCAGGCACCCCATCGCCTGACAGCCCCCTGCCGCCGCACTACAACCTTTGATATATGCCAAGCTAGCGCACACCCTCTACCGATGGAAGGGGGCTCAGCCCGGCAATACCCGCGCCATTAGAGCTTGCGGCGGTAGATCATGCGGCCCAACTCCCCCTTCAGGCGCTGAAAATCCTGAAAGGTGAACCCCAGAAGCGCTGTGGCCAATGCGGCCAGAATGGCGGCTGTCATGCTCGACCAGCCCAGCGCGCTCGTGATGAAATCATAGACCAGATAAGCCAGTATGATTGTGACCACAGTCGCCAGACCATAATACACCTTGGGCTGCATTCTGGTCAGCACGATGCCCACGCCCACCCAGATGATGATGGCGATGAGAAGAGCCCAGCCCAAACCCAGACCAAACTTCGAGGCGACAAAATAACCGCCAGAGCCGCACAGCAAGATAAAGGCGACAAGCAGCAACAGCCCGGCCCTCAGACGCAGAACCGAATTCTTGCGGACGACCGGGGTGGGAGTATTCATTTGTACGGTCCTGAAATTTGAGCCTGCCAAGCCCGCACATGCCGCGCGGAACTGGCAGGATGCGGCGAAGCCGGGCGCAACTCAATGGCCGGAAGGCAGGAAGCGCACCACCTCCCCTGTTTTGCAGTGCAGAGATGACTTTCCAGCCTGTTGAGACCCATCGCACCCGGCAAACATGCCAGAGGCTGGGTTCATCCATACTCTTCCCGACCTATGCTGTCATGATGCCGGCGCGATTCGCAGGAGAGTCTTGATCTTCCCGGCCCTGCTCTTCGCCGGCATTGCCCTTCATCTTTTACCCTTCCCCTGAACCGTCCTTCTCCGGCTTTCTCCCATGCAGTTTCCCAGCCCCCTCATGCCTGCCCGCCTGCTGCGACGCTATAAACGCTTTCTGGCCGATGTACTGTTGGAAGACGGCACAGAAACCACAGTGCATGTGGCCAATCCCGGCGCCATGCTGGGGTTGACGGCGGAGGGCAGCCGGGTCTGGCTCTCACGCTCATCCAACCCGACGCGCAAATTGCCCTTGAGCTGGGAACTGGTGGAGGCGAATTTCGGACAGGGACCGGAGCTTGTCGGCGTTAACACCATGCATCCCAATGCGCTGGTGGCCGAGGCCATTGCGCAAGGCCGGGTACCCGCCCTGGCAGGCTATGCCCGCCAGCGTCGCGAGGTGAAATATGGCGTCAACAGCCGGATCGACATTCTGCTGGAGGATGATGCCCGCGATCCCTGCCTGGTGGAAGTGAAGAATGTGCATCTCATGCGCACGCCGGGGCAGGCCGAATTCCCGGATTGTGTCACTGCCCGCGGCGCCAAGCATCTGGTGGAACTCGCCGCACAGGTCGCGGATGGCCGGCGGGCGGTGATGGTCTATCTCAGCCAGATCGGTTCTGCCTGTGATATCCGGCTGGCCCGCGATCTTGACCCCGCCTATGGCGCAGCTTTCGATGCCGCCCACGCGGCAGGGGTGGAAGCCATTGGCCTTGTGTGTCATGTCGATACGCACGGCATCCGCGTGGCCGGGCAAATCCCCATGAAAGGCTGAATGCGGGCTGGTGAACGAACCTTCGGTCAACGCCACAAGACGACGCGAAGAAAGCAAGAGAGTCGCGCGGAAGACTTGCTTTGAAGCATATTCGGCTTAAATCTCCCGTCATGGATTGATCGGGTGCGCCGGACGGCTCCGGCATGTTTGACCCGGCAGAAAAACAGCGCAGGCCCCATGCCGGGCCGCGCGAGAACGGCTGCGGAAGGCCACCTTCCCGCAGCCGACGGAAGGCAAGGCCATGAGCTATGTGGAAGCGGCGGACGCGCCGCTGCGGAAGAACGGCAAGATCAAGATTTACGGCCCCGAAGCATTCGAGGGCATGCGCAAGGCCGGCCAGCTCGCCGCCCGCATTCTCGATGCCATCGCCGAACTGGTGAAGCCCGGCGTAACCACCGCCCAGATTGACACATTGGTCTATGAGATGACCGTGGCGGCCGGGGCGCAGTCAGCCACCATGATGTATCGCGGCTATCGCTATTCCGTATGCACCTCGCTGAACCATGTGGTGTGCCACGGCATGCCCAACAACAAGCCGCTGCGCGAAGGCGATATCGTGAACTGCGATGTCACCATCGTACTGGATGGCTGGTATGGCGATTCCAGCCGCATGTATGCCGTGGGCGCCATTCCCCGCAGGGCCGAGCGGCTGATCGAAGTGACCTACGAAGCCATGATGCTCGGCATCGCGGCCATCAAGCCCGGCGCACATGTGGGCGATATTGGCGCGGCCATTCAGGAATTTGTGGAACCCCAGCGCATGAGCGTGGTGCGCGATTTCTGCGGCCATGGCATCGGCCGGGTGTTCCATGACGAGCCCAACATCATCCATGTGGGTGAGCGTGGGCAGGGGCCGGAACTCGTGCCAGGCATGTTCTTCACCGTGGAACCCATGGTGAATCTGGGCAAGCCGCATGTGAAGGTGCTCTCCGACGGCTGGACCGCCGTAACCCGCGATCGCTCCCTCTCCGCCCAGTTCGAGCATATGTTGGGGGTGACGGAGACAGGGGTGGAGATCTTCACGCTCAGCCCCAAGGGCTATGACAAGCCGCCCTACTCCATCGCCTGAACAGGTTCCAGCCAGATCCAGCCCGACCGAGAGCCTGCCCATGGTCGACGATCCCCGCGACGGCCTGCATGAAGCCCCACTGCGAGACCCTTCAGCCCATGAAGGGCCCGCAGATAAGGGGTTTGCGCGTCCAGATCCTCCCCCCGCAAGCCCTCAACGTGAAGCGCCCCCGCATTATCACGGCCACCGTGACAGGTTGCGGGCGCGCTTTCGCGCCGCCGGGGGGCAGGCGCTGGCCGAATATGAATTGTTGGAACTCATTCTGTTCCGCGCCATTCCCCGTCGGGATGTAAAACCGCTGGCCAAGGATCTGCTGGCGCGCTTCGGTTCCTTCGCGGAAGTCGTCTCCGCACCGCCTGCCCTGCTGGCCGAGGTGCCGGGCGTGAAGGACGCCATCATCACCGAACTGAAGATTGTGGAGGCCGCCGCCCAGCACTTTGCACGAGCGCAGGTGAAGAACCGCCCGGTACTGTCATCCTGGAGCGCGGTGATTGATTATTGCCGCACCGCCATGGCCTATGCCGAGCGGGAGCAGGTGCGGGTTCTGTTTCTCGACAAGCGCAACCAGCTCATTGTGGATGAGGTGCTGCAAACCGGCACCATCGACCATGCGCCCATCTATCCGCGCGAAGTGGTGAAACGGGCGCTGGAGGTTTCGGCCTCGGCCATCATCCTGTGCCACAACCACCCTTCCGGCGATCCCAGCCCCTCGCGGGCGGATATCGACATGACCCACCGCATCATTGGCGTGGCCAAGCCGCTGGGCATCGAAGTGCATGACCACATCATCGTGGGCAAGGAAGGCCATGCCAGCCTGCGCGGTCTGGGCATGATCTGAGGCCGCACCCAGCGCGCCCTCCTGCGCACCGCAGGCATGAAAAAAGCGCCGCCCCGAAGGAGCGGCGCTTTCTTTTTCAATCTGTCCCGAAGATCACTTCAGATCAGAGAAGGCCACGTCGAAGGACAGCGAGGCCAGGAAGCGGTCACCGCAATCATTGCTGTTGCCGATCATGAGCACGCACTGGTCATCGCTCAGATCAGAGCCGTGATAGCGCAGATCCAGCGTGGCAGCCTTGTAGGTGAAGCCCACACCCACATTCCAGTAGCTGTAGCCGGAAAGGTCCACATAATAGGGCGTGAGGGTGATGGGGGTAAAGAAGGTGCCATTCCAGGCTGCGGAATCCAGCCACTGATAGCCATATTCACCAGAGATGTGCCAGCCAATGGCTTCACCCGGACCGAAGCTCGGCAGGGCCACTTCAGCCGTACCGGCCAGATAGGTGCCGTCGGTGTTGGTGGCTGCGAAATCGCTCGTCCAGTAGAGGTGCATGCCGACATTCAGCCAGTCGGTGACCTGATAGCTGGGCTTGAAGTAGATTTCCCAGTAGTTCAGATCCGTATCGGCATCGCTGCCCGGATAGGTGTAGCCGGTAAAGCCGGCATCCAGGGTCAGCTTGTCCCAGGTGTGGCGCACGCCAGCATACAGATCGACCTCAGCCGAGCCGGAACCCAGGAAGCTCACATTGGAGCCCCAGGCGCCCAGATAAACCCAATCAAACAGGGAGAGTTCCGCATAGCCCTGAATGGCCGCATTGCCATTGGTCTGGCTGACACCACGGAACACATAATCGGAAGCGCCGGTCACGCCGAAGGAAACATCCCACAGCGGAGCGGGAGCCGCAGGCTCAACAGCCTTCACGGGCATGGACATATCAGCCGCAAAGGCCGTACCGGAGATGAGGAGAGACGACACCGCCGCCAGCGCGATTTTCTTCATGGTTTGTCCTGCTTGGCTCAACACAATCTGGACAAATAGAAGCATTAATTCTGACAGGAGTTAATGACAAAATTTGAGCACAAACTGTCCTCAAATTAATCAAACCCGCATGAATGCTGGATTCTTATGTTGCAGTTTTACAACATGAGGACGACGTCGCATTTGCCTCATGTCCAAAACAGCGCCTGACATCCCCTTGACGCCGCGATTGCAGCCGCGTTGACCCGCACAAATGTGACTATCAAATCACACAATATGACATGCCCGGCGAACCCGGCGCGGCGCCCCTATGCGCCGCGCCCCACATGCAAACAGCGCCGCCGGAGCGCTCAGCAACGCTTCAGCCGGCACATTCCGGCACCGGCGTCACCGCGCCGCGCCCCGCAAACCAGTTGCGCAGATTATCCACCACAAGCTGGCCCATGGCGGCGCGGGTGGTGAATGTGCCAGAGCCCACATGCGGCAACACCACCACATTCTCGAAGCTCATCAGGGCCTCGGGCACATGCGGCTCCTGCGCGAATACATCCAGCCCCGCCGCGCCGATGCGCCCGCTCCGCAACGCTTCCACCAACGCCACCTCATCCACCACACTGCCGCGCGCCACATTCACCAACAGGCCCTGCGGCCCCAGCGCCTCCAGAACATCGGCATTCACCAGATGCCGGGTCTGCGCACCACCGGGCACCAGAACCACCAGCACATCCACCTCGCGGGCCAACTCCACAAGGTTGCCACGCCATATATAGGGCACATCCGCCCGGCGGTTGCGGGTGTGATAGAGCACCGGCACGCCAAACCCTTCCAGACGCCGCGCCACGGCCAGACCAATACGCCCCAGCCCCACCATGCCCACCTTGCGCCCACGCAGGGAGGGGCTGAGCGGAAACGCCCCTTCGGGCCAGCGCCCTTCACGCACATAACGATCCGCCTGCGGAATGCGCCGCACCGTGGCCAGCAGCAAACCCAGTGTCAGGTCCGCGACCTCCTCATCCAGCACGCTCGGCGTATGGGTCACCATCACATTGCGGCGCTGGGCTGCGTCCACATCCACGGAATCGTAGCCCACACCGAAATTGGCGACGATTTCCAGGGCCGGGAAACGAGCCATCAGCTCATCATCCACTTCGCGCCCAACGCCGGAAACGATGCCGCGCACCTGGCCCGCCTGCCCCTCCTCTAGAGCTTCGGGCATCAGAACGGTAAAATGCTCTGCAAGTGCTGGGGCCAGTGCCGGGTCCATGATCGGCCCGGTCTGGAACAGGATGGGGCGTGCTGTGTTGGTCATCTGGCGTGTCTCCCGGAATGCCCGGTTCGTCCGGGCCTTGTGCCGCCGGCATGAGGCGCGCACGGCAGGGCCTGTTTAATAAGCCAGCCAGCTCTGGTCCATCGCTTCTGCGGGCAGACTTGGGCAACGAGCAGAAGCAACGCGCAACGGGCAGGAAAGACCGGATCAAGAAACAGCCCGAATGGCAAAGGGCACACACACATTGGCACGGATGTTCAGCTGCAATCGTCCAGATACAGCAATTCTGTCACGCCCACGGCCTCTTCATCCGTGCGCTCACAGGCCACATCAATGATGATGCGATAGCCCACGCGGCGAAAGCACATATGCCAGCGATGCACCACGGCAGGGTCCAGCTCGATATCTGTCATACGCCGGCTGATCCCGCCAATGATGGCGACCTCCCCCTTGCGAATGGCCTGCATCAAATCCCTGTCGTCGGCCAGGCTTGCCGCCTCGTTCACAAGGCGGTGCGCCATGAAGTGCCCTTCCAGCCGGGCATATTCCGGCCACAACTGGCGATACCCCTGCGATGACGCCAGCAAGCGCGCGCCATCCAGATCAAACAAGGCGCGCCCACCCATGATGCGTTCCACGAACAGACGCTCCACAAGCAGCTCATTACTGGTGGAATCGGCCATCAGGTCGGTGATGCGTTGCAGATATGCAGCGGAGGGCAGGTCCCGCCCTGTCTCCCAAAAGGAGATGGAAGATTGCGACACACCCAGCATCTCGGCCAGGGCCGCCTGTTTGATATTATTCAGCCGCCGCCATGTTTTCAGCCGCTGTGCAAATTCCATCTTGTCCGCCGCGTTCGCAGATGCGGACACTGCGTCCTCCTTGCCGTCCTGTTCCGGCGTTTTCACCCGAGGAGGCATCCGACATTCACTCCATACCCATATTTGCGCTGTCAGCTATCTAGAACCGCCATTCCGGCGGAATAACATAAAGCGGAGACATGACATTCGCCCGACAGGTACGTTGATACACATCACCGCTCCTGTCCAGAAATCTGGCGAGAATTGCACAGCGCCTCACTCTTCCCGCAGGGCGCGGGCCATCTGGTCTGTCAGCGGCTTGGTAAGATAGCTCAGCGGAGAGCGCGTCCCCGCCACAATGAACACATCCGCCGGCATGCCCGGAACCAGCGGCTTGTCCACCCCCAGACGCGCCAGCTCCTGCTCATTGATGGAAACCTTGAGCGCATAATAAGGCGCGCCGGAATGCGGATCTGTCAGCCTGTCAGGTGAAACCGTGAGCAGCACGCCGTCCAGCTCCGGTGTCGTGCGCTGCTCGAAGGCGGTGAGGCGAATACGGGCGGGCTGGCCGGCATGAAGCTGGTCCACTGCGGCCGGATCGGCCCGCGCCTCCACGATCAGCGCTTCTTCCGCCGGAACAATCTCCATGATGGTGTCGGCCGGGCGCACCACCCCGCCTATGGTATGCACCGCCAACCCGTTCACCCGCCCATTGACGGGTGCACGAATATCCGTGCGCTGCAATCTGTCGCTGGCGGCAATGCGCTGCTCACTCAGATCCTGTACATTGGCGTCGGCCTCGCGCAGTTCAGCCAGCACCTTCTCGCGATGATCGCGCTGCAATTCCAAAACCTGAAGTTCAAGCTGGCCGATGGATTGTTCAATGGCCGCCATATCCGCACTGCGCCCAGCCATATTGCCCTCCAGCTCGGCCTGCTGACGCTCCAGCGCCAGCACACGCGGCAGGGACACCAGCCCCTTGTCATAGAGGGAACGGGTATTTTCCAGCTCACGGCCAATCAGGGCGCGCTGGCGCTCCAGCGCCTCCCGCTGGGCCTTCAGGCCGGCAATCTGCTCACGGCTCTGGGCCATGGCGGCCTCAAGGCGGCCCTTCTGCGCCTTCAGCGTTTCCCGCCGGGCCTCGAACAGGCGCTGCTGCCCGGAGAAGATGCGGCCAGCCATATCCGCATCCATTTTCAGGGTCGAGCCGAACACCGCCCTGTTGCCGGGCAGGCGGGCGCTGTCTTCGGCCAGCATGGCATCAAACAGCGCCGGGCGCATCATGTCAGGGGCCTCGTCACGCTCGGCCTCAAGGCGAGCCTGCCGCGCCAGCGCTTCGAACAGGCGATTCTCGATGATGGCGCGTTCGCTCGCAAGGCGAGTCTGATCCAAACGCAGCAGCACGTCACCAGCCTGCACCACATCTCCATCACGCACCGCAATGGCGCTGATGATGCCGCCATCCAGATGCTGCACCTTGCGGCTGCGCCCTTCCGCCGTCACCACGCCGGAGGCCACCACCGCGCTTTGCAGAGAGGCCAGAATGGACCAGCCACCAAACCCCAGCACCACCGCCAGACACACAAATGCCCCGAACCGCAGATGATGGGCCGGGTCCGCCGGATCATCCGTCGCTGTTTTCGCGCCTGTGCCCACCACATGAGGGCTCATCATGCGCAAGCCTGCCAAACCCGGAGAAACATGGCGGCCCCAGAAAAGACGAACTGAAAGCCACATGCGTCGCATGGCGCGCTTCAGCCCGCTGGCGGATGGGAAAGACAGAGCGCCCCTGTGCATCGTCACCCCTCCACCTTGCGCAAATGCGCTGCGCCTTTGGCCACACCTTGTGCCGTATTTGGGGAAGATGAAGCCGCATTGGCCTGCATCAGCTCGCGCAGCACCTTTTCCTTGGGGCCGAAAGCCACCTGCCGGCCGGCTTTCAGCATCAGCACCTTGTCTACCGCCACCATGCCGCCGGGACGGTGGGTGATGACGACCACAGCCGCACCACGCTTGCGCGCCACCAGAAGGGCGGCATTCAGGGCGGCATCCCCCTCCTGATCGAGGCTGGCGTTCGGTTCATCCAGCACGATGAGGGCCGGATCTCCATAAAGTGCGCGGGCCAGCGCAATGCGCTGCCTCTGCCCGCCGGAGAGCGCCGCACCACCGGGACCAAGGCGCGTCATATAGCCTTCCGGCAGATGCAGGATCATGTCATGGGCTGCGGCGGACTGGGCGGCGCGGATCACATCCGCATCGCGCGCATCGGCCTGATGGCGACAAATGGCATCGCGCACCGTGCCACCTATCAACTCCACATCCTGCGGCAGATAGCCGATATGTCGCCCCAGAAGGTCCGGGTTCCACTGGTCCAGCGTCGCGCCATCCAGCCGCACCGTTCCGGCCATGGGCTGCCACAGGCCCACCAGAAGCCGCGCCAGAGTGGATTTGCCCGATGCGCTGGGCCCGATGATGGCCAGCCCTTCCCCCGGTGCAATCTCGAAATTGAGCCCCTCCACCGCCGGGCGACGCATGCCGGGCGGCGCGGCGACCACGCCGGAAAGCTGAAGACGCCCGCGCGGGGTGGGCAGCTTGATGGTCGCCCGGCTCTCCTCCATGGCACCCAGCCGTGCATCCAGACGATCCCGCGCGGCGCGAGCAGCGGAAATGGCCTTCCAGTGCGCCACGATCTGGTCGATCGGGGCCAGAGCCCGGCCCAGCATGATGGAGGAGGCGATCATCACCCCGCCCGTGGCGGCATGTTCAATCACCAACACAGCGCCAATGGCCAGCGTGGCCGATTGCAGGAACAGGCGGAAACCACGGGAGATGGCCGCAATGCGAGCGGCCCTGTCGCCGCTTTCGCGCTCGGCCGTCATGGCCTCATGGCGCGCACCGCTCCACAGCCCCCCCACATGGGGGCGCATGCCCAGCGCTGTCACCGCTTCGGCGGAGCGACGCGCGGCCTCCAGCATGGAGGTTGCCGCCGCCGCATGGCCCGATGCCCGCACCATGGCCCTGGATGTGAGGCGATCATTGGCAAGGGCGAGGGCAATCACCACCGCAGCGCCCACCAGCCCCACCAGCCCGAGCGACCAGTGTAGCAACCCCAGAATGCCAAGATAAAGTGGCACCCAGGGCAGATCGAACATGGCCAGAGGCGCAGGCCCGGACAGGAATCGCCGCACCGTGGCCAGATCCGAAAGTGCGCGCCCGTCAGCATTCTGCCCCTTGAAGGCGTCCGCGAGTTCGGCCCGAAAGGCGGGGTCCGCCAACTCCTTCTCCAGCCTGTCGCCCATGCGGGAGAGCACCCGGCCACGGGCATAATCCACCATGGAAAAGGCAATATAGAGCCCCGTCGCGATCAGCCCCAGCACCATGAGCGTGGGCAGGGAGCGGCTGGCCAGCACCCGATCATACACCTGAAGCATGAAGAGCGGCCCCGTGAGCATGAGCACATTGGCCACGCCGCTGAACAAGGCCACACCGATAAAGGCATGGCGCGCATTCAAAAGGCACGTCTGGACAGCGCCGGGTGCACGTTCGGATGCGCGACGGGATGTTTTGCGAAGGGTCATGACAAGGGTTCCCATGTCAGTGGCATCCATGGCCACGGAACGGGCTCAGCGAAAATGGCGTGGGCCGCAAGGACGGTCAGGAAGGCAAGAAGGCAGGAAAAATGAGGTGGCGGGCCGATCCGGGGCAGGATAGACCGGCCCGCCCTCAACCCCTCCGCCAGAAGCGGAGGGGTGAATGGTGCAACTCAGACCAGAAGGCCATCATGCGCGTGGAGCGGATCGGTCACGCCAAGGGCGGCGTCTTCCGCACCGGCCTCATCCGCAGCGTCGGCACCCGCAACCAGCGCGGCATCCTCCACGACAGCAATCTCGGCCAAAAGCGCATCCTCTTCCGCATCCAGCAGGGCGGGTACATCCGAGCTCAGGCTCTCCGGCACCGCTGGAATGCCAGAGAAATCCAGCGTATCGGCAGCTGTCGCATCAGCGGCATCCAGCAGGCTGCTCCATTGCGCCAGCGTGGCGGCATCGCGGGCGGAGATATTGTCGAGGCTCAGCTCGGCAAGGCTCACCCCTTCCAGGCGATAGCTCTGCGCATTGGAGGGAATGGAGATGACAACCGCGCCATTCTCTTCCGACACCTCGAAGGCATCCGCCGTCATCCAGACGAAATCGAGCATATCGCCACCAGCCGCGTTGAACTCCAGCGTTGTGGTTGCGCCCCACTGCCAGGAAATGACCGTCGTCACCGGAATGTGCGCTTCTCCAGCCGGCAAATCATCGGCCGGCACATCCCCGCTGGCCGTCTCTTCTGAGCCGGGATCAACGCCGTCATCGCCGGTACCGCCCTGCTGCGTCTCCCCCTCATCCGAGCCGGAGGGCGGGCTCACGCTGCCATCATCCTCGACAAGAGAATCCAGCGCGCCATTTCCGCCAATCACCACATCCGGGGTCAGGCTGGAATCTGCAATCACCTCCTCGAAGCTCAGGCCCAGAACCCAGCTGTCATGGGCTGCCTGAATGAGGCTCTCGGCCACATCCTGCGTATCACCGGACAGATCCCAGAACATCATGCCGCCCAGGCCCTGCGCCTGTGCCCATTCCGATTTCAAGGCGATGGAGGCCGGGGTCTCGAAGGTGGAGAAGATGCCCTGTGCCTCATTATAGACATAGGCCGCCTGGGCTTCATCATCCCAATAGAGGGTCCAGCCGCTGTCCGGCTCCTGCAACTTGTTCAGCAGATCCTTGTAATCATAGACGCCGCGTTCCCAGGTGCCATCGGCAAGGCCGGTGCTGGAGGCGTTCCAGCCGCCATCTTCCCCGGCCTGCACGCCAGACCATGCCCGCGTATAGGCCGGTGCACCCAGCACAATCTGCGAGGGGTCAAGGCCCGCCTCCAGATAAAGCTGCACGGCGGTGGCCACGTCATAATCCCCGCCCACAGTGTCATGGAGCGGCGCCTGATGCCCGGTGGTGGTTTCCCAGCCGCCATGGAAATCGTAGGCCATCAGGTTGAAGAAATCGACATATTCGGCAAGGCCCTCAAGATTGAAATTCGCAATCTTGTCGGACCCCGCCGGCGAGGCGACGGAGATTTCATATTCACGGCCGGTCCGGGCTTCCAGCTCATCCAGCGCGGCGCGTACCTCGGCCAGAAGAAGGGCGTAGTTTTCGCCATCCTCGGCCCGCACCACATTGCTCTCCAGCCCGCCACCACCGGGATACTCCCAGTCGAAATCAAGGCCATCGAACATGGTGTAGGTCTGGAGGAACTCCACCGCCGAAGCCGCGAAATTCGCCCGGCCTTCCGCTGTGGCGGCCACATCCGAGAAATTGCCAGAAAGCGTCCAGCCCCCCACGGCGATCAGCACTGAAAGGTCGGGATTGGCCGCCTTGAGTTCTGCCAACTGGTTGAAATTGCCGGCGAGGGTCTGGTCCCACGTATCGGCCACACCATCCACGCTGTCATCCGCGCTGAAGGTCTTCTCGATAGCCGCATAGCGATCATAAAGCGCCATGTTGCCGGCGGAATCGATCTTCGCGAAAGCATAGATCAGATGGGTGAGATTTTCGGCCGGCACATCCGCCACATTGAACTTGCGGCCATAGATGCTCCACTCCGTATAATAGGCGGCGATGATGGGGCCTGCATCGCCCTGCGCCCCATCTCCGCTTCCGGTGGAAGGATCAGACGGCGGGTTACCCGCATCGCCCCCATCTTCTTCGCCAGTATCCTCTTCGCCAGTGCCTGTTCCGGCTTCGCCTTCATCGGGGGTTTCACTGTCCTCGCCCGAGCCGTCACCGGCCCCCTCCCCGGAAGCATCTCCCGTGTCCTCGCCCGGATTTTCGCCGGAGCCCGGATTCGCCTCGCCCGTATCGCCGCCCTCTTCTTGGCCATCATCCGCATCACCGGCGTTCACCAGTGCGGTTTCCCAACGCGCCACGGCGCTGGCATCCCTGGCAATGATATTGTCCATCGACAGATCGGAAAGTGAAACGCCATCCAGCACATAGGTCTGGTTGTTGGACGGAATGGCGATGACAACGGAGCCATCCACCTCGGAGATGGTGAAATTGTTGCCGGAGAACCAGCCAAAATCCAGCCGGTCATGCTGGGGCTCGAAGGCCAGCACCGTGTTGGCCCCCCAGGACCAGCTGATGGTGGTGATGGTGGGCGCGCCATCGCCACTACTGGCCGGCGCATCTTCACCGGTTTCACCGCCCTCGCCGGTTTCACCGTCTCCGGCATCACCCTCATTATCCGGGTTCTCGCCCCCTTGCGGGTTATCGCCCCCTTCGCCGGCGTCACCTTCACCCGCACCTTCGCCATCGCCCGGCTCTTGCGTCGATGCGCCAGCCATGGCGGCTTCCCATACCGCCCGTGCGGTGCTGTCATTGGCGAGGATATTGTCCATGGACAGATCCGCCAGCGTCACGCCATCCAGAATATAGGTCTGGTTGTTGGACGGAATGGCGATGACAACGGAGCCATCCACTTCGGAAATGGTAAAATTGTCACTGGAGAACCAGCCGAAATCCAGCTTGTCCTGCGCCGGATCAAACTCAATATGCGTGGCCGTGTTCCATGCCCACTTGATGATGGTCACGCCATTGGCATCCGGCCCCTGGGCACTGCCGCCGGTGGGCGTGGTGCCCCCACCCGTAGCGCTGCCACCGGTGTCATCACCACCCGCATCTTCGCCGGAAGAGGCGTCGCCAATATCGTAATCGCCCCCTTCGCCGGGCGCAGCGCCCTCATGGGTGGCGATGACGCCATCGCCATCAAAATCAATCTGCCACAGGTTTTCGGCCAGCTCCATATTGGTGCCGTCCTCATAGGCTGCCCGCAGCACATCGGCATCAAGGCTCTCATAGCCCCCGAACTTGTCGATATATTTGAGGATGGACGTGCCGTTCTCATCGGTCGAGACAACGCCATTCTGGAGCAGGGCCAGCGTGCCCCACGCCCCGCGCAGATGCGCCGCCGCGAGAATGCCGGTCAGGGTCAGCGTCACCTCGATGGTCTGGCCGCTGGTGCTGTCTACATAGCTGGCCGTGGTGCCGATGAAATCATCAAGGCTCTTGCCCTGCGTGGCCAGCCCGTCCTCGATCACCTTCAGATTGAAGCCGAAGGCAGCCAGGATGACGGCCTCCTGCACATTGGTCTTCAGGTCATCCAGGCTTTCGATGCCATCCTTGCCGGTGAAGCTGCCCTGCCACAGATTGGAACCCGCGCCATTGCCGTAATAGGTCTCGGCCTCATAATAGCCGGTGTCGATGAGCAGGGCCTCGCCCAGCTGATAGCCAACAAAACCCAAGCTGTTCTGCGACTGATACTGCATGTCGCGCCAGCTCAGCTCACCACTCTGCCAGGCGGTCCAGGCGTCTTCCCCCACCCACTCACGAATCTGCCACTGGGAAATCTCCCCGGACTGATAGCGATCCCAGTCCACACCGGATTCAAAAGCCCGCAGGGCATTGAGAAAATCTGCGAAGGTGCCGTTCGACATGTCTCTCTCCATTGAGAAAGTCTGTTTAGGGCTCCAAAATGCTCCGCAAAGCTGTTCAGATCTTTGGAACCCGGCGTGTATCCGGCGCACAGACTACACAATTGAGGCGAAAAATGAGAAAGCATACAAATCTAATATTTTATTGATAACTTCAATATATGCAGAAATCGCAAATCATACGCAAGTTGATACAAGAAATACGAGTGGTGGAAATGCTGCATATCTATGGCGCCCCGGCATGGGCGCGCGCGTCCATCCGGCGGAAGAACAAGCGGGGCGTGCATCCTTGCCTGCGCCACAATCGGCTGCGTAACACCTGACATGACAGCTGGAAGGAAAACGGCGTGATTGCTATCGGATGTCTGGCCCCCCTCATTCTGGGTGCAGCCGGTGCGCTTGCGGGCCATTGGCTGGCCGGAACCGCAGGGTTACTGTGGGGCGGTGGTGGCGGCCTTGTGGCTGGCGGCATATTTCTTTCCGCCGTTGCGTGGCTTGCCCGCCAGATCAAGCATTCGCAGTAAATGCCGCGCGCAGGCACCTGACACGGCCTTTCAAACATAAACAGCCGCACAGCCCCCCCCAGTATCCCGAGAAGCGAAACCTTGCCCCGCACCCTGCTTTTGAAGACCCGTTCAAAAGCAACGCCGTATGTGTAAGCAGACAGAATATTCCCCAAGGCGGAGCACCATACATCCCCCCGCCTTTTCAGGCTTGAAAAGGTGCCGGGCGGCCCCCGCGCCGCCCGGCGGGCCTGTCAGCCAGCCGCGCAGATCGACGCGGCCAGCGTCACCAGTTCCAGATCGCTGTTGCGACGACCCAGAAGGGACAGGCCAATCGGTGCACCTGCCACGCGCGCCAGCGGCATGGAGACCTGCGGCAAGCCCGCCAGGCCCGCCGTGCACAACAGATTCATGGCCAGATGACGATAGGTGACTTCAGTATCCGCCGCAGCAGAGCCACGCAGCGGCGCGATGCGCGGCGTGGAGGGCAGCACCATGACCGTTCCGGGCGGAAGCAGATCCACCATGCGCGCCACCACCGCCTCACGCACCGGACGGGCGGCATCCACCTCGGCAGGATCAAGCCGGGCTGCGGCCTCGAAACGTTCCTTCACGCCGGGGCCGAAACCCGGCTTCACCTCATCCACCCACGCCCCCACGCTCTGCCAGATCTCCGCAGCCTGCAAGGTGCGGAAGGCGGCAGACCAGTGCGCCAGACCATCCGGCGAAAGTGTCACCGGCGTAGCGCTCCCCAGCAGCGCTTCCACCCGTGCCACGGCCGGCATCAGCGCGGTGCGCACATCCTCTTCCAGCAGATCAAAGGCATCCTGAGCCAGCAGCAGGCGTGAGGGACGCCGGGCCGGCCCTTCTTCCTCCAGCAAGACCGCGCCAACGGCGGCAAACACACGCGGATCACGCGCAAACCAGCCCACGCAATCAAAGCTGGGAGCGAAGGGGGCGATCCCTTCCGCACAGATCCGGCCATGGGTCGGCCTCATACCCAGAAGGCCGCAATAGCTGGAGGGCACCCGCACCGAGCCCCCGCAATCCGAGCCCAGTGCGAAATCCACCAGCCCGGCCGCCACTGCCGCCGCAGACCCGCTGGAGGAGCCGCCCGGAACGCGGTCCGGTGCCGCGCTGTTCAGCGGTGTGCCATAATGGGTGTTCTCCCCTGTCAGCGAATAGGCCAGTTCATCAGAGATGGTCTTGCCCACCACATCCGCGCCTGCTGCCAGAATGCGCGCAACAGCAGAGGCATGATGACGGGCCGGAGCATGGGTGCGCGCCCAATCCGGGTTGCCATTCCCGGTTACGGTGCCGGCGACATCCAGCACATCCTTCACGGCGCAACTCAGGCCGCCCAGCGCACCGTCGGCGCTTCCCGCCACATGCACGCGCGGACCGGGAATGAAAGCGCCAACACCCTCCTCATCCGGCTGCCCTGAAGACAGGGGGAAAGAACCAGCAGTGAAAGACGGGTCGGACGAGACGACAGACGACATGGCGGCAGCCCCCTGATGGCAAGGGTTGAGAATGCGTCGGGCGCGCAAATGCCTGAAAAACAATGCCTCGAAGCCAAATATGCGCAACGCTTCGTATCAGCCATAGCATGTAAGTAAATTTTTGCATATAAGAAGATTCATCAAGCCGTCATCGCGTCCGGCCACCCCTGAAGAGGTGTCGCTTGCCCAAGATCCCTGATTGCGCACAACAATCCGCCAGCCCACAGCCTGCCTCCGAAAAGCCGGCACAACAGATGGCCCGGCAGCACGTCCAGTCCAAGGCCCCGAAGCGGGATTCAGCCGCCACCCGCGCCCGCATTCTGGACGCTGCGCGCGAGGCTTTTGCGCGAGATGGCTTCGCCGGTGCACGCGTGGAACGCATCGCGGCGCAGGCCGGCACGAATGTGCAACTCATCTACCGTTATTTCGGCAACAAGCACGGCCTCTATCGCGCGGTGCTGGAACACACCTATCGCCATTTGCGCACGCTGGAACAGGGACTGGACCTGACAACCGCTCCCCCGCGTGAGGGGCTGAGGCGGCTGGTGGAGTTCACTTTTGATTATCTGCGCGACACACCGCAATTTGTCGCCATCATCCGCAATGAGAACATGTCCGGGGCCGCCTTTGCCCGCGACATGCCCGAAATTCACGACACCATGAAGCCTCTGATGCAGGCGCTGGATGCACTGATGGCGCGGGGCGTGGCGGATGGCGTCTTCACCCGCCGCCTGCCGGCCATGGATCTCTATCTCACCATTCTGGCGCTCTGCATCACCCATGTGGCGCAGCGTGAAACCCTCTCCGTGCTGTTCCAGCAGGATCTCGGAGATCCGGTCTGGCTGGCCCGGCGTCGCACACAGGTGGTGGAAATGGTGCTGTGCTTTTTCACAGCCCCAGCCCTCACACCCAACGACGCCGCCTGACACATTCTTCCGCCCCTCCCCGCTGTTCTGGAAACTGCGATGACATCTTTCAACTGGAATGCCGGCTTTGCCTCCCGTCGCCTGCCTGTCTTCGGCAGCAATGCGGTTTCAACCTCGCATCCGCTGGGCAGTCAGGCCGGCCTGCGCATGCTGCTGAAGGGCGGCAATGCGGTGGACGCCGCCATTGCCGCAGCGGCCGCCATGACCATTCTGGAGCCCAACAATAATGGCCTGGGCTCGGATGCCTTCTGCATTCTGTGGGATGGGGCGCAGTTGCACGGGCTCAACGCCTCCGGGCGCGCACCGGCGGGCTGGACCCCGGAGTATTTCCGCACGCGCTATGGGCAGGATGCCACCCGACCGCCCCAGCGCGGGTGGGATGCCGTGACCGTGCCCGGCGCTGTTGGCGGCTGGGTGGCGCTTTCAGAGCGCTTTGGCCGCCTGCCCTTTGCCGATCTGCTGGAACCGGCCATGGAGATTGCGGAAAACGGCTATCCCGTTCCCACGGTCATGCAGGCCAAATGGGCGGCTGCGGCCCTCCAGCCCACCATTGCCAGCCAGCCCGGCTTCGCCGAAGCCTTTCTGCCCCATGGCCGTGCGCCGGAAATTGGCGAAATCTTTGCCCTGCCCGGTGCTGCGCGCACCCTGAAAGCCATTGCCGAAAGCCGGGGCGAAGCCTTCTATCGCGGTGAAATCGCAGATGCGCTCGAACAGGCCGCCCGCGCCGGTGGCGCAGCCCTGACAGCGGCAGACATGGCCGCCTATGCCCCGGAATGGGTGAAGCCCATTTCGCGCACCTATCGCGGTTACAAGCTGCATGAAATTCCCCCGAACGGACAGGGCCTCACCGCGCTCATCACGCTGGGCATTCTCTCCCAGCTCGATCTGGCAGCTCATGAGATGGACGGTCCTGATGCCCACCATCTCATGATCGAGGCTGTGAAGCTCGCCTTCGCCGATGTCTATCGCTATGTGACCGACCCGGCCCATATGGAGGTGACGGCGGAACAGATGCTTGACCCCGCCTATCTTGCCGCCCGCGCCCGGCTCATCGACATGAAAAAGGCCCAGCCCTTTGCCCCCGGAAATCCGGTGAAGGGTGGCACCATTTATATCACTGTCGCCGATGCCTCCGGCATGATGGTGAGTTTCATCCAGAGCAACTTCAACGGCTTCGGCTCAGGTGTGGTGCTGCCGGAATGGGGGCTCTCACTCCAGAACCGGGGCCATGGCTTCTCGCTGGATGCGGCCAGCCCCAATGTGGTGACCCCCGGCAAGCGCCCTTTCCACACCATCATTCCGGCTTTTCTCACCCGCGACGGCGCACCCGTGATGAGCTTCGGCGTGGTGGGCGCGAACATGCAGCCGCAGGGGCAGGTGCAAACGCTGGTGCGGATGCTGGACCATGGCCTGAACCCGCAAGCCGCCTGCGATGCGCCCCGCTGGCGTTTCAACTCCGGCCTGGAACTGGATATGGAAGCCACCATGCCGGCCCTCACCATTGAAGCCCTCGCCGCGCGCGGGCACCACCTGAAGGTGGACGCCAACCCTTATGAGAATTTCGGCGCGGGCCAGTTCATCTGGCGCATGGGCCCGGCTGCCCGACCCTATTATGCCGTGGCCAGTGATCCAAGACGTGACGGGCAAGCCGCCATTTTCTGAAAGCCACCATCTCATCGCATGGCCCTGCGCATCCATTGCAGTGTTCGCCCGCGGGTCCACCCGGCGGGCCTCTGCGGCATGCGCCAAAACGAGGCTGGAAGCTCACCCTTCGCGCAAAATATATGCAGCATGCTGCGCAAAATCAGGACACACCAAACCCGCCACTGCGCGCCCCGTGTGTTTTGACAATTTTCTTCATTAAATCAATAAGAAGTCGCTGTTCCTCAGGGCTCAGCATTTCCACAGTGGCGGCATGGGCGCGCTGGGCGGCCTCTTCCATATCCACCAGAATGGCCCGGCCCTCATCCGTCAGCCGACAGCTCTGGGCGCGACGATCTGTCGGGGAGACAGCACGACGCACAAACCCCCGTCCCTCAAGGCGTTTCAGGGCTCCGGTCGTGGTGGTGCGATCCAGTGAAACAATGCGGGCAAGCGTGGTCTGGTCTGCCTCCTTCCGCCTGCTTAATGCTGAAAGCAGGCTGTATTGCACCGGCGTCACGCCGTATGCGCTGCACAGCTCAGAAAACAGGCTGACATGGATCTGATGCACCCGCCGCGCCAGAAAGCCGGGCCGCTCAAACAGCTCCAGATCCTCTTCCGGCCCACCCTCTTCAGGCTGCACGCATCCATTTGACAAGACTTCGCTTTTCATCACGCTTTCTGCCCCTGCACCACCTGAGCGCCTCTGTTCTGATTGCTTCGGATCAAACCTGGCACGCGGCTTGCTTTGGAAAATACGAAGCATACTTCATATCTAACGCGACACATTCCGCAAGACCGGGTGGAGGCCCTTATGGCTGAACATGCAGGCTACGACATTCTCTTGAAGAGCGGCCACGTCATCTCTCCCGCGTCGGACCTTGACGGCATTTTTGACGTGGCCGTGCGCGACGGACGCATCGCGGCCATCGCAACCGACATTCCCGCCGCATCCGCTCTGGAAACCATTGATGTCTCCGGCAAGCTTGTCCTGCCCGGCATGATTGATACCCATGGGCATGTTTACCAGTATGTCTCCGGCCGCTTCGGTCTCAACCCGGATATGGTGGGTGTGCATTCGGCTGTCACTTCTGTTGTCGATCAGGGCGGCGCATCCTGCATGACCTTGCCCGGCTTCCGCAAATTCATGGTGGAGCCCTCTCGCAGCCGTGTCTATTCCTTCCTGTCGGCCTATCTCGTGGGTGGGCTTGAAGGCCACTATTATCCCAATCTCTACAGCCCGGATTGCGTGGATGTGGACGCCACCGTCCGCTCCGCCATCGCCAACCGCGATCTCGTGCGCGGCATCAAGGGCCATGCCGAGATTGGCGGCTTCGCCCGCTGGGGCATCAAGGTAATGGTGATGGCGGCGGAGATCGCCCGGCGCGCCGAGATCCCGCTCTATGTACATTTCGGCGCGCTGTGGGGCCTGCCGGAAAGCGGCACGAATGGCGAGGATGCCGACACCATTCTGGAGCGTGTCATTCCACTGCTGAAGGAAGGCGATATTCTCGCCCACCCCTTCACCAAACATCCCGGCGGCTTCGTGGACAAGACCGGCAAGGTGCATGATGTGATCCGGGCGGCGCTGGATCGTGGCCTGAAGGTGGATGTGGGCCATGGCAGCCACTTTTCCTATCGTATCGCCCGCAAGGCCATTGCCGCCGGCGTCGTGCCCACCACACTGGGGGCGGACATGCATGGCTACAACACCCGCGTGCCGTCTCCGGCCGGCACCCCGGCCAAACATCCCGATGAGGAAACCCACCCCTTCCTCGGTCAGGCCCGCTTCAGCCTCACCCAGGCCATGAGCTCGATGATGGCGCTGGGCCTGCCACTGAACCATGTGGTGAAAATGGTCACCTCCAACCCGGCGGAAATGCTCGGCCTGTCGGATCGTCTGGGGGCGCTGAAAGTGGGTTATACCGCAGATATCTCCGTGCTGGATGACAATAGGGGCCGCTATGTCCTGCGCGATAATGAAAAAACAGAAGTGAAGATGGATCGCCTCCTCACCCCGGCCTTCTGCCTGCGGGCCGGCGCCTGTTTCAAGGCGAACGCCCCCATCCTGCCCATCCCGGAGGTCGTATGAGCACGCCCCCCGACATGCACGCGCCACAGATGATCTGGGACACCCTGTCCCAGCCGCAGCGTGACGCCGCCTATAACAACAATGCCGCTGTGGCCAACAGCCCACAGTGGGTGGCCGCGCGCGATGTGGCGGCGGAAGCCTTCCGCGCTGCCCATCCGGCCGGGCTGGACACACCCTATGGCCCGCATGAGCGCCAGAAGCTGGACCTGTTTCCAGCGAAAAACCCTTCCGCCCCCTGTCTGGTGTTCATCCATGGCGGCTACTGGCAGAAAAACTCCCGCGAAGTCTTCGCCCATTATGCCGAAGGGCTCATGACCCATGGCTGGTCCGTGGCGATGGCCGGCTATCGCCTCGCCCCCGGCGCCCGCCTGTCCGAGAGTGTCTCGGATATCGGCAAGGCGCTGGATTTCCTTGCCAGTGTCGGTGCGGAACATGGCATAGCCGGGCCTCTGGTCATCGCCGGCTGGTCGGCCGGAGCCCAGCTTGCAGTGATGCATCTGCACCATCCCGCTGTAATGGCCGGGCTGGCCATTTCCGGCGTGTATGAGCTGGCTCCCATCCGCGACACCTTCCTGAATGCCGCGCTTGATCTCTCAAGCACGGAGATCGCCTCACTCTCCCCGCTGCGTCTGCGCCAGTCCCACTCGCCTCTCATCGTGGCCTATGGCACGGCGGAGGTGCCTGCGCTGGTGCATGATTCCCGCGCACTCTCCGCACGGCGGGTGGAAGCCGGCGCGCCCGGTGCACTGCTACCCATTCCGGGTGCGGATCATTTCTCCATTCTCGAACAACTGCGCCAGCCCGAAGGTCTGCTCACCCGCGCTGTCCTCGATCTTGTCTGCGGAGATGCGGCATAAGCCCCTTCCCAGCCCTTCAGAAAAAGACGCAGGGCAGAAAGATCACGCAGCAGACGCTTCAGGGGTCCACCGGCGATGAAAAAGGGGCGCGCTGTCCGCGCGCCCCTGTCATGTTGTGCAGCCTATTTCGTCTCATCGGGCAACAGTGCAGGCTCTTCGGCTGCGGTTTCCTCAATGGCCTCCAGCATGTCGGCGCGGGAGGCATGACGCCCGGCGATGAAGCCCACAATGATGAGTTGCAGGAAGTGATACACCATGATCG
>NZ_JBQWAS010000022.1:0-260999 GCF_052492075.1 Haloleucobacter albus
TCTGATGTGTTTGATTATATAGAGCGCTTTTACAATCCCCATCGCAGACACTCGAAACTGGGCTATATCAGCCCAATGGAGTTCGAAGAACGCGACAAGCAGGCTTAACCAACTGTCCACCAAACCGGCAGCAGCTCAGGGCGCATTCTTCACCCTTAAGGATCACCCGGTGGCGGTCGAAGATGTCGACATGGACGTTGGGCGTTTCGAACCGTTCGCGGATCGCGGCCGTGAATGCTGCGAGCGAGACCGGGTCTTTCTTCACCGCGAGATCGGGATCGACGCCGAACCCGCTCCACGACCGCCCCCGGCGGCGCTCATCATTGTAGCGCACCTCTTCGGCCAGGCGGAACCGGTCGTTCTCGTTGAGGAAAACCCAGAGTGAGCGGTTGTTGGCCCCCTCGAGCGTATCGAAGACCGCGCGGTTCACGACGACGTTCTGCAACGCGTTCTGGCCGGGCTCATCCGCCAGCGCCGCCACGCGGGCCGCATCGAGGACGACGCGCTGCTTTTCGTCATCGGACATGGCGTCGACGGCCTTGATCAGCGACTCTACCACCTCGGGCTCGGGCTTCGGCCAGTCGATGGGCGCAAGCGAGGTAAACCCGCCAGCAGTGAAGTAATCCTGCAGACGGATCACGGGGGTCTTGCGGAGGAACGCGGCGATGGCGGTCATGAGAGCCCTTTCTTTGGTCGGGGAGGAGGACGGAATCGCGAAAATGCGATACGATGTTGTTCGATATATACCGAACAAATCGCCACGTCTACTTGCGCGGCACAATTTTGTTCGGCATAGCGAACAAGCGTCCTGCAACCAAGGAAACCAAGGATGATACGATGACCACGTCCCTCGGCGCGAAGATCAAGCGCCACCGTCAGGAAAAGGGATATTCCCTCGACAAGCTCGCCGAGCTGACCGACTCCAGCAAGAGCTACCTCTGGGAACTCGAAAACCGCGATACGCGAAAACCGTCGGGCGAGAAGCTGACGAAGATCGCAGGAGCGCTGTCGGTCACTACAGATTACTTGCTCGACGACAACACCGAACCCGAAGAAGAGGTCTTCAAGGAGGCGTTCTACCGAAGCTTCAAAAAGCTCGACTTGGATGACCAAGAGAAAATCAAGCAGATGATCGACATGTGGGGAAAGAAGGATTGAGTCTGCCGACGACGCCTCAGAGCTGGGCCAACCGCCTGACGAAAATCCTGTCCGTGCATCAGGCGGTGCACGGGCTGCCGCGTTTCCCTATCGATGTTGCCGCGCTCGCGCAGGACTTCTCGCGTCAGGTCTTTCCGGACGCGCCAATCACGATGGTGCAAGGGCTGAAACTCTCTAAGGGCGTCGAAGGCATGCTGCTACCAAATCCGCATCGCGCGGGCGAGTGGGGCATCGTCTACAACGAGACCATCCGGTCGCCGGGGCGGCGCAACTTCACGCTGGCGCATGAGCTGGGGCACTACCTCCTGCACCGACAGGCCAACCCGGGCGGGCTGGAATGCACCAGCCGCAACATGGCCGACTGGGACGAGGCCCGGAACAGGATCGAGGCGGAGGCGAACACCTTCGCTTCCTACCTGCTGATGCCGCTGGACGATTTCCGCGAGCAGATCAAAGGTCGGATCATCGATATCGACGTGATGACCGAACTCGCGGATCGCTATGCCGTCTCGCTGACGGCCGCGATCCTGAAATGGATGACCATCACCGACAAACGCGCGATGATCGTGGTCGGCAAGGAAGGCTTCATCGATTGGGCCTGGTCCAGCGAACCGCTGTTGAAGTCCGGGGTTTTCTACCGGGCGCGGCAAGAGGTGATCGAATTGCCGCCCGCCTCGCTTGCGGCCCAAGAGGTGGACGGGGATGAAGGGCGCTACGGTTGCCAACATCCGGCCGGTATCTGGCTCGGCTCCGAGCCGGTGCACGAAATGACCGTGTTCTCGCCCAGCAATGACCAGATGACGATCTCGCTTCTGCTTTACCCCGACCGCGCCCCTTCGCGATGGGAGATGGCCGATCTGGAGGAAGAGCCGGTCTTCGACAGCTTCGACAAGTTCATGGACGGCCGGACGGGTTGATTCGGCGCAGCCGCCCGACCGAAAGTTCGGCGCGAGGACATTTCAGCTACGCAGATTTTCGCCACGGCGCGAAGCGACCGCATAAGGCCGTAACAAACTGATTTGCTTGATATTTTTCTGATTTCGCGACACATTTTGCCTATCACAACAGTCGCGAAACCCGCCATGTCCATTCCCCCCGAAGACCCGGTTTCCGGGCCCAATCCTCTTTGCCCTGAACGCATGTCCCCCGATGCCCGGCTTGCCGAGTTGGGCCGCATCCTCGCCGCGGGCGTCGTTCGCCTGAACGCCGGGAAGTCCAGTTCTTTATCGCCCACCGAAGGAGACAGTTCCGTGGACTACCCGCCCCGAAAGAGCGGTGGTCGTCGCAGGAAACGCATCCGCATCGGAGGAATTGATGAAGCATCACAGTAAGATAACGCCGCCCAGACCCGGGCAGGACGCGCGCCTGGACCAAAGCGTCCTGTCGCGCATCGCCGCGCTCAAGACCATGTCGGTGAAAGAGCTGAAGACCGAATGGGAACGGCTCCTCGGCCGCGCCGCACCGAACAACAGCCGCGCCTTTCTCGAGGCCCGCATCGCCTATCGCCTGCAGGAACTGACCTATGGCGGGCCCGACCACGAGACCCGCCGCATGCTGGACCTGCTTGCCGACGAGGTCGAGGGCGTCTCCCGCCGCAAGAACCAGATCGCGGATCCCCGCAATCCGGTGGCAGGCACACGGCTGATCCGGGAATGGAACGGGGTCGAGCACATCATCACCGTGCTGAAGGACGGTTTTGAGTGGCAGGGCCGCAAGTACAAATCGCTCTCCGGCATCGCGCGGGAAATCACCGGCGTGCGTTGGAACGGCTACCGATTCTTCGGGCTGCAGGTCCGATCGCGGGAGGTTTGACCATGGACATGAACACGCGCCCCGGCCGCCGCCTGCGCTGCGCCATCTATACCCGCAAGTCGAGCGAGGAAGGGCTCGACATGGAATTCAACAGCCTCGACGCCCAACGGGAGGCCTGCGAGGCCTATATCGCCAGCCAGAAATCCGAAGGCTGGGTTGCAACCCGCGACCGCTACGACGACGGCGGCTTTTCGGGCGGCAATCTGGACCGGCCGGGGCTTAAGCAGCTGCTGGCCGACATCGACGACGGGCTGATCGACGTGGTGGTGGTCTACAAGATCGACCGGCTCAGCCGCGCCCTGATGGACTTCTCGAAGCTGGTCGAGGTGTTCGACCGCAACGGCGTCACCTTCGTCTCGGTCACGCAGTCGTTCAACACGACCACCTCGATGGGACGGCTGACGCTGAACATCCTGCTCAGCTTCGCCCAGTTCGAACGCGAGGTCATCGGCGAACGCATCCGCGACAAGGTGGCCGCCTCGCGCAAGCGCGGGATCTGGATGGGGGGCTACGTGCCGCTCGGCTACGATGTGCAGGACCGCAAGCTGGTGATCAATGAGGTCGAGGCCGCCTCGGTGCGCCGGATCTTCGACCGGTTCGTCGAGCTCGGCTCGGCCACGATGCTGGCGAAGGAACTGCGACGGGAGGGGTTTCGCAGCAAGCAGGGCACATTGATCGACAAGGGCTATCTCTATCGGGTGCTCCGCAATCGCGTCTATCGCGGCGAGGCCGTCCACAAGGGCAAGGCCTATCCGGGCGAGCACGACGCCATTGTCACCGACAAGGTCTGGGATCAGGTCGACGCCATCCTGCAGGGCAACCGCCACGCCCGGTCCAGCAACAGCCGCATGCAGACGCCTGCGCCGCTGAAGGGCCTGATCTTCACCGATACCGGCGCGGCCATGACCCCGACCGCGACCAAGAAACGCGGCAAGCTCTACCGCTATTACGTGTCGATGGACGTGATCAAGAACCGCACGCCGGAGGACGACAGCGGTAGCGATCAAGCACCGGTCCGCCTGCCTGCGGGCATGGTCGAGGACGCCATCGTCACCGAGGTCCGGCGCATTCTGCAAACGCCCGAGGTGGTCACGCAGGTGCTGGCGGCGCTGAAGCGCGATCAGGTGTCCGAGGCCGAGGCCATCGCGGCGCTGCATGATTTCAACACGCTCTGGGCGCAGCTGTTCCCGCTCGAACAGGCGCGGATCATCCAGCTGCTGGTCCGGCGCGTCACCGTCACCGCCGCCGGGCTCGAGGTCGACATCCGGCGCGAAGGCGTCGCGGGGGTCATCCGCGAGATGATCGCGCCGCGCGACATGGAGGCCGCCGAATGACCCGAAGCAATGACACGATCCGCGTGCTGATCCCCCTGAAGCTGCGCAAGAAGAACGGTCGGCCCAAGATCATGCCGCCCGCCGATTACAGCCCGAGCGAGGATCAGGCGCAGGACCCGCACATCCTGCGCGCCATCGGCCGGGCATGGGGTTGGCGGCGTCGCATGGAGGCAGGTGAGCTCGCCACGATCCAGGAACTGGCCGAGGCCGTCGGTCTCGCCGAGCGCCATGTCAGCCGCCAGCTGCGCCTCGCCTATCTGGCGCCCGAGGTGCTCAAACGCCTGACCTGCGGCCGCGAACCATCAGCGGTCAGCCTCTACGACCTGTGCTTTCTGGCAGGGGAGACATGGCAGGAGCAGGCTGAGCGGGCGTTCGACTATAGCAAGGCGAATTGATCAGCAACGAAACTATGCTCAATGTCTAGCCACCCCAGTCTGACGGCGCCTCGAGCCGGAAACGTTCAGGAGCAGACGGCACGCTTGTTCCAGACTGGAACAGCTGACGGCTTTCCAGTTTGCTTTGCGCGGAGCCCCGCGCTACCAAGGCTGCAAAAAGTGAGGAACCTCCGGGCTGCATCCGAATGCTGACACCACACTGTCTGTGTTCATGAAAGCATTGCTCGCATTCAGTGAACGGACGTCATCATGGGCGCTAGTTACCCAACAAAGATCATATTGGCGTTTCGCAGCGGAGGCGTTTGCGCAATCCCGAAGTGCGGCAAGCATCTGACTTATGATGCAAAATCCGGTGATGATACATATGTTGGCGAAGCTGCTCATATCCGAGGCGAGAAGCCTGGGGCAGCTCGTTATGACGCGTCAATGACGGACGCTGAACGCGATCATGTCGACAACCTCCTTTACCTGTGCACTGACGACCACACGATTATTGACAAGGTACCTGCTGACTGGCCGACACAGACACTGATGGATCTGAAAGCCAGCCACGAAAGGCAAGTCCGTCAGGCAATGGAGGCTGCTTTTGCCGATGTCACTTTTCCTGAGCTTCAGAACGCTGTTTCCTGGGTTGCAAATCAGGCTCCCGTACCAAGCGGATCATTTGACATCACAGCCCCAGAGGAAAAAATCAAAAAGAATGCGCTTTCAAATGGATCACGTCACATAATTGCTGCAGGATTGATGTCGCGTGAGACAGTTGCCGACTATGTCGAAGCAGAAGCTCAGTTAGACCCTGATTTCCCTGAGAGGCTTAAGGCAGGATTCCTCGAGGAATATTTCGGGAAGCGCAAAGAAGGGCACAAAGGCGATGATCTTTTTGAGCTGATGTGTGCATTTGCGCAACGTGGCTTGCGCAAACAGGCCGACAAAACCGCTGGGATTGCTGTTTTGGTATATCTTTTTGAAATCTGTGATGTGTTTGAAAAATGATCCTCCCAACAAAGCACATACCACAACATGAGGCTCTTCTCGGCGTGGGAGCTACAACCCTCGCTCACTTGCGTGAACCTATAACCGTATCAGGCCTTTGGGAACGCCTCCGTTCGGAGCCCAATGTCGGTACTTTCGAACGCTTTGTCCTCGCATTGAACCTCCTGTATTTGATCGGCGCCATCGATATTGAGCACGGCCTGCTCGTGAGGGTCGCAGCATGATTCGCTCCATTAGCGCCAACAAGAAGGGCTTCCACCGGGTCACATTCGAACCTGGCGCAAACCTTATTCTCGCGGATAGGTCTAAATCGGCCGGCAATAAGGACACGACAAACGCGCTTGGCAAATCGACCCTGATTGAGATTATCGACTTTTGCCTTGGAAACAATGCCGCACCAAACAAGGGGCTCCGTGTCGAAGCCCTGGAAGACTGGGCGTTTACGCTTGAATTAACGATTGCAGGCAAGGATGTCTCCGTCACACGATCAACAGGTAGTCCGGGGTTCTTTGCGATAGAGGGAGAAACAGATCATTGGCCAACCCGGCCATTACCGAACAAAGAGGGCATCCCCGGTCTTGACGCCAAAAAGTGGCGCGCAGTTTTAGGTTGGGCGCTCTTTGGCTTTAGTGAACTGCCGTCCGAGGAAGGCTACAAGCCATCCGCACGCGCCTTGCTCTCTTATTTCGTTCGAAATCAATCGGCTGCATATAACACGCCCTTTAAATATTTCGACAATCAGAAAACCTGGGATATTCAGGTGCATAACGCTTTCATGCTCGGTTTGAGCTGGGAGAAAGCTGCTGTTTGGCAACAGCTGAAGGATCAGAAGAACGCGTTGGATGCCCTCAAACAGGCGATCAAAACTGGCGCAGTAGATGGCGAACTCGCTTCGCTTGGTGAGTTGGAAGCAGAGCGACTTCGTCTTTCGAACCAGCTCGAACGTGAACGAGAGGCCCTCTCAAGCTTCCGCGTCTTACCGCAGTATCGCGAGATCGAAGCACAGGCGAATATCCTTACTTCCGCGATCCATGAGATGGTCAATGCCAATATTTTCGACAAGCGTCGAGTTAATAAGTACCGGGAATCTCTTTCCGACGAAGATGCCCCAGCAGATTCCCACCTTGAGGCTCTTTACAAGGAAGCTGGTGTGGCGTTGCCTGGCGCCGTGATAAAGACCCTTTCCGACGCTAGGAATTTCAATGCCAGGATCGTGAGCAATAGGCGCGACTTCATTGCAAGCGAAGTCAACGCATTGGAAACTGCGATCTCGGAACGAGAGGCGCAAGTCGCTGATCTTACGGACAGGCGAGCAGCATATTTAAATACTCTTGCTGGGCAGGGCGCTCTTGACGAGCTTACTCGATTACAAGACCTGCACGCAGCGACAAGGCTCCAGGTCGACGAGCTGACCAACCGCATCAGCCAGTTGCGACAAATGACTTCGAAGGCAGATACCATCAAGGTTGAAACCGTCGAACTGAAGCGATCGACAACACTTGACTACGAGGAGCGCCGAGCGATCTGGTCAAAAGCGCTAAGCCTGTTTTCTGAGTTCTCAGAAAGCCTTTACAGATCGCCAGGCCGACTGGTTATTGATATTGGCGACACCGGATACAAATTCGACGTCGAGATTGCTGGTAGCCCTAGTGAAGGCATCAGCAAGATGAAGATCTTTTGTTATGATCTTACGCTGATCTGTTTTGCACGCGAGCGTGGTTTGGGTATCGACTTCCTGATCCATGACAGCACAATCTTTGACGGGGTGGACCCCCGTCAGCGTGCGCACGCTCTTGAGCTTGCGGCGGCGATGGCAACAAAATATGGATTCCAGTATATTTGCACACTCAACACCGACATGGTTCCGCTCAACGATTTCTCAACTGATTTTGACTTCAATTCACTAGTTCGAATGAGGTTGACGGACACCGATCCCAGCGGAAGCTTGCTTGGCTTCCGCTATTAATACAGCGTTAGCTATCTCCAGATGGAAAATAAGCCCAATTATTCACAAGTCCGGCACTTAATGAAAATTCGCCTGAAAGGACGTCGCAGTCAAAGAGACATGTGCGTCCAGCGGCGGGTGCAGTTCGAACGCCTTCGGTTCGCGCGCGAAGTTCCAGAGCCGGAACAGGGACCATTCCGAACGCCGCTCCTTAGCCACGGCCAGCTCGTTGCGGCTAATGTGGAAGGGGGTGCGTTCCCAGCCATTCGTCGTTTTCACCTCGATCAGGCGCGGGCGGCCGTCCGTCGCGAAGCTGGCGATATCGTAGCCGGCACCATCGCCATCCTCCTCCGACACCCACCTGACCTTGCGCGCAAGATCGTCGCGGCCCGCTGATTTCAGGGCGGCTCGTTCGTGCGCCAGGACGCGCTCCTCACCGGCACGGCCGAGGGCGCGGTTTCGCTCGTCTCTCGCCGCGACATCGAATTTGCGGGCGATGTGCAGCATCTGCTCCAGCTCCTGCGGCGGCGGCTGGTTCGACAGCGTGGGCGGCGGCCCAATCCAGATCGGCCGCGCCTCCGCGAGGCCGGTCGTCACTCTGGTACCTGAATGGCGGCCGAGCCAAGCCGGGTTCAGCGCCAGCCAGCGCGCCACGGCATCCACCAGCGTCATCTGGAAATTGAAGGCGGGCTTGTAGCCCGGGATCCAGTCCTCACCCAGCCCCTTCAGCACGGCGCTGATGTTCTGGTGCTTGAACTCGGCCGATCCCTCGGAGCGACCGTTCAACAGCGGCAGAAGCCCGCGCCGGTGCTCGGCCTTATTGTAGGGGCGACCAGAGACGTCGTCAGCCAGCATCGCGAAATAATCCGCGACGATCAGGTCGTTCTCTTGATCTGTCCAAGGCCCGTTTGACATCGCGCCAGGCTAAGGGCGGAAACTGCGTTTGTCATCAGCGACTTCGCGCAAGACTCCCAAGACATACCAACGACCACGCCGCCCGTGTCGTCGCTCCGTCTCCATCGAAACAAGCCAGAACCAGCGAAACACGGGCGCAACGCGCTCCGGTCAGTTCGTTGAAACATATGGCGATTTTGAACCCGTCTCGCCGAGAGCGAGGGGCGGGTGGAAAGAGACGCTGGGCGCTCGGAGACCGATCTCGCGCGGCTGGGCCGTCTCCGAAGGGCGGATGGTCCCTGCAAGCCCCTTTGGCACATAAAGAAAAAGGCCCCGCGAGGGACCTGTTTTCGGGTTTGCGATGTGCAAGTGGCGGAGAGGGGGGGATTCGAACCCCCGATACGGTTGCCCGTATGCCGCATTTCGAGTGCGGTGCATTCGACCACTCTGCCACCTCTCCTGAAGGGCCATGCTGCACGAGTCAGCTAGTGGTTCTGCGCTTCTAGCGGAGGTGAGGCTCAACGACAAGGCATTGTGTGCCAAAGGCTGCAAACATTTCCGGTTTCGTGGGGGAAAACGCAGTTCTCTTGTCGTCTCGTTCTGGTTGGTCATGAGCCGGGATCAAGCCAACCCATGCCGCGCTTGTTGTCGCTGCTGAAACAGGCGCGGGGCTGATCTGCGCAAGGCAGGGCAGGCCCCGTGCCTGAATGGTGTCAGTTGTGATTGAAGCCGGTGGCTTCAGCTGCGGTCAGCGGCTTGGAAACCGGGTGTTTCTCGAAATAGGCGATGGCGCGTTTCATATCATCCAGAAGCAGGCTGGCCAGATCATGGCTTACACCATGGCGGACCAGAATGCGCTGGATGACCAGATCCTCGCGATGCGCCGGCATGGAATAGGCAGGGACCTGCCAGCCGCGGCTGCGCAGCCGGTCGGCGAGGTCATAAAGCGTGTAGCCGCCAATGGCCTCTTCATCTTTCAGCTTCCACGCCAGGGCGGGAATGCCTGCCTTGCGGTCACCATCAAACAGCATTTCGAACGGGCCGATCCTGGCGATCTCGCGGGCGAGATATTCCGCCGTATCGTAGCAGGCGTTCTGGATCTTGGCGTAGCCTTCGCGGCCAAGGCGGATGAAGTTGTAGTATTGGGTAATGATCTGCCCGCCGGGGCGTGAGAAGTTCAGCGCGAAGGTGGGCATGTTGCCGCCCAGATAGTTCACGTTGAACACCAGTTCTTCCGGCAGATCAGATTTCTCACGCCAGACGACCCAGCCCACGCCCAGCGGGGCAAGGCCGAACTTGTGGCCCGAAGAGTTGATGGACTTCACGCGCGGCAGGCGGAAATCCCATTCCAGCTCGGGTGCGCAGAAGGGGGCGAGGAAGCCGCCAGATGCGCCATCCACATGAATGGGAATATCAAGGCCGGTTTCCTGTTGCAGCTTGTCGAGCGCATCATTCACGGCCTTCACCGGCTCATACTGGCAGGTGAAGGTCACACCGAGGGTCGGCACCACGCCGATGGTGTTTTCATCAACGCGCTTGAGAACCTCTTCGGGGTTCATGATGAGGCGGTCACCCTCAAGTGGGATCTCACGCAGTTCCACATCAAAATAGCGCGCAAACTTGTGCCAGCAGATCTGCACCGGGCCGCAGATAAGGTTCGGCTTGTCGGTGGGCTTGCCAGCCGCCTGCATCTTCTTGCGCCACTGCCATTTCAGCGCGAGGCCACCCAGCATCGCCGCTTCAGATGAGCCGACAGTGGAGCACCCCAGCGTGGTGTGGGGGGAGGGCGAGTTCCACAGATCCGCGAGCATATGCACGCAACGCGCTTCAATCTCTGCGGTCTGGGGGTATTCATCCTTGTCGATCATGTTCTTGTCGATCGACAGATCCATCAGCTGGCGGATCTCGTCTTCAACCCATGTCTGGCAGAAGGTGGCGAGGTTCTGGCGTGAGTTGCCATCCAGCATCAGTTCATCGCGTACAGCCGCGAAGACATGGCGCGCATCACCTTCAGCTGTCGGGAATTTGTATTTGGGCAGGCTTCCGTGCAGCTCGGAGGATGAATACACATCGTCAAGGACTTCATCGTGCAGATTTGTCCGGGAGGAAACTGTGGTCAAAGCATGGCCTCCTTCACAAGCATAAAACTGTTGCACCCCATAACGACATCTGTGCCGCATGCGCGAAACAGATCACGTTTGCAGTCAAATATCCATGGGCTACAGCAATTGTATGCGTTCTGAATTGATTTTGAGGCGGTCTTTGTGGGGTTCAGTTTGAAGAAAAGGCAAAGCGCAAAAGCAAAGTGCGTTGCATCATGCTGAAATTATCGTCGGCAATCAGGGTCAGAAGGGTGTCTCCCGCATCATTCATGGTGACGGAGAGCCCTTCCATATTGTCGATTTCATAGCTGAAATCGAAGCTGCCCAGCACATCCCCCGTCAGCACGGCACCCGGCTTCACATCTGCCAGATCAAACCGGCGGATCTGCATGAGCACGCCAGTCATCAGCGAGAAGTGACGTTCCAGCAGAAACAGTTCGCCCCTGGGAGAAAGGGCCACATCGGTCGCATTGTAATATCCGCTTTTGCGAATGGTGAAACGCCCTGGATGGGCTCCGCCAATGATAAAGCCGGGCAGGTCACCGCCCTTGCGGATGGCATCTTCGCCAATGGCGAGAAGAGCCCCTTCCAGCGGGCCGGAAGGCACATAAAGCAGGCTTTCGAGGCCGCGATTATAGGGCAGGGCCCGAAGCCCCTTCACAGGCACCCGCTTGCCCTTGTGGGCGCGTGTGGCATCAAAAGGCGGGCGGGGGAAGCGCCAGATCTCGTTCTTGCGCTCCAGCCCCACATAAATGGCATGGGGCGCGAGTGCGAGAGATTCCGCATCTCCCCGTTTGTGGTGGGCCATGATGCGGCCCCTGTCATCCTTCAGGGGCGCCGCGCGAACATCGGAGAGGCCGATGGGGCGTTCGCCATCCAGATCCAGCCGTCCATCCAGCCACATGCCGGCATCTGTCAGCGCCAGAAAGCGGTTGTTTCCTTCAAGGTGGAAGGCGGAAATGCCTCCAAAAACCGGGTCTGATGACACAAGCTCCAGCCCGCCCAGAAAAGTGAGCCGGCCAAAGCGGCTTTGGTCAGAGCCGGGATGGAAATGGGTGATGGGGGTGGCATAGACGGCAATGGGAACAGGCCGCGCGGCCTGCACGGCAGGTTTGGCCTGTGCGGACACGACCGGCAGCGGGCCGGAAGGCAGGCCCGCAACCAGGCTCAGGGCAAGCGGCAGGCCCAGCAGCAGGCGGCTGAAACGAGATGTCCGCCGCCCGGATGTCTGGTGGGCCATCAAGAGGCGCGTCGCCCACGACGGGGGGCGGCAGCCTTTTCATCGAAGAGTTCCGCGAGCTTCTCCGTCATCACGCCACCCAGCTCTTCGGCGTCTACAATCGTCACCGCGCGCTTGTAGTAGCGGGTGACATCATGGCCGATGCCAATGGCCATGAGTTCCACAGGCGAGCGGTTCTCGATCTCCGAGATAATGAAGCGCAGATGGCGTTCCAGATAGTTGCCGGGGTTCACCGAGAGGGTGGAATCATCCACCGGCGCACCATCGGAAATCATCATGAGAATGCGCCGGGCCTCGGGCCGCGCCAGAAGGCGCTTGTGCGCCCAATCCAGCGCTTCGCCATCAATATTTTCCTTCAGCAGCCCTTCACGCATCATCAGGCCCAGAGAGCGGCGGGCACGCCGCCATGGGGCATCCGCCGCCTTGTAGATGATGTGGCGCAGATCATTGAGGCGTCCGGGCGCTGGCGGCTTGCCTGCCGCCAGCCATGCCTCGCGTGACTGGCCGCCCTTCCAGGCGCGGGTGGTGAAGCCCAGCACTTCCACCTTCACGCCACAGCGCTCCAGCGTGCGGGCCAGAATATCCGCACAGGTCGCAGCTACCGTAATGGGGCGCCCGCGCATGGAGCCGGAATTGTCGATCAGCAGCGTCACCACCGTATCGCGAAAATCCGTATCCCGCTCGCGCTTGAAGGAGAGGGCGGCGGTCGGGTCTGTCACCACGCGGGAGAGGCGAGCCGGGTCCAGTACACCTTCCTCGAGGTCAAATTCCCAGGCCCGGTTCTGCTGCGCCATCAGGCGGCGTTGCAGGCGATTGGCCAGCCGCGCCACCACGCCCTGAAGGTGGGAAAGCTGCTTGTCGAGATGCGCGCGCAGACGGGTCAGTTCTTCCGTATCGCACAGCTCCTCGGCATGAATCTCTTCATCAAAGGCGGTGGTGAAGGCGTGATATTCCGGCCCGCGATTATCCTGCTGCGCCGGCGGGCGCGGCAGCATGCTCTCACCGGGTTCATCCAGATCAACGGCCTCATCATCATCCGGGGAGAGATCGGAAGGCGCGCTTTCCTGCTCCATCTCGCCTTCGGGCATTTCTTCGTCCGAGGCTTCGCTGTCCACTTCCGTGGAGCTGGACTGATCTTCCTTTTCGTCGGACTGGCTGTCCTGCCCGCCCTGTTCCTCGGCGCCGCCTTCGCTCTCGTCTTCGCCCTCATCCTGCTCGGAGGAACTGCCGGAATCCTCGCCCATGTCGAGAGCGGTGAGAATATCACGGGTGAGCTGGCTGAACGCTTTCTGGTCTTCCAGCCTGGAGGCCAGAAGCTCAAGGCTCTTGCCGGCCTTGGCCTCGATTTCGCCGCGCCACAGATTGACGAAGGCGCGGGCCTCGCGCGGGGGCGCTTCGCCTGTCAGGCGTTCGCGAACCAGAAGGGCGATGGCATCGGCCAGCGGGGCATCGCCCTTCTGGGTGATGTCGGCAAAGCGGGCATTGCGGTAACGCTCCGTCAACATGGCGGCCAGATTGGTGCGGGTGCCGGGCATGCGATTGGCGCCGATGGCCTCGACGCGCGCCTGTTCCACCGCTTCAAAAATACCGCGGGCTGCGTCTCCCGTGGGGGACATGCGGCGATGGGTGGCTGGATCATGACAGGCCAGCCGCAGGGCCAGGGCATCTGATTGCCCCCGCACAATGGCGGCGTCCTGCCGGGTGAAGCGGCGCGGCGGTTCTGTCAGCCGCACACGGCCGGGCGCAAGGCCGGGTTGCTCGGGGCCAAAGCTCACCTCAATCTCGGCCTGGCCCGAAATGGCCTTGAAGCAGCCGGCAAGGGCCTTCTTGAAAGGCTCGGCTGGCGCTTCTGCGGGCGCTTTTCCGGTCGTGCGGTTGCTGGGGGCCATGACGGGTCTCTTGCTGCTGGCGGTGTGTTTGCCGGCGGGGAAAGACCTCGCCGGACTGAGGGGGCGTACAGTGCCCCCGGTTCAGGGCCGGCCTATGGGCCGGGCTCAGTTCATGACCTTCAGGCGCCTGTCCCTCAGGACATGGCGACATTCACGGTGCTTTCGACAAGTTCCTTGCCGAAGCAGCGCTGGAAGAACTCCGCCACCAGCGGGCGTTCCAGCTCGTCGCACTTGTTGAGGAAGGTCACGCGCAGGGCGAAGGCGAGATCCTTGAAGATATCGGCATTCTCGGCCCAGGTGATGACCGTGCGCGGGCTCATCACGGTGGACAGGTCACCATTGATGAAGGCCTGCCGGGTCAGGTCGGCCAGACGCACCATGCGGCTCACCGTGTCGCGGCCCTCTTCGTTCTGGAAGTGCTTGGCCTTCGCCAGAACAATGCCGACTTCATGATCGTGCGGCAGATAGTTCAGCGTGGTGACGATGGACCAGCGGTCCATCTGCGCCTGATTGATCTGCTGGGTACCGTGATACAGGCCTGTCGTGTCCCCAAGGCCGATGGTGTTGGCGGTGGCGAACAGGCGGAAGGCCGGGTGCGGACGCAGCACGCGGCTCTGGTCCAGCAGGGTAAGGCGGCCGGAGGATTCCAGCACGCGCTGGATCACAAACATCACATCCGGGCGGCCGGCGTCATATTCGTCGAACACCAAAGCGATGTTGTTCTGATAGGCCCAGGGCAGAATGCCATCGCGGAATTCTGTCACCTGCATCCCGTCCTTCACCACGATGGCGTCCTTGCCGATCAGGTCGATACGGGAGATGTGGCTGTCGAGGTTCACGCGCACGCACGGCCAGTTGAGGCGCGCGGCCACCTGTTCCACATGGGTGGATTTGCCGGTGCCGTGATAGCCGGTGACCATCACACGCCGATTGCGGGCAAAGCCTGCCAGAATGGCCATGGTGGTGGGGCGATCGAACAGATAATCGGGGTCGAGATCCGGCACATGCTCATTGGGCTCGGAGAAGGCGGGCACGTCCATGTCCAGATCAATGCCGAATGTCTCGCGCACCGAAACGGTCACGTCAGGGGTGGGGGCCAGAATTTCGGTGCCGCTCATACTTCCTCCGCGGGCGCGCCCGGCGCCCTTCTGCTGCTCTGTAACCTGCCTGGGCCCCCCGGTTGCGGGTGCGCCGGAGGCAGGCTGTGATGAATGGAACAGGGGGTCAAACCATGCCCGCCTGTTTCAGTGTGGTGTAAGCCTGAATGACGCTGCGCAGCCGGTCTTCCGAGGAGCGGTCGCCACCATTGGCATCCGGGTGGTGCAGCTTCACCAGTTCCTTGTAACGGGCCTTGATGTCGTCCGACGAGACGGAAATGTCGAGCCCCATGATTTCCAGCGCCTGGCGCTCGGCATTGCGAATGGTGGCGCGGCGGGTATCCGTGCGGCTGTTGTCCTGCCGGAAGGTGCGCCCCATCTCGCTGGCGAAGCCGAAGGGATCATCCATGTCGGCGTCGAAACCTTCCTGCGCGCCAGCGCCGCCGGCGGCGGCCTCCTCACGCGTGCCCTTGCGCGCGCCCATACGCCATGTGGGGCGGTGCCCGGTGAGGGCATCCTTCTGATAGGCGTGCATGGCATCGTCGCTCATGCCTGCGAAATAATTGTAGGACTGGTTGTACTGCTTCACATGCTCGAAGCAGTAGTTCCAGTATTGGCCCTCCCTGTCGCGGCCTTTGGGCGCGCGGTGCGTCGCCGGCGCAGCGCAGCCGGGCCACTGGCAGCAATTCTCCACCGGCCGCTGGGAGCGGTCGTCTTCAGGCTTCACGCGGATGCGGTCGAAAAGTGGAGAGTCCAGTTTCATGGTGCGCGAATTATGTGTCTCACGGTGCGACGCGGTACGGTCGGGCGGGCCGGGCAGGATAGCGAAAATAGCGGATGTGAACAGCAGGAAACGGAGGAAAGCGCCCGCCCGTTTGCTTTCCTTTCTGTTTCCGGCTTTCCCTGCGCCGGAATGGCGGCGCGAGGATGGCACCTTGCGGCGCACTCCATATAATGCCTCTTTCATGTTCCCGCCACGGCGTACGGCCATGATGTCACGCCCTGGTTTCCAGCACAGGTCCGCCATGCCCGAAATTGTTCAGTCCGCCCCCGCTCTTGTCGCTATTCGCCAGCTTCTTCAGGACAAACTCTCCCCGCAACTGCTGGAGCTGGAGGATGAGAGCCACAAGCATGCCGGCCATGCCGGTGTGACGCATGATCTGAAGGGGGCGAAGCGCCGGGCTGATGGAGGCATCACCCATCTGCGCGTGCGGGTGGTGGCCGATGCCTTTACCGGCAAAAGCCGGCTGGAGCGCCATCGCATGGTGAACGCCCTGTTGCAGGGGGAAATCGACGGTGGCCTTCATGCTCTGGCCATTGAGGCGAAGGCGCCGGGCGAATGAGCGTTTATCGCGAGACACAAGGCGGCCGACTCACGAGACGGACGGATTATTCCATGAAGGCTGAAGATGCCGCCGCCGATGACAGCGCCCTTGTGCTGTTCTCCGCCGGGCAGGATTCCACCACCTGTCTGGCTTATGCGCTGGATCGGTTCCACCGGGTGGAGACCCTGGGGTTTGAGTATGGCCAGCGCCACAGCGTGGAGCTGGAATGCCGCCCGCGTGTGCGCGAGGCGATTGCCGCCCTGCGTTCTGGCTGGGCGGCCCGGCTGGGGGAAGATCACATGGTCACGCTGGAGGCGCTGGGCCAGATCTCCGATACCGCACTGACCCGCGCCACCACCATCGAGATGGAAGAAAACGGCCTGCCCAACACCTTCGTGCCGGGGCGCAATCTGGTGTTTCTCACCTTTGCGGCGGCGTTGGCCTATCGGCGGGGCATCCGCCACATCATCGGCGGCATGTGCGAGACGGATTTTTCCGGTTATCCCGATTGCCGGGATGACAGCATCAAGGCCATGCAGGTGGCGCTGAATCTGGGCATGGACAAGCGCTTCGTGCTGCATACTCCGCTGATGTGGCTGGACAAGGCGCAGACTTGGCGGCTGGCACAATCCATAGGCGGGCCACGGCTGGTGGATGTCATCGTGGAAGACACCCACACCTGTTATATGGGCGAGCGCGGCCAGCGGCATGAATGGGGCTATGGCTGCGGCGAATGCCCGGCCTGCAAGCTGCGTGCGGATGGATTCGCGCGTTTTCGTCGTGGAGATGCTCCAGTGGGAGGGGTGTGATGCGTGTGTCTGACATACTGAAAAATTCGCCCCTGCGTTTTGCGCAGCATGCGCCGGCCATGCTGCTGGGCATGGTTCTGCTTGTGCTGGCGAATGGCGGCGCACATGCCGCCAGCTTCAATTGCGCCGCCAATACAGCGCCGGATGAACGCACGATCTGCAATACCCGCGCCCTGAACGATCAGGATGTGAGAATGGCCACCCTCTATGAGGTGCTGACGCATCTGGTGGGTATGGGCCAGCGTGGAGAGTTGCTGGACACGCAGCGCGCCTGGCTGGTGGAGCGGGCCCGGTGCGGCGTGGATGTGGCTTGCCTGAAGGCGGCTTATGCCGGGCGCATCGCTGTGCTGGAAAGGGATCTTCAGGTCATTTACAGCAACGGCCCTTATTGAGGCCGGCGCAAGACAGGGCAAGGCAAGACAGGGCAAGACAAGACAGGATCGGTGATGGACATGAGAGTGTCGCGCGGCTTCGACAAGGTCGAAACCTGGGTGTTCGATCTGGATAATACGCTCTACCCCGCGCGGCATGAGCTGTGGCAGCAGATCGATCGGCGCATGAAGAGCTATATCTCTGGTTTGCTGGGCATTCCGCCGGATGAAGCCTTCACCATCCAGAAAGAGTATTACCGGCGCTACGGTACATCTCTGCGCGGGCTGATGATTGAGCATGGCATTGATGCCGACGCCTTTCTTCATCATGTGCATGATGTGGATCTCTCCGGCCTTGATGAGGAGCCGCGTCTGGCCGCCGCCATTCGTGCCTTGCCGGGGCGCAAGCTGGTTTACACCAACGGTTCAGCCAGCCATGCCCGCAATGTGCTCGCCCGGCTGGGGCTGCAGGCACAGTTTGACGGGGTGCATGATATCGTGGCCGGTGATTTTCACCCCAAGCCGACCGCGCAGGCCTATCAGCTGTTTCTGGAAGCCCATGAGGTCGAGGCTCCACGCGCCGCCATGTTCGAAGATCTGGCGCGCAATCTGGAAGTGCCGCATGAGCTGGGCATGACCACCATTCTGGTCGCGCCGCCGGAAGAATCTCACCATGCGCGGGAAAGCTGGGAGCTGGAAGGGCGCGAAGCTCGTTATGTGGATCATGTCACCGAGGATCTGGCCGCATTTCTGGAGCATCTGCTCTCCGCGACAGCCTGAGTGCGGGCGTGCCTCTCTCCGCAAGGTGCATGCCCTTTGCGCCGCCCAAGGGCATGCGCAAGGCTTGATCCGGTCCACAAAGTGGAGCTCATCATATATGTTGGAGGGAAGGGGCAGGTCAGCCTGACGACCTGCGGGGGAAGATCGTCAGGCTGACACATGGCTGGATAACCAGTTATCCACGCCCCTCTTTTATCTCCCAAAGAGGGGGTGAAGACAACTCTTCCTTTGCCTTAAGTGCTTATTGTTACAAATAAATTATAATATTCGCCGAGGTTTTGGCGGGTGTTTCTGGCTGCCATGTCTGCTGGGTGGTTCGGCTGGTTATTCGGCCTGCGGTCTTTTCCGCTTCACCCCTCCAGCAGATGTTGCAGACGGGGAATGTCGCATTCAAACTGGTTGGTGCGTGTTTCTCGAATGAAATTCTGGCGTTTCAGTTCGGCCATGGTGCGGCTGGCCGTTTCCGTGGTGAGCCCCAGAAGCGCACCCAGATCCTCCCGGCTGAACAGAGTGCAGCGGGCGTGCTCTTCCGGCTCGCACAGCCACAGAAGCAGGCGCACCACCCGATCTCGCGCAGAGCCGGTGGAAAATTCGGTGATCCAGCGGTCGGCGCTGGAGAGGGCCTTGTGCCAGCGGGTCATCAGTTCCTGATACAGTACGCCATTGGTGCGCGAGAGATCCCGCACCACATCCACCGGCAGCCGGCACAGCTCTGTTTCATGCAGGGCAGTGGCGGTGTGGGGATATTCCGGCTGCACCAGGGCATCCAGCCCGAACAGGTCGGTCTTGCGTAGCAGACGCACGATGCGTTGCGTGCCATCAGGCAGATATTGCGTCAGCTTCACCAGCCCGCTGCGCACGGTGAAGAGCGTGCGGGCTTCATCCCCGGCGGCATAGATCTGCATCCCCGGCGTATAGACGAACTGGTCTATGGGCCGGTGCAGGGCGTCGAAATCGCTTTCCTTCAGGCCGGAGAAGAGAACGGCATTGCGGATCGTGCAGTTCTTGCAGTCCGCAACGCCGGTCCAGGCCTCTGTCAGGGGCACATGCTTCACGCGGGGTCCCCTTCAGCCTCAGGGGTGGCGGGGCCCATATGGTGCATCATCTGCGCCGGGGCACCGCGGGCGATGATGTGCCCATTCTCCATCACCACCACTTCATCCATCTGTTCCAGCCCGGCGTGGCGATGGGTGATGAGCAGCACGCTCTTTTCACCCGTATCGGCCAGAAGGGCATCCAGAACGCGGCGCTCCGTATCCGTATCGAGCCCTTCGGTCGGCTCATCCAGAATCAGCAGCGGGGCATCCTTCAGCAGAGTGCGGGCCAGCCCGAGGCGGCGGGCCTCACCACCGGAAACCTTGGCCCCATGCACGCCCACAAAGGTATCCAGCCCCTGGGGCTGGGCCTTGATGAAGGGCAGAATGCCGGCCTTCTCGCAGGCGGCCTCAAGGGCGGCGTCATCCGCCTGCGGAGCGGCAATGCGCAGATTGTCCCGGATGGTGGCGGAGAAGAGATGATCGTGCTGCGAGAGCACGGTCATCCGTTTGCGCAGGGCATCCGGGTCATAGGCATCCACGCTGTTGTCACCGAAGCGGATGTCGCCCTTGTCCGGCGCACGGAAGCGCAGCGCCAGAGACACGATGGACGACTTGCCCGAGCCGGAGGGCCCGATAATGCCGATGCGCTTGCCGGGAGACAGAGTCAGGTCCAGATCGCGCAGGGCCGGAGCCTTCGCACCCGGATAGGTGAGGCCGGCATGGGCGAAGACCAGATCTCCCTGGGTGGGAACCGGCTTCGGGTTGTTTGCGGCAGGCACGGGGGCCGGCCGGTCCACCATGCCGAAGATGCGCCGGGCCGAGGCCAGGGTGCCCGGCAGGGTTTGGAAGGCCAGAGGCAGCGGGGCCACGGCCTCAAACAGGGCCAGGCTCAGCAGGGCCAGCATGGGCAGGTTGGGCCCGGCCATGGTGCCGGCCAGCACATGGGGCGCGCCCATCACCAGCACCAGCAGCAGCGAAAGCTGCGCTGCCAGCCCCACACCGGCGGTGGAAAAGGCGGAAAGGCCGGCAAGTCGCGCATCTTCGCGGATCAGCGTATCGCTGGTTTCATCCACCAGCGCGCGATGGAGGCCCGCCGGATCATAGATATCCAGTTCCGCACGGGCCTGGATATGGTCCACCAGATGGGCGTTCAGCTCGGCTGAACGGGCCGTGACCTGCCGGGCCGCCGGCGCGCCGAGGCGATAGATGAGAAGCGGCAGTCCGGCCCCGGCGGCAAAGGTGGTGATGAGCAGCATGAGGGCGATGGCCCCGTCATGCCCGGCCACGAACAAAAGGCCGACAATCAGCACCAGAAGCCCCGCTACACCCGGAGAGATGATGCGCAGGAAGGCGAATTCCAGCCGGTCAATATCCCCTTTCAGGCGGGTGAGAAGGTCTCCGCTGCGCTGGTCCTCAATGGCGGCGGGGGCCAGCGGGGTGAGGCGCTCGAAGAACCAGGGCCGCAGGCTGGCGACGAATTTCAGCGTCGCTTCATGGCCCACAATGCGTTCCACATAACGCCCGCCGGTGCGGGCCATGGCGAAGCCGCGAATAAGGGCTGCGGGCGTGAAATAATTGATGGTCACGCCCGTGAGGCCCGCCAGCCCCATGGCGGTGATGAACCAGCCGGATGTGGCCATGAGCGCAATATGGGAGAGAGTGGCGAGGGCCGAGACAACAATGGCCAGCACCATCCACCACCCATGGGGGCGCATCAGGCGCAGAAGGCGCATCAGGTCTTTCATTGTGCGACCTCCCATTCCGGTGCCGCGCCGGTATGCACAAGGCGGGCATAGAGCCCGTTGGCGGCCATCAGGCTGTCATGGTCGCCGTTTTCGGCGATCAGCCCTTCATTCAGAACCACAATCTGCCCGGCATGGGTAATGCTGGCCAGACGATGGGCGGCTACAAGCCCGGTGCGGCCCGGCAGAAGTTGAGACAATGCGGCGTGAACCCGCGCTTCGCTCTCATGGTCGAGATGGGCGGTGGGTTCGTCGAGAACGATCATCGGCGCATCGCGGTAGAAGGCGCGGGCCACGGCGAGACGGTGACCTTCGCCACCGGAAAGCCCGGCGCCGGCTTCACCCAGCGCGCCATCCAGCCCGCCGGGCACGCGCGCCACCACATCGGCCAGCCCTGCCTTCGCCACGGCATCTTCCAGCCGGGCGCGGTCGGGCCTTTCTTCGCCAGGGGCGAGATTGGTGGCCAGCGTACCCACAATCAGGCGCGGGCGCTGTGACACATAGCCCATATGAGCGCGCCATGCCTTGATGTCCAGCTCGCTCATGGGCACGCCATTCACCAGAACCCGCCCGGATGTGGGCTTCACGAAGCCCAGAACCAGATTGAGGATGGAAGATTTGCCCGCGCCGGAAGGGCCCACCAGCGCCACGGTCATGCCCGCCGGAACGGTGAGGTTGATGCCGTTCAGCGCGGTGCGGCCATCGGGGAATGTGAGGTGCACATCCTCGAAGCGAATCTCGATCCTGTCCGGTGAGGGCAGGGGGGTGTCGCCGCCTGCTTCGGCATAATGGGGGGCATCCTCCAGCACCACCATGCGCTCGGCCGCGCCAATCGCTTCCATGCGGGCGTGATAGGCCGTGCCCATGGCGCGCAGCGGCGCGTAGAATTCCGGGGCCAGCAGCAGAATGAACAGGCCGTCAAAATAGGTCATCTCCCCCCACATCAGCCGGAAGCCGATGAAGACAGCCACCATGGCGATGGAGACGGTGGCGAAGAATTCCAGCACCAGCGAGGAAAGAAAGGCCACGCGCAGCACGCGCATGGTGTCTCGCCGGTAGCCATCAGCCGCGCGGGCGACGTCCTTCGCCATGCGGTTGGCGGCGTTGAAGGCCTTCAGCGTGGCCAGCCCCTGCACCGCATCCAGAAGATGGCCGGACATGCGGGCCATGCGTCGCCACTGCTTCTGGTTCAGCGCTTCGGCCCCCTTGCCGATGATAATCATGAACAGGGGAATGAGCGGGGCGGTGACAAGGAAGGTGAGGCCGGAAATCCAGTCAAGCGGGAACACCACGATGAGAATGGCGACCGGCAGCACCACAGCCAGAACCGAGGCGGGAATATATTTGGAATAATAGGGCTCTACCGCCCGCACACCATCGGAAAGCGCGGCGACGGTTTCGCCGGTGCGGGTTTCGGCCAGGCCCACGGGGCCGATTTTTTCCACCTGGTCCAGAAGCTGGGCGCGCATGGCGCGCATCACCCGCGTGGCGGCGGAAAAGCCGAAACGGTCTGTTGCCCACACTGAGCCGAAGCGCAGTGCAATCGCGCCGACAAGGCCGGAGAGTTCCAGCGTGAAGGCGGAAAGCGGCTGCTGGTTGAACACCACCCCGTTGAGGATGCGCGCCACCAGCAGCGCCTGGACGATGATGAGAAGCCCGGTGACCATGGAAAAGGTCATGGTCATGCGCAGGTCGCGTTGCGCCGACTTGCGAAACCGGGACAGGAAGGCCGACAAACGCTTGCGATCAGGCCTTGGATCAGGCTCACGGTCGGTTGTGATGGTCTTGCCTCCCCGGGGTCAGAACGGGATCAGGGGGCAGGGCTGCTCCCGTCTTCCGCGTCGAATTCATTCTGGAATTCAAACCACATGACATTGATGATGCCCAGGGAAAGGGCTGCCGCCACACCCAGGACCCATGCGAAATACCACATGTTTCCGTCTCCTTCACTGTGGTCAAGAGCCCGATGCGATAAGCTGTGCGTCATTCGGGCGCGGTGCTGGCCGCCGCACCATGCGGCAGGCCATGTGACGCCCCGCGGGCAAAAGGCGCGCGGGGCCGGGTTTGTACAGGTCAGGCCGGGCTCAGTAAGCCTGATGCTTGCGGCTCTCGATGTCTTCTACCGTCACCTTTCCCCACATCTTGTAGTAGCACCACAGGGTGTAGAGCAGCACGATGGGAAGGAAGATCACCACCGCACCCAGCATCACCTTCAGCGTCAGAGCGCTGGAGGCGGCATCCCAGATGGTGAGGCTGGAATTCAGGCTGGTGGTGGAGGGCATGATGAAGGGGAACATGGAGAGCCCCGCCGTGCCGATGATGCCCACCAGCGTCAGTGCGCTGAACACATAGGCCAGCCCCGGCAGGCGCGCCCGCGTCAGCAGCCACACCACAAGCGGAGCGCCAAGGCCGATGGCCGGCACCAGCATGGAGATGGGCATGGTGCGGTAGATCTCCAGCCATGCGCCCGGCTCGCGCACCACTTCCTTGGCCAGCGGATTGGGCAGCGCGGTCAGCGGTGGCTGGGAGACGATGCGGTAGCCATCAATGCCCATCCACACCCACACGCCGGCCAGCGCGAACAGAAGGGTGAGCAGCGGGGCGAACCAGCTTGTCACCGTGCGGGCGCGGGCGGCAATCTGGCCTTCCGTGCGCAACTGAATCCAGGTCGCACCATGGATCACCAGCATGATGACGCTGATGATGCCGGCCAGCAGCGCGAACGGGTTCAGCAGCCCGATGAGCGCCCAGAAGAAGTTGGCCCCGTAATGCGGCTTCAGGAAGCTGTCGAGATGGAAGGGCACGCCTTGCAGGATGTTGCCGAAGGCCACGCCGAAAATCAGCGCCGGCACAAGGCCACCTGCAAACAGGCCCCAGTCCCACGCATTGCGCCAGCGCGGGTCTTCGATCTTGGAGCGGTAATCGAAGCCCACCGGCCGCAGGAACAGCGCCATCAGCACCACCAGCATGGCCAGATAGAAGCCGGAGAAGGCCGCCGCATACACAGCCGGCCATGCGGCGAAAATGGCGCCGCCGGCGGTGATGAGCCACACCTGGTTGCCATCCCAGTGCGGGCCCACCGTATTGATGATGACCCGCCGCTCGGTGTCATTCTTGCCGAGGAAGGGCAGCAGCGTGCCCACCCCCATATCCATGCCATCGGCGATGGCGAAGCCGATGAGGAGCGTGCCAACCAGCACCCACCACACCAGTCTCAAGGTTTCGTAATCGAGCATGGCTCGGTCCTTTCAGGTGTTCGGGTTCATTCGGCGGGCTGAGAGGCAAGCTGCGCCTGCTTCTCGTGGTGGTAGCGGCCCGTATGCAGAGAGCTGGGCCCCAGACGGGCGAAGCGGAACATGAGGAAGATCTCGATCACCAGCAGAACGGAATAGAAGATGAGATAGCCCGCCATGGAGGTGATGATGGCCTCGCTGGTGAGCGCGGATGTCGCCAGGAAGGTCGGCAGCACTTCACCGATAGCCCAGGGTTGACGGCCGAACTCGGCCACGAACCAGCCCATTTCCGCCGCGATCCAGGGCAGGGGGATGGACCACACCAGAATGCGCAGCAGCCAGCGCTGACGGTCCAGCGTGCCCTTGGCCAGGAAGTAGAAGGAGGCCAGGAAGTAGCCCAGCATCAGGAAGCCAAGGCCGACCATGATGCGGAAGCTCCAGAACAGATAGGGCACCTGCGGAATGGAGTCCTTCGCGGCCAGCACCACCTGTTCGGGCGTGGCGTTGACAGGGTTCTCCACATAGCGCTTCAGCAGCAGGCCATAGCCAAGATCCTTCTTGTGCGCCTCGAAGGTGGCGCGGGTCTCGGGGGAGGCGTCGCCACTGCGAATAGCCTCCAGTGCGCCATAAGCCGTCATGCCGGAGCGAATGCGCACTTCATGTTGCTGAATGAGGTCTTCAAGGCCCGTCACCTGCTTGTCGAGCGAACGAGTGGCGATCAGACCCATGGCCCACGGAATGCGGATGGCATAATCCGTCTCCATATCGTCCTGGTCGGGCATGCCGAACAGGGTGAAGGCGGCGGGGGCGTGCTCGGTCTTCCACTCGGCCTCAATGGCGGCGAGCTTCACCTTCTGCACATCACCCAGTTCATAGCCGCTTTCATCGCCCAGCACGATGACGGCCAGCGCCGCCGCCACGCCAAAGCCGGCAGCCACCGCGAAGGACCGCTTGGCGAAGGCCAGATCCCGCCCCTTCAGGATGTACCAGGAGGAAATGCCGATGACGAACATGGAGGCAGTGACATAACCGGCCGCGGTGGTGTGAATGAATTTCACCTGCGCTACAGGGTTGAACACCACGGCGAAGAAGTCCGTCATCTCCATGCGCATGGTTTCGGCTGAGAATTCAGCACCCACCGGGTTCTGCATCCAGGCATTGGCGACCAGAATCCACAGTGCGGAAAGATTGGTGCCCAAAGCCGTGAGGAAGACAACACCCAGATAGGCTTGCTTGCTCATCCTGTCTCGCCCCAGCAAAAGCAGGCCGACAAAGGTGGATTCAAGGAAGAAGGCCATCAGGCCCTCAATGGCCAGCGGGGCGCCAAACACATCGCCCACATAGTGCGAGTAATAGGCCCAGTTGGTGCCGAACTGGAACTCCATCGTCAGGCCGGTCGTGACGCCCAGCGCAAAGTTGATGGCGAACAGCTTGGTCCAGAACCGCGACATGTCGCGGTAAATCTCCTTGCCGGTCATCACATAGACCGACTCCATGATGAAGAGGATCCAGATCAGGCCAAGTGTCAGTGGCACGAAGATGAAGTGGTACATCGCGACGGCAGCAAACTGCCATCGTGAAAGCTCGACGAAGGTTTCATCGATCATCAAATCTCTCCTTCGATGCCTCGGGGCATCGTGCGTCGGCGCGCGGGCGCGGAAAACCGTCCAGACACACGCAACTCGGTTTGCCTCATGCGCCGCAGATGACGCGGCTTCATTGAAAAGTCGCAATTGGCCGGGAAGGCTGTGGGGCCGGGCGCGCCAACTCTGGCGCAAGGCATAACGCCGGAAGCCCTGCCTATGCTTGGTGACTTTCAGACGCATGTGACAGAATGCGCCACAAATGCTTGGCCTCAGGCTGGATTTACTGCGTCATCCGGGCGCAGTTGCAAGCAGTGGGCTGTACCTGCTTTTGCCTGTGTCAATATGTCTGGTGCGACACTTTGGAAGACATGCAAAAGAGCCGGCACACAACAGTTTGAAGCATCGTTTCGCCCGCCGCCACATGCATAAATCTGGCGGAAGGGAACGATGTGGAGGTGTTTTGATACCGTGATGGGGGTGGCTAAGATGAATGGTCCCGCATGAGCCATGCGGGACCACATGTCGCGGGCAGGTTGGGCTGAGAACTTGCCCTCACGCCCGACTTTTTTAGAATCAGGCCCGCTGCGCGGGGCTATCGGCAGCCTTTGCGGGCTTCCCAATAGCGCACCTGTTCCACATAGCGCTGTTCTTCGCGGGTCAGCTTGCCATAGGGCGGAAAACAGCAGGGGCCAAAGGTGGCGATGGCGTCTGCTGTCTTGAAGCAGTATCCGCGCTGGGCATAGATGGCGTTGCGCTGATACCACAAGGCCCGGCAGGAGAGCTGGCTCAGTTCCTGTGCTTCGGCCGGTTGTGAAAGAGGGCCGGAAAGGGCGAGCAGCCCGCCGGCCAGAGCCACTGCCGCCAGAAGGCCGCGTGGCAATCTTCTCCTGATCAAATGCGAATCGCAGATGCGCATGGTGCATTCCCCCTGTGTCCGCAGACAGATAGGGCCGGAAAGCGCGCGGGGCAGCTCGTGCACTCCAGACCGCAAGGAGAGTTTAATCGCATACGGCCCTCCGGTCATGGCCTGTTTGGCCGGTTCTTTGGTGCGCGTCGTCTGAATTTCGGGCATTTGCCACTTCCAAGGTTTCATCTCTCTGAGGCGGGCACTAAGTCGTGCAGGAACGAATACCAGTGGAACCTCCAGAGGGCCCTCCAGGGGAATGTGCCGCATGAGCCAGAAGACCGCCCGCCCGATTGATCCAAACTCTGACGTGGCCATTGCCGCACGGGTGACGCCCCGGCCCATTGAGGAGGTGGCGGCGCGGCTCTCCATTCCGGCGCAGGCGCTCTATCGGCATGGGCCCTGCAAGGCCAAGCTGGCACTGGAATATGTGAATGCCCTGGCCGGAGCGGCGGACCGCGAGGCGGGCAAGCTGGTTCTGGTCACAGCCATCAGCCCCACGCCGGCGGGCGAGGGCAAGACCACCACCACCATCGGCCTGGGCGATGCGCTGTCGCGGCTGGGCGCGCGCACGGCCATATGCCTGCGTGAGCCTTCCCTCGGCCCGGTGTTCGGTGCAAAGGGCGGGGCGACCGGCGGAGGACATGCGCAGATCATTCCCATGCAGGATATCAACCTGCATTTCACCGGCGATATTCACGCCATCTCCACCGCCCATAACCTGCTCTCGGCGCTGATCGACAATCACATTAACTGGGGCAACAGGCTGGATCTGGATGCGCGGCGCATTGCCTGGCGGCGGGTGATGGATCTGAATGATCGCGCTCTGCGGTCCATCACGGTGGGGCTGGGCGGGCCAGCCAATGGTTTCCCGCGGGAGGACGGGTTCGATATCACGGTGGCCAGCGAGGTCATGGCCATTTTTTGCCTGGCGGAAAATCTGGCTAATCTGGAAGCCCGCCTGTCGCGCATGGTGGTGGGCCTTACCCGCGGCAAGCGCATGGTGCAGGCGCAGGAACTGGAAGCTATCGGCGCGATGGTGGCGCTGCTGCGCGATGCCTTCCAGCCCAATATCGTGCAGACTCTGGAAGGTACGCCGGCTCTGGTGCATGGCGGGCCTTTCGCTAATATCGCCCATGGCTGCAACAGCGTGGTGGCGACGAAAAGCGCTCTCGCCATGGCTGATTATGTGGTGACCGAGGCCGGTTTCGGCGCGGATCTGGGCGCCGAGAAGTTTCTGGATATCAAATGCAGGCAGGCCGGGCTTGCGCCCTCCGCCGCCGTGGTGGTGGCCACTATCCGCGCGCTGAAGATGCACGGCGGGGTGGGCCTGAAGGAACTGGTGGAGGAAGATGTGGCGGCGGTTGTCGCCGGCACGCAGAATCTCAAGCGCCATGTGGAGAATATGGGCAAGTTCGGCCTGCCGGTGGTGGTGGCGCTGAACCGTTTCCTCTCCGATACTGATGATGAGATCGAAGCCGTGCGTGCCGAGATGGCGTCTCTTGGCGTGGATGTGGAATTGTGCACCCATTGGGCCGATGGTGGCGCAGGGGCGGAAGGGCTCGCCCACAAGGTGATGGCGCTGACGCAAAAGCCCTCGGCCTTCCACACCCTCTATGCCGATGAACTGCCCCTGACGCAGAAGATCGAAACCATTGCCCGCGAGATATATCATGCCGGGCAGGTGGATTTTTCCGCCACCGCACTGACAAAGCTGCGCGATTATGAGGCCGAAGGTTTCGGCCATTTGCCGGTCTGCATCGCCAAGACGCAATATTCCTTCTCGGCTGATCCAAAGGTGCGCAACGCGCCCAGCGGCCATGTGCTGCCGGTGCGCGATGTACGGCTTTCCGCCGGTGCAGGCTTCGTGGTGGCGTTGACGGGAAACATCATGACCATGCCGGGCCTGCCTTCCGTGCCCGCCGCGCACAATATTTTCGTGACGGAGGACGGTTTTATCGGCGGGCTGAGCTGAAGGCCCTCCAGCCTTGGTGGAGGGCCTTCAGGTGCGGTCTTTCATTCGCGTGAGAGGCCGCGCTCTTCCAGCGCCTTCAGATAGGCCGCGAATTTCTTATCCTGCTCCAGACCATAGCTGTGCAGCGTGTCCCAGGGGTAGATGCCGGTATTGTGGCCATCATCAAAAACAATGCGCAGGGCGTAATTGCCCACCGGCTCTACGGCGGAAATGCGCACATGGCGCTTGCCGGGCACAATCTTCTTCTCGTGCGGGGCGTGACCCTGCACCTCGGCTGAGGGGCTTTCCACCCGTAGATATTCGGCCGGCAATTCAAACCGTGCGCCATTTTCAAAGCTGATGATGAGTGCGTCGCGGCCTTCCGGCAAACGCACCTCGGTGGGCCACAGATCGGTTGAGGTCTGCTCCGGCATATCTGGCTCCTGTGCGACAGGCGGGCTGGCCTGTTCATGGCTTATAGTCTTAAAGTATAAAGCACAGGGCTTGAAGATCGCGCAGGGCCGCTGGGGCATCAAGCGCGGCGCCGGTACGGAAGGCGAATCTGGGGAAACGCCAGAGGCAAGAGGTGAGCAAGGTGGTGAGGAACATTGTGCCCACTCTGGAAGCTGCGGCTGGCCGCGTGGCGGATCTGGCCGACCGGCCCGGCGCAATGGCTGCCCGTGCGGCAGGCCCGCTGGTGGATGGCTTCATGCGCCATGTCACTTATTTGCGCGTCTCCCTGACGGATCGCTGCGATTTTCGTTGTAGCTATTGCATGTCCGAGCACATGACCTTCCTGCCCCGGCAGGAGTTGCTGACCCTTGAGGAGCTGGACAGGCTATGCAGCGCCTTTGTGCTGCGCGGGGTGCGCAAGCTGCGGCTGACGGGCGGAGAACCGCTGGTGCGCCGCAATGTCATGAGCCTGTTTCGCAATCTCTCCCGGCATCTCGACAGCGGCAAGCTGGAAGAACTGACGCTGACCACCAATGGCTCACGTCTGGCCCTGTTCGCCGATGAGCTGGCCGATTGCGGCGTGCGCCGGGTGAATGTCTCGCTCGATACGCTGGACGCCGACAAGTTCCGTGCGCTCACCCGCAGGGGTGATCTGGAAAAGGTGCTGGAAGGCATCGCGGCGGCGCGTGCGGCAGGCATCCAGGTCAAGATCAACGCCGTCGCCCTGAAGGGGATCAATGAGGATGAGCTGGGCTCCCTCATGGAATGGGCCCATGGCGAAGGGCATGATCTGTGCCTGATTGAGGTGATGCCGCTGGGCGATGTGGAAGAGGAGCGGCTGGATCAGTATTTGCCGCTGTCCCAGGTGCGCGACAGGCTGGCGCAGCGTTACACGCTAAGCCCCAGCAGCCATGTTACGGGTGGGCCGGCGCGCTATATGGATGTGGCCGAAACCGGCGGACGGCTGGGTTTCATCACACCGCTCACCCATAATTTCTGCGAAAGCTGCAACCGTGTGCGCGTCACCTGCACCGGCACGCTCTATCTGTGCCTCGGGCAGGAGGATGCGGTGGACCTGCGCGCGCCGTTGCGGGCCAGCGCGGATGATACCTTGCTGCATCAGGCGCTGGATGAGGGCATGCGCATCAAGCCAAAAGGGCACGATTTCGTCATCAACCGACTGGGGCAGGCCCCGGCGGTGAAGCGGCATATGAGCACCACGGGCGGCTGAGGGATGGCAAGGCAGGGGCCATGCGGGTGGCAAGCATCTGTTCACCATGCCCGCAGGTCCACATTCCCGATTTCGCCATATTGTTTCGCCGCAAAGCCTGATGGCTGCGTGCATTGTGGCGGCATGGTGGCCGGGCTATGCACGCCATGCATTCTTCGCTGACGAGCTCTCCATTTTCCGCGTTCCAGCTTTCTGAAAAGATGGGCTATGAGCAGCGCCGATGCAGCCATCGCGGCTGCCGGCAATATGTGTCTGGGCCAAGGCTCCGGCCGTGCTGCCGGGTCCAATCCCGCGACGCGACATCGAACATCCCTGATCTGTGATGAATGCCCGCTTCTGCGGCGTATTCCTTTTTCACGAGGCTGACGTGACGAGTTCTGCGCGCGGGAGCGCGTTTGCATCCGTTTTGCTGCCTGCAACGGCGCTGCGGCGCCTGTGGGCATGCGGGGCTGAAGGCGCTGCTATGGCTCTTATCCATGAGGCTGGTGTCCGTGTGGCCGGGTTCCGGCAGACATGCGGGGAGGTGTGAGATGATTCCTGTTCTCAACCGCATGTTGGCTTCAATCATGGCGGTGCGTGGCATTGCCGCCATGGTGCTGGCCATGGGCCTGTTCATCACCAATGACACACTGCTGAAGCTGACCGTGCAGGAATTGCCGATTGGCGAGGCGATGGCCATGCGCTCGTTCCTGTCCGCCTTGTTGATTCTGGCGGTGATTGTGCATGCGGGTCATGCCCGTGTGCTGTTCCATGCTTTCCGTCCGCGGGTGTTCTCGCGCTCCATGCTCGATTCCCTCACCAGCGTGAGCTATGTGGCCGCCCTTGCGGTGATGCCCATTGCCGCCACCACAACCATTTATCTGGCGGCTCCTCTCATCACCACGGCGCTGGCGGTGCCGCTTCTGGGCGAGAAGGTGAGTTGGAAGGGCTGGTGCGCCGTTCTGGTGGGGTTCGCCGGGGCGGTGGTGGTGATGCGGCCAGACCCGGCCAGCTTCTCCATCATGGCCCTTCTGCCGCTGTTGGCTGCGGCGCTGGGCTCCATGCGGGATATCACCACCCGTGGCATCGGTATGGAAATTCCCGGCACGGTGGTGACGTTCTCGGCAGCGATTACGCTTACCCTTACGGGCATTGGCATGGGGGCGTGGGAAGAGTGGCAAATGCCTTCGGCCTCGACTCTGGCTTATATTGTGGGGGCGGCTTTTACCTTTGCCAGCGGCACGCTGGCGCTGGTCTATGCTTTCCGCAACGCGCCTGTGGTGGCGGTTTCGCCGTTGCGTTACCTGCTGGTGTTCGGTGCCCTGGTCTCGGGCTTTTTCGTGTTTGGTGAAACGCTGGATCAGTGGACCGCCGTGGGTATGACGCTTGTGGTGAGTTCCGGCCTCTATGCCATTCAGAGTGAACGTCTGCGCAGCCGGGAAGAACGGCGACAAGGTGCGGATGCCCTGGTGGAAGGTGGTGCAGCTGGTGGCGCACTTGGTGGCGCACTTGGTGGCGCACCTGGCGTAACGCTTGGCCATACGCTGACGCAGGCCGCAGTGGCTCAGCCTCCGAAGGACTGATTTTCTTCACTGGCCGGATCTTCTCCGGCTGGCCATTTCGACGGGCGCCGGGCTATGGGTGAACCATGAGGCCGTGGCGCCCGTTCTGTCTTCAGGAGCGCGTTGCGGCTGATGCGGGCTGGAAAGGTTTCACCCCGGCGCTAAAAGGTCTATGCAGCGCAGCATAATCCTGAGCCGGTTGCTCTGCCCGGTTGCCCCGGAGACCCACATGTTCCCTCCTGAAAACAGTGCGCCTTTTGATGATATCCGCCAGCTTGTCGCCACCATGCCCGGCCCCAGCGAGGGGGCGGCAGAGGCCGTGCGGGCGCGACAGGAAAAGCTGGTGAAGCCGCTGGGCGCGCTGGGCCGGCTGGAAACCATAGCCGAGCATCTGGCCGCATGGCAGGGCAATTCCATGCCCACCATCAACCGGCCCATGGTGGCGGTGTTCGCCGGAACCCATGGCGTTGCCGCACGTGGTGTTTCGCCCTATCCGGGCGAGGTGACGCACCAGATGATGGCCACCTTCACCGCTGGCAAGGCCGCCGTAAACCAGATCTGCGCCACCTTCGATGCCGGTTTGCGGGTGTTTGATCTGGCGCTGGATCATCCCACGCCGGATATCACCCAGGAGCCGGCCATGGATGAAAAGGCTTGCGCCGCCACCATGGCCTTCGGCATGGAGGCCATTGCCGGTGGATCGGATCTTTTGTGCCTGGGTGAAATGGGCATTGGCAATACCACCATCGCCGCAGCCATCTGCCATGGACTTTATGGTGGCAAGGCTGAAGACTGGGTGGGGCCGGGTACGGGTTCCACCGGGCCATCGCTGGAGCGCAAGATTGCCGCCGTGCGCGATGCCGTGGCGCTGAATGCCGGCCATCTGGATGATCCGCTGGAGGTGCTGCGCCGGGTGGGTGGGCGCGAACTGGCCGCCATTGCCGGGGCGATTCTGGCTGCGCGCCATGAGAAGGTGCCGGTGGTGCTGGACGGCTATGTGGTGACAGCCGCAGCCGCCGTGCTGCACGCAATGGATTCATCCGCTCTCGACCATTGTCTGGCCGGGCATGTCTCGTCCGAGCCAGCTCATCGCGGCCTGTTGCAGCGGCTGGGGCTGGAGCCGATTCTGGATCTTGGCATGCGTCTGGGTGAAGGTTCTGGTGCGGCGGTGGCCATTGGTGTCATCAAGGCGGCTCTGGCCTGCCATCGCGGCATGGCGACCTTTGCCGAGGCGGGCGTTTCGGAAGAAGGCTGAAAAAGCAGCTACGCAGGGCGGGGGAGCCTCCTTCGCCCTGTTTTGCCGTCAGGCGATGGCTCTGGAGGCCATCATCTGTTTTTCAGAACGGGTGCTGAAAGCTGGAGCCAGCGGCATCACCCGGCTGGCGGGCAGGCGCACGCGCGCCCGTGTGCCGCCGCCCATGCGGCGTAGCAGCGCAAAATCTCCACCATGAAGCTGGGCCAGACCTCGCACAATGGCCAGCCCCAGCCCGGCCCCGCGACCGGTGGTGACATCCAGCCGGCTGTCGCGGTGGTGGGCGGTTTCCAGCGGTAATTCTCCGGTGCTGATGCCCGGCCCGGTATCGGCCACTGCCAGGTGCGGCACGCCATCCGGCCCAATGCCGGCTTCCAGCCGCACTTCACCTCCACTTGGGGTGAATTTCACCGCATTGGCCAGAAGGTTGAGCGCAATCTGTCGCAGGGCGCGCTCATCCCCCCAGATCTGCACCGCTTCCAGCGCCGGCGCGAGGTGAAGCTGGCGACGGCTGGCTTCGGGCTGCATCATGGTCAGGCAATCCTGCCCCAGATGATCCAGCCGCACCGGCGTTTCCAGCAAAATGCGATGGCCGCTTTCGATGCGCGCCAGATCCAGCAGATCGTCTGCCAGTGACAACAAATGACGGCCGGAGGCGTGAATATCCCGCGCATAACCCGCATAGGCCGGCATGCTGTGGGGGCCGAGCACTTCTTGCGCCATCATCTCGGAAAAGCCCATCACCGTGTTGAGCGGGGTGCGCAACTCATGGCTCATCTCCGCCAGAAAACGGGATTTGCTCTGGCTTTCAGCCGTGGCCTGCAAATGTGCGGCCTGTGCGGCGCGGGCCTGTTCTTCCACCTGCTGAAGTGCGCGGGCCAATTGCCGGTTGCGCACCACCAACCCGGCAAGCGTCAGCAGCAGAGCGGTGAACCCGCCTATGGTCGCTGCCGGAAAGAGCGCCATGCCGAACCCTTCCACCAACAGCAGAATGAGCGCAGATGGCGCCAGAACCAGCGGCAACAGGCGGATCAGCCCGGAGGGCGCTGTGCGGGGGGGCTGATCCGGGGCAGGGTTTGAGGGGGCAGGGTTCAGGATGGAGTCCGCCCCCTGTCTGCCACCGCCATGCGGATGGGCAGAGCCGGAGGGGGATGCCACGGCTGTGGGCATCCCGTCTGGGCGGGCGGAAGAGACCATGCGGTCGCATCCTTTGGCGGCGTTCTTCATTTACCTTCCACATGGCCACCGGAAGCGGGAAGGCACAGGCCATGCCAGAGGGCAGGCGCGAATGTGACTCCTCCCGCACCGCAGTTAATGGAAGGTTAACGGGGTAGCGGAAAGTATAGGGTGCATCCCTTTGGCCACACTCCGGCCGGTCATGTCGCTCAGTCCATGGAGCCGGCCCTTGCGCCTGCTCCATGGGGTTCTGTTCCCTGCGCTCATTCCGCCGCAAGCCTGTCAGGCCGGCCGGATCTTGATGACTCTGAGATTGTTGGTGTTCCCGGATGCCCCGAAGGGAATGCCGGAAACTGCCACCACATGATCCCCAACCGTTGCCAGTCCGGTTGTCACAACGGCGGAGCGGGCGGCTGCGATTGCCTGGTCATAACTGCCGGCATCGGGTGAAGGCAGGCTGATGGCCCCCCAGAGCAGGCAGAGTTTGCGGGCGACAAGCTTTGAATGCGTCATGGCGAGGATCGGTACGGGCGGGCGTTTGCGCGCGATACGCGAGGCCGTGGCCCCGCTTGCCGTATAGGCCACGATGGCCGCCGCCCCGATGGAGCAGGCCACATCGGCCGCCGCATTGGCGACAGCATGAGGGGGCGTTTCAACGCTGTCGGGCTCGGTGGCCGCCAGAATGAGGCGATAATGGCTGTGATGCTCGGTTTTTTCGATGATCCTGTCCATCATCTGCACGGCTTCGACGGGATATTGGCCGGCGGCCGATTCCGCCGAAAGCATCACGGCGTCGGCTCCATCATAGATGGCACCGGCAACGTCCGAGGCTTCCGCTCGCGTGGGAGAGGGCGAGCTTATCATCGAATCCAGCATCTGGGTGGCGACAATCACGGGTTTGACAGCCAAACGACAGGCACGGATGATCTCCTTCTGCCGGCCGGGCACATCTTCGGGCGGGATTTCCACGCCCAGATCGCCACGGGCAACCATCACCGCATCCGAGAGGCGGATGATGTCGTGGATATGTTGCAGCGCGGAGGGCTTTTCGATCTTGGCCACAAGCCCGGCATGATCCCCGATCAGGGCACGCGCCTCCAGCATGTCTGCGGGCTTCTGCACGAAGGAGAGGGCGATCCAGTCCACGCCCAGTTCCAGACCGAAGGCAAGATCCTCCCTGTCCTTGGCTGTCAGGGGGGAGATGTTGAGGACAGCGCCGGGCACATTGACGCCCTTGCGGTTGGAGATGACGCCTGCGGTCATCACTTCTGCCTCGATCTCACGGCTGGTGACGGCGCGCACGGTGACGCGCACGCGTCCATCATCAATCAGCAGGTCATCACCGGGAGAGACAGCCGCGAATATTTCCGGGTGGGGCAGGGGAATCCGGTCTTTTCCGGCCCCTGCCTGTCCGGGCTCATCGGGCTGCACGAAGCGGATACGCTCGCCTGTTTCCAGATGAAGGGAGCCTTCTGCAAGAAGGCCAATGCGGATTTTTGGCCCTTGCAGATCCTGCAAAATGCCGATGGGGGCATTCATCTCCTGCTCAAGCGCACGGATGTGACGCACAATTTCGGCGTGGCCCTCATGGGTGCCGTGGCTGAAATTGAGGCGGAATGTATCAACGCCGGCGAGAAACAGCGCTTTCAACATATCCGGCGCGGCGGAGGCGGGGCCGACCGTGGCGACGATCTTCGCCCTGCGATTGCGGTGGATGACCATGGCGTTCTTTCCCAGATGGCCGGGTCGGCACAGATGTTCCGAATATTGGAAGGGGAAAATCCTCTTCTCTGCGTGGCGTTCCGGTGCGGGCACCGGCTGTTCATCCGGCCGGATGTTTGTTTCTCAGGCCGGAAGCCGAGCTTCAACCAGATGGGGAAGCGCGGAAAAATGGTCGAATGCGGCCTGGTGGGGCAGCGCTTCCAGTGGCGACTTGCGGTAGCCTTGGGTGAACAGCAAAAGAGGAATGCCGGCAGCGTGTGCCGCGGCGGCGTCAATTTCACTGTCACCGACGAAAAATACCGGCCCGTCGCCAAGCAGGGATCTGGCGTGGAAAACAGGTTCTGGCGAAGGTTTGCGCTGCGCCAGCGTATCCCCGCCCACCACGCCATCAAACAGCGGCGCAAGCCCGGTTGCGGACAGTATGGCCCGCGCCGGCCGCTCCGGCTTGTTGGTGCAGATGACCATGCGCGCCTGATGGCTTCTCAGGGTTTTCAGCGCATCCATTACACCGGGATAGGGGCTGGTTTCATCCAGCATGACCGCCTCATAATGCCGGATGAAGGACCGGTGCCAGTGTTCCAGCGCATGTTCGTCTGCATTGACGGCGGCGATGACGCGGCGGATCAGCGTTTGTGTGCCCTCGCCGATGAAGCTGCGGACCTGCGGTAATTCCAGCCCTTGATATCCGGCATCCGCCAGCACCATGTTCACGGCCGTGCGAATGTCGCTGGCGCTGTCCACCAGTGTGCCATCAAGATCAAAGATGAGATTCATGCCAGTGCCTCCAGCCGTGATGTCAGGCCGTCCAGTCCGCCAAGCTCGGAGAAGCAGTCTACACAGAGGCTTGCTTCGCCAATGGGTTCCTGGAGCGTATAGAAGCCGCGTGACAGGATGACAGCCAGACCGGCCTCCCGTGCCGACCTGACCCCGTTGGCGGAATCCTCGAAGGCGATGGCCTCATGCGGGGCCAGCCCCAGCAGGTCGAGCGCCAGCATGTAGACATCCGGCGCGGGTTTCTTGGCAGCCACCATGTCGCCGGCTGCAATGACATCAAAGACCTGCGAGGCCGGCAGATTGAAGGCTGCGTGGCAGAGCGCCTCGACATTTTCCGGGCTGGTTGTCGTGGCGGCGGCGAGGCGCAGTCCCGCCGCGCGCGCATCCTGCATCAATGTCCCGATGCCCGGCCGCAGCGTGATGCCCTCATCAATCAGGCGGGTGAACAGGCGGGTTTTCTCCGCATGAAGAGCTGCAACGGGAACCGCGCCTGCGCCTGTCTCATTGGCATGACGAAAGATGCGTTCCTTGCCGCCGGTGGTGGTGAGAAGCGAGCGATAGGTTTCCCTGTCCCAGTGCCAGTTCAGGTCAAAGGCCGGAAAGGCGGCGTTGAAGGCGGCGCGATGCAGCTCTTCGGTTTCAGCCACCGTGCCATCAATATCGAAGATCAGCGCCTTCATGTCATGCACCTCACTCTTTCAAAGGAGGTGCGAATGGCGCGAATATTGTCTCCATATACGGAGGGGTTGGTGATGGAGCCGCCGCGAAACACCGCCGAACCCGCCACCAGAACATCGGCCCCGGCCTCGACGACAAGAGGGGCGGTTTCCGGGGTGACGCCGCCATCGACCTGAATATGCACGGGCCGGTCGCCAATGAAATCCCGCAGATGTCGCACTTTTTCCACCTGCGCATGGATGAATGATTGCCCGCCAAAGCCGGGATTAACCGTCATGATGCAGACGAGATCCACCATATCGAGCAGATACACCACATCATCCAGGCTGGTGCCGGGATTGATGGCGAGCCCGGCCTTGCAGCCTGCGCCGCGAATGGCCTGAAGCGTGCGGTGAATATGCGGGCCGGCTTCCAGATGGGCGGTGATGATATCGGCGCCGGCGCGTGCGAAATCCTCGATATAGGCATCTACCGGGGCGATCATCAGATGGACATCCATCACCCCGGAGATATGCGGGCGGATGGCGGCGCAGGTCGCGGGGCCAAAGGTGATGTTGGGCACATAGTGGCCATCCATCACATCGACATGAATCCAATCCGCACCCTGGGCTTCCACGGCGGCGCACTCTGCGCCCAGCGCGGCAAAATCCGCAGCGAGGATGGAGGGCGCGATCAGGATCTTGCGCTCATTCATGCCGGTTCTCCAATCTTCAGCCCGCCCGAAAAGACGCGGCTTGTTGCAATGTCTTCAGCCTCAATGGTGGACAGCATGTCTGCGTTCACCGGCCCCTTGTGGTTGAACAGGCGGCTGGCCTGCCGCAGGCGTGCACGATCCAGCGCATTGCGGATGGAGCGCGCATTGGCGAAATGGGGCTGGTCACGTCGTGCCTCGATATACTGGCCCATCACCTCTTCTGCCTGGGATGAGAGGTGGTACCCCTGCGTGGACAGCATGGTGCCGGCGATGCGCTGGAGCTCATCATTGGTGTAATCGGGAAAGTCGATGTGGTGCGCAATACGTGAGCGGAAGCCGGGGTTGGACTGGAAGAAACGGTCCATCCGGTCGGCATATCCCGCGAGGATCACGACCAGATCATCGCGCATGTTTTCCATGACCTGTAGCAGAATCTCGATGGCTTCCTGCCCGTAATCGCGCTCATTGTCGGGGCGGTAGAGATAGTAGGCTTCATCAATGAACAGCACGCCGCCCATGGCTTTCTTCAGTACTTCTTTCGTCTTGGGTGCAGTGTGGCCAATATATTGTCCAACCAGGTCATCCCGCGTGACGCTGACAAGATGGCCCTTGCGCACATAGCCCAGCCGGTGCAGCAGACCCGCCATTTTCAGCGCGACAGTGGTTTTGCCTGTTCCCGGATTGCCGGTGAAAGACATGTGCAGGGTTGGTGTGTCCTGTGTCAGGCCCAGCTGACGCCGGGTCCGGTCAACCAGCAGGAAGGCGGCCGTGTCGCGAATACGCGCCTTTACAGGCGCAAGCCCGATCAATTCCCGGTCAAGCTCGTCAAGCACCTCGCGCACACCGGCATTTTCAAATTCGGCGTGCAGGTCAACGGTGGTGGAGATGTCCCCGTCCATGTGCTCATTCCTTCCCTGCGGCAAGGCGCGGTTGCTCCCCGGAGGCGGTGAGGCCTCCGGGGAAGGTTTGTCAGCGCTGGAGTTCGTGGGTGTAGTGCATGGACCGACCCTGAACTTCCGTCCGGATTGTACGGATGTCGGGTTCGACCTCCGGGCGGTTCACGATGAAGCTCATCGTCACGGTCTCGAACCCGCGAATGGAATCGAAGGCGTTGAAGCGGATATAGGCTTGCGGATGCGCCTTGCGGCACTCTTCCAGCTCCATCATCACGCCCTTGGCGTCCTTCAGGTCGAACATGGGGTTGCCCCACATTTCCCAATAGGTGTTGCGAGGGTGCGGGTCATAGGTCCACTCGACGCCCACGGCCCAGTCGCGGCCGAGGCAATATTCAACCTGGGCCCGGATCTGCTCGTCGGTCAGATCCGGGAGGAAGGAGAAGCAACCTTGAGTTATGCGCATGTCGGTCATCCTCAGCTGACGGCGGCCGTCGGCACGAAGTCCGACGTGTCGGTGGAAGTGTAGTTGAAGGTGATGTTGCCCCAGGTATCGAGGGCGGCTTCCAGCGGCTTGCACCACTTTGCCGCGGCCCGCAGAATTTCGGGCCCTTCAGCCTTGATGTCGCGGCCTTCATTGCGGGCCAGAACCATGGCTTCCAGGGCCACGCGGTTTGCCGTGGCGCCGGCCTGGATGCCCATGGGGTGGCCGATGGTGCCGCCGCCGAACTGAAGCACCACGTCATCGCCGAACAGGTCCAGAAGCTGGTGCATCTGCCCGGCATGAATGCCGCCAGAGGCCACGGGCATCACTTTCTTCAGGTCTGCCCAATCCTGTTCGAAGAAGATGCCGCGCGGCAGGTCCACTTCGTTGTGCAGTTCACGGCAGACATTGTAGTAGCCCTGCACGGTCAGCGGGTCGCCCTCAAGCTTGCCCACTGCGGTGCCGGCATGGAGGTGATCGACACCGGCAAGGCGCAGCCACTTGGCGATAACGCGGAAGCTGACGCCATGGTTCTTCTGGCGCGTATAGGTGCCATGGCCGGCGCGGTGCATGTGCAGAAGCATGTCATTGGCGCGGCACCATTCACTGATGGACTGGATCGCGGTCCAGCCGACGATCAGATCCACCATCACGATGACCGAGCCCAGCTCCTTGGCGAATTCTGCGCGCCGGTACATTTCCTCCATCGTGCCGGCGGTGATGTTGAGATAGTGCCCCTTCACCTCGCCGCTTTCGGCGCTGGCCTTGTTCACGGCTTCCATGCAGTAGAGGAAGCGGTCACGCCAGTGCATGAAGGGCTGAGAGTTGATGTTCTCATCGTCCTTCATGAAGTCGAGGCCGCCCTTGAGGCCCTCATACACCACACGCCCATAGTTCTTGCCGGAAAGGCCGAGCTTGGGTTTGGTGGTGGCGCCCAGAAGCGGCCGGCCGAACTTGTCCAGGCGCTCACGTTCCACCACAATACCCGTGGGCGGGCCCTTGAAGGTCTTCACATAGGCCACCGGCATCCGCATGTCTTCCAGACGCGCGGCCTTCAGCGGCTTGAAGCTGAACACATTGCCGATGATGGAGGCGGTGAGGTTCGCGATCGAGCCTTCTTCAAACAAAATGAGGTCATAGGCGACATAGCAGAAATATTCGCCGGGGCGGCCGGGCACCGGGTCCACCCGATAAGCCTTGGCGCGGTACTGGTCACAGGCGGTCAGGCGATCAGTCCACACCACCGTCCAGGTGGCTGTGGAGCTTTCACCCGCCACAGCCGCCGCAGCTTCGATGGGGTCCACCCCATCTTGCGGCGTGATGCGGAACAGGGCGAGCAGGTCCGTATCCTTGGGCACATAATCGCCGTTCCAGTAGCCCATTTCGGCGTATTTCAGCACGCCGGCCTGGTAACGTTCCTTGCCCTTGATTTCCTTGGTCGCAGTCATGGTACTGGCTCCTTTCAGGCGGCCTTTGCGTTGGATGAAGTGGGCCCAAGGGCACCGGATGCGTAGCGCTTCGCCATCTCGTCGAGCGGGATGGGCTTGATTTTCGAGGCGTTTCCGGCCGTGCCAAAGGCTTCGAAGCGTTCGCGGCAGAGCTGCGCCATGGCATCCATCGCGGGCTTGAGGAATTTGCGCGGATCGAATTCGCGCGGGTTGTCCGTCGCCATGCGGCGGAATTCGGCGGTCATGGCCATGCGGCAGTCGGTGTCGATATTCACCTTGCGCACGCCATGGCGAATGCCGCGGACGATTTCCTCGACAGGCACGCCGAAGGTCTGGGGCATTTCGCCACCATGGGCGTTGATGATGTCCTGCAATTCCTGCGGCACGCTGGAAGAGCCGTGCATCACCAGATGCGTGTTCGGGAGCCGGCGGTGGATTTCCTCGATCACCGACATGGCCAGAATTTCGCCATCGGGCTTGCGCGAGAATTTGTAGGCGCCATGGGAGGTGCCGCAGGCAATGGCGAGAGCATCCACACCCGTGCGGGCCACGAAATCCTCAGCCTGGGCGGGGTCGGTCAGAAGCTGCGAGAGTTCCAGCTTGCCTTCCGCGCCGTGGCCGTCTTCGGCCTCGCCTTCGCCGGTTTCCAGCGAGCCGAGTACGCCCAGCTCACCTTCCACGGAAGCGCCAACCCAATGGGCCGCCCGCACCACGCGCTCGGAAATGGCGACATTGTATTCATAAGAGGCCGGGGTCTTCATGTCGGCCTCAAGGGAGCCGTCCATCATGACAGACGTGAACCCGGCCTGGATTGCAGTGAGACAGGTGGCCTCACTGTTCCCATGGTCCTGATGCAGGCAGATGGGAATATCGGGATAGGTCTCGGCCATCGCCTCGACCATGCGCCGCAGCATCAGGTCTCCGGCATAGGCGCGCGCGCCCCTGCTGGCTTGCAGAATGACCGGCGCATCGCAGGCGCTGGCCGCTTTCATGATGGCCAGGCCCTGTTCCATATTGTTGATGTTGAAGGCAGGGACGCCATAACCATACTCTGCCGCATGGTCGAGCAGCTGCCGCAAGGTGATAAGTGCCATGTCAAACCCTTTCACTGTGGCGCTTCAGCGCCGCTATGCCGGGGAGTTCTCGTCCCTCCAGCCATTCCAGAAACGCGCCTCCAGCCGTTGAGACATAGGTGAAATCATCGGTGACGCCGGCCGTGTTCAGGGCCGCGACAGTGTCTCCTCCGCCGGCAACAGCGACGGCATTTCCTGCGCGGACCCGTTCGGCGGCATGTTGGGCAAGCGACACCGTGCCCAGATGGAAGGGCGGGGTCTCAAATGCACCGAGCGGGCCGTTCCAGAGGATCGTTTCTGCCTCATCCAGCACCTGCCGGAAGGCCGCGACAGAATCCGGCCCGGCATCCAGAATCATGGCGTCGGCAGGACATTCCGTGACCGGCAGATTCTGTGTGGGGACATCGGCGCGGAACTCGCGTGCCACGACGATATCCGTGGGCAGGTGAATGGTGCAGCCGGAGACGCGGGCGAGGCGGATAATATCCCGCACGGTTTCGGCCTGATCCTTCTCGTGCAGGGATTTGCCCACCGGCAGCCCCTGTGCGTAGAGGAAGGTGTTGGCCATGCCGCCACCAATGATGAGATGGTCCACCTTGCTCACAAGGTGGCGCAGCACCGCGATCTTGGTGGAGATCTTGGAGCCTCCGACAATGGCGGCCGAGGGGCGCGCCGGTGCATCCAGGGCGGCGCGCAGGGCGGCGATTTCTTCTGCCATCAGCGGGCCGGCCGCTGAGGGCAGAATGCGGGCGAGCGCCTCCGTGGAGGCATGGGCCCGGTGGGCGCATGAGAAGGCATCATTCACATAGATGTCGCCCAGAGCCGCGAGACGATGGGCAAGTTGCAGGCAGTTCGCCTCCTCGCCGGGGTCGAAGCGCAGATTTTCCACCAGCAGGGCGGAACCCGGACGCAAATGTGTGGCCGCCTCTTTCGCGTCTTCCAGGCGCGTGAAGGTCACGGGTACTCCCAGCGCATTCTCAAGCGACTCCCGCAGGGGCGACAGGCTGAAGGCCGTATCGGCCTGCCCGTTCGGGCGCCCGAAATGCGAGAGGATCACCAGAGCCGCACCATTGGCCAGCAAGGCTTTCATGCCGGTGGCGAAACGGTCGATCCGGGTGCTGTCGGAGACCTGCCCATCCTGCATGGGAACGTTCAGATCTGCCCGCACGACCAGTCGGCGGCCCGCGACATCAAGATCACAGACGGAGGGGATCATGTCAGCCTCCCCATCACAACTGCGGTGTCGAGCATCCGGTTGGCGAAGCCCCACTCATTGTCGTACCAGGACATGACCCGGCACAGGCCCCCGTCAATCACCTTGGTCTGGTCCATATGGAAGACCGAGGAATGGGGATCGTGGTTGAAATCGCAGGAGACGTTGGGCCGGTCGGTGAAGCCGAGAACGCCGCGCAACCGGCCTTCCGCTGCCTTGCGGATCGCGCCATTGATCTCCTCTGCGGTGGTGTCTCGGGCGGCTTCAAAAACCAGATCGACAACCGAGACATTGGGGGTGGGCACGCGAATGGCGAAGCCATCGAGCCGGCCTTTCAGCTCCGGCAACACCAGCCCCACCGCCTTGGCCGCGCCGGTGGATGTCGGGATCATCGACAGCGCCGCCGCACGGGCGCGATACAGATCCTTGTGGACCTGATCGAGCGAAGGCTGATCGTTGGTGTAGGAGTGGATCGTCGTCATGATCCCGCGTGTGATGCCAATGGTCTGGTGCAGCACCTGCGCCACCGGGCTGAGGCAATTGGTGGTGCAGGAACCGTTCGAAACCACCATGTCTTCAGCGGTCAGCGTGTCATGGTTGACGCCATAGACCACCGTCTTGTCGGCTCCATTGGCCGGGGCGGAGACCAGCACGCGCCGGGAGCCATTCTGAAGGTGCCGGGCAGCCTTTTCCCGGTCCGTGAACAGGCCGGTGCATTCCAGCGCGATATCCACGTCCGCCCAGGGCAGTTCTTCGGGGTTGCGGATCGCGGTGACCTTGATGCGGCCGCGTCCGGCGTCGATCCAGTCCGGGCCGGTGGTGACCTCATGGGGGAAACGCCCGGCCACAGAATCGAACCGCAGAAGATGCGCGTTGGTTTCCACCGATCCCAGATCGTTGATGGCCACGATCTCCACATCGTCGCGACCAGATTCCACGATGGCGCGCAGCACGTTGCGCCCGATACGACCGAAACCGTTGATGCCAAGTCTGATGGTCATTTTCTTTTCGCTTCCTTTGCCGCGAGGACGATGGCATCCGTGGTGATGCCGAATTTCCGGTAGAGTTCAGGTGCGGGGGCGGAGGCGCCGAAGCCCGTCATGCCGATGAAGGTGTCGTCAGGGCGCAACACCATTTCCCAGCCGATACGCAGCGCGGCCTCGATGCCGATGCGGGGCGCGTGGCCAAGTACGGCTTCCCGATAGTCCGCATCCTGAGCCGCGAAGAGCTCGAAGGAGGGCAGGGAGACAATGGCGGCCATGATGCCTTGTTGCGCCAACTGGTCGGCGGCCATATGGGCCAGCTCCACCTCGGAGCCGGTGGCGATCAGCGTCACGTCGCGCTTGTCGGCGGGCCGCAGGAGATAGCCGCCGCGTGCGGTCTGGTTCTCATCCGCGAATTGCCGCAGGGTGGGCAGGTTCTGCCGCGACAATACCAGCATGACGGGCCGGTCATGCGTCGCCAGTGCAATCTCCCAGGCCTCTGCCGTTTCCACCGCATCACAGGGGCGCAGAACGGTGAGGTTGGGAATGGCGCGCAGGCTGGCCAGATGTTCCACGGGCTGATGGGTGGGGCCATCTTCCCCGAGGCCGATCGAGTCATGGGTCATGACAAGGATTGTGGGCGCGCCCATCAGTGCGGCGAGGCGGATCGAGGGCCGGCAATAATCGGCAAAAGCCAGGAAGGTGCCGCCATAAGGGCGGAACAGGCCGTGCAGCGCGATGCCGTTCATGGCGGCTGTCATGCCATGTTCGCGGATTCCCCAATGGATGTAGCGGCCATTGAAATCATCCGCCGAGACAGCCGTCATGTCGCGGGTGCGGGTCAGGTTCGAGCCCGTCAGGTCCGCCGACCCGCCAATGGTGAAGGGCAGGGCGTCATTCACCACGCCGAGCGCCATTTCACTGGCCTTGCGGGTGGCCACCTTGGGTTTTTCCGCAATGAGCCGGGCCTTGTATTGCGCCATGGGTGCATGCAGGGCCTGCGGATCACAGGCTTGCTGGGCCAGAAAGGCAGCGCGATGCGGCGAACTGGCCAGGCGTTCTTTCCATGCCTTGTGCGCGGCGGCCCCGCGAGAGGCGATGCGTGCGAAGGTGGAATAGATTTCCGACGGTATCTCGAAGGGCGGCGCATCCCAGCCCAGTTGCGCACGGGTCGCGGCGATTTCTTCCGCGCCCAGCGGTGCGCCATGCACCTCAGACCCGCCCTGCCGGTTCGGCGCGCCGAAACCGATAATGGTGCGACATGCAATCAGGGTCGGCCGATCTGATGTCCGGGCCTGAGCGATGGCGCTGGCGATATTGTCCGGGTCGTGTCCATCACAGGACAGGACATCCCAGCCCGATGCCCGGAAGCGCGCCGCCTGATCCACCGAGGTTGAAAGGGCTGTATCGCCATCAATGGTGATGCGGTTGTCATCCCACAGGACAATCATGCGCGACAACCTGAGATGGCCGGCAATGTCGATTGCCTCCTGACTCACGCCTTCCATCAGGCAGCCATCGCCCGCCATCACATAGGTGTAGTGCTCCACCAGATCGGGGAAGCGGGCCGCTCCCATCCGCTCTGCCAGCGCCATGCCGACGGCGGTGGCGATACCCTGACCGAGTGGGCCGGTGGTGACCTCCACACCCAGCGTATGGCCATATTCCGGGTGCCCGGCCGTGCGGCTGCCCCATTGGCGGAAGGCGCGCAGCTGGTCCATGTCCATATCGGCATAACCCAGCAGGTGATGCAGCGCGTAAAGCAGCATCGAGCCATGGCCGGCCGAAAGAATGAAGCGGTCCCGGTCCGCCCAATCCGGGGCGGTGGGATCAAGCTTGATGAAGCGGTTGAACAGAACCGCCGCGACATCCGCCATTCCCATGGGCATGCCGGGGTGGCCGGATTTGGCCTGTTCCACCGCATCCATGGTGAGGACGCGCAAGGCGTGCGCCATCGTCCGCTCGTCGGCGGTTGGCAAAGCATGATTCATGATATTGCCTTTCAGGCCTGCTTCTTGCGCTCGACCAGTCGCATGATGAGAGGGGTAAGGATCAGCTGCATGGCCAGATCCATCTTGTTTCCGGGGATGACGATGGAATTCGCCCGTGTCATCCAGGAGCCCTGAATCATTGTTGTCAGATACGGGAAGTCGATCCCGCGCGGGCTCTTGAAGCGGATAACGACAAGACTTTCATCCGCCGTGGGAATCCATCGGGCGACGAAGGGGTTTGAAGTATCCACCACCGGAACACGCTGGAAGTTGATGTCGGTTTCAGTAAATTGTGGGCAGATACAGTGCACATATGCGTGCATCCGGCGGAGGATCACATCCGTCACGGCTTCGGTGGAATAGCCGCGCATGGCGCGATCACGATGGATCTTCTGGATCCATTCAAGATTGATAACCGGCACGACGCCAATCTTGAGATCAGCCCAGCGGGCAATATTGACCTCGTCATTGGCGACTGCGCCATGCAGACCCTCATAGAACAGCAGGTCTGAATTTTCCTCGAAGGGTGCCCAGTCGGTAAAGGTGCCGGGCTGCGCGCCGTAGCGCTCTGCTTCGGCGTCATCATGAACATAATGGCGGGTGCGGCCGGCACCGGTTTCCCCATATGTGCGGAATGTCTGTTCAAGCTCGGCCAGCTCGTTGGCTTCATAGGAGAAGTGCGAGAAGGTGAGATCACCAGCTTCGGTGCGGCGCGCCAGCTCGCTCTTCATGGCGGCGCGATCAAAGCGATGGAACGCATCGCCTTCAATCGAAACGGCATTAATCCCTTCACGACGGAAGATCTGGTCAAAAGTGTGCTTGACCATGGTTGTGCCGGCGCCTGACGAACCGGTGACCGAGATGATCGGATGACGGGTGCTCATGGGCTGTCCTCACATGCGAAACAGGCTGCGATTGCTGAAGAGCGCGGTCGTTTCCGCCTCAGGCAAATCGTGATAGGCGGCCACGCGCGCCACATTGTCGGCAGAGCCGAAGACGAAGGGGCTGCGTTCGTGCAGGCTCCTGGGGGTGTGGTCGAGTGTGCGGTTCAGGGCGTCCGTCGCCTGTCCACCCGCCTGTTCAATGATGAAAGCGATGGGGGCGCATTCGTAGAGGTAGCGCAGCCGCCCGCGTTCATAGCCACGTCGTGAATCCGCAGGGTAGAGAAACACCCCGCCACGGGTGAGGATGCGGTGGGTTTCGCCAACCAGAGAGGCGAGCCATCGCATGTTGAAGTTTTTCTCGCGCGGCCCTGTCGCCCCCGCCGTGCAATCATCCACCCACACCCGGATGGGCCGGGACCAGTGGCGATAGTTGGAGGCATTTATGGCAAATTCCCAGGATTTGCGCGTAATGCTCAAATTCTGTTCCACAAGGTGGAAGCAACGGGTTTCCGGGTCCAGCAAATATTTCTGAACGCCCTCACCAAATGTCAGAATAAGGAAGCATTGCGGTCCATAAACTGCGTATCCAGCCCCGCACATTTCAAATCCGGGACGTAGAAAGCTGTCCTCCGGGCTCTCTTCGGCCGGATATAGCGCGAAGATTGAGCCGATTGGTGCGTTGACATCAATATTGGATGACCCATCAAGCGGGTCGATGGCGAGCGCAAGGTTGCCTTGCGGGTTCAGTGTCAGCGCCTCTTCCTGCTCTTCTGAAGCCAGGAATTTCACCTGCGAGCCGGCGAGGGCGGCGCAGAAGGCTTCATCCGCGATGACATCCAGCGCTTTTTGCACATCGCCGCCGCCACGGTCGCTGTTGGCGGACTCATGGCGTGGATCTCTGGTATCGTTTTTGGCGATGCGGAGCGAAAGCTCTGCAACGACATCCGCTATTCTGTCGATAACATCCCGATACTGTGGCGGGATTATATTATCCGGCACAGCCAGCCTGCTTTCGCCCACGGCGTACCCTCCCGATATGTTTTTCTTTGATGAAAACTTGCCGTACTTTGAAGTTTTAGGATATTTAAAAAAATCCATTTGCCATTCAGGAAAATCTAATGCCTCGTCCTGATGCCATCACCCTCCGTCAATTGCGGGCCCTTGTTGCTGTGACGCAAACGGGTTCCATCGCTGCTGCTGCGGAAAAAATGGGGCTTACCCCTCCTGCCGTGCATGCCCAGATCCGCGGGCTGGAAACGGCCCTCACCGTGCCGCTTCTCCAGCGGGCGGAACATGGCAATGGCTCTGCCCCCACGGCGGAGGCCGCACCGGTTCTGGAAGCTGCACGGCGTATTGATATTGCGCTTGCGGCCTGCGTGACCCAGGTGAGTGCGCTCAAGGCCGGCCATGCCGGGCATGTCACGCTGGGCATGGTGTCAACGGCGAAATACTTCGTGCCGGGCCTTGTGGCCCAGTTGAAACAATCTCTGCCGGGCATTGAGGTTGCCCTGGTTGAAGCCAATCGAGGGGGCATCATTGCAGACCTCCAACGCCAGGCCATGGATCTTGCCATTATGGGGAGGCCTCCCCGTCAACCGCTGGTTGCATCGACAGTGATCGGTCCTCATCCACATGGCTTCATTGCGCCGCCAGATCACCCGCTGGCAGGGCGAAAGCTGACGGTGGCGGATTTGTTCAATTACCCCCTCGTCACGCGTGAGGAGGGGTCCGGTACGCGCATTCTGATGACGCGTTATCTGGAATCTCAGGCGGAGGGACGCCCCTATGCGCTCACGGTTCTGGGCTCGAACGAAACGATCAAACAGGCCGTGATGGCGGGGCTGGGGCTGGCCTTCCTCTCCTTGCATACGGTGACTGACGAATTGCAATCAGGCCGCCTGGTGGCTCTGGATGTTCCAGGTATGCCATTGATACGTCAGTGGTTTCTTGTTAATCCGGCGGCAGCACGGCTGTCGGCGGCGGCCATCATGGTGCAGGCGCAGATCGAGAAAATGGGCGGCTCTTTTTTGCCCGAACTGCCAGCCGGCATTTTGTTGCGGCCCGGCCGCTGAAGGCCGGGCCGCAACAGCCCTGTCATGTCGCGGATATGACAGGGCTGCCGGGAAGATGCGGTTTACTGGTGTGCCGCAAGGGTGAACTGCCTGGGGGTACCCCGGCTGAGCAGGGCCGGATCAATGGACATATGTCGCAGGGGGATGGGAAGATCCTGCAAATACGTGTCGCAGGCCATGCGCATGCTGCCATCATAATGCGGCTGGGCACGGATTGTGCGGCCGGAAGGCGAGGCGACAACCTCTCCATCGCGCACCACAAGTTGGCCATCCTTGAACACACGGGTGGCGCGGGCAAACATGCGGGCCTTGTTGGCCTGGGGCGTGTAGGTCGCAATATCTGCAATCCGCCCCGGCGCCAGGCTGCCCCGGTCTGAAAGGCCCAGCAGGCGCGCTGCGGCAGAGCGCGTCATGATGGCGATTTCGTAGAGCGTGTATTCGCGCTTGATCTCTGGCAGCAGGGTCAGCTTGAGCGTTTCATCATCGAATGCAGACATGGCCTCGGCCCTGTAATCGGCATCCATGAGCAGGCGGAACAGCTCGGGATAAAGGGTGAAGGGCGCGCCATTGGGATGATCCGTGGTCAGGAACAGCCGTGAGGGATCATGCGCCAGCAGGAACAGTTCCAGCCCGATGGCCCATTGCATCACATTGACAAAGCTGCGCCCGCGATAGGTGAAGGGGACGACGCCACCACCGCCTTCATTCTCGACTTCCGACAATGTCCATTTGCGCGGATTGGCATTGGCACTGTTGCCATATTGCGCAATCAGATCCCCGGAGATGGTTACTGTCGGCCCGAACAGAACCTGGCCGACATCAATGGTGATGTTCTTGTGCTGGTTCCATGCCTCAATAAGTTGCGCCGCCCCGGATGAGAAACCCTTCTTGCCATCCGTGCCATAGCCATAAAACTGGACATGGGCCAGATGCATGGGCAGGCCCTCGGCTGCCTCCATGGTGCGCAAGATGCTGTCAATGCTGCCGGGTACGCCGAGATTGTTGCAGTGCACATGCACGGGGTGAGCCACGCCGATCTGTAGGGTGGCGTGTTGCAGCGTCTGGAGGATGCGCCGGGAGCTGATCCCATATTCAGGCACTTCGTCATCAAGTGCGAAAGTGCGGGCATTGCGCGTGAAGGCCGCGGCGCCGCCAGCATTGATGACCTTGATGCCAAGGCAATGCGTGCTGTTCAGCACCTGCGCGACATAATCGTTGATTTCCGTTTGCGGTGCGTTCCGGTGCAGCATGTTCAGCAGTGGCACGCCATTGCCGAGAACCGCAAGGCCGGCTGTATCCGCGATGGGAATATCAGCCATTTCAAGGTGCGCATGCCAGGCATTGGCTGGCATCACGGCCGGTTCCACCAGCGTGGTGAAGCCCATGAGAGCATAGAGATGGCCGGTTTCCGTGGTGGAGCGTACAGGGGCCGTTCCCCCGGCCACCCTCTCCGGCAGCAGAAGGCGGGCATTATTGACGTTGCCCCCGGCGATATGAGTGTGAATGTCGATCGCGCCGGCCATGACGATCTGGCCTGAAACGTCATGCACTTCATCAATCCGCGCGCCGGGGCCGGGATTTTCGACAATCACCCCGTCACGCATGAAAATATCGCGCACTTCGCCGTCGATCCCCTGATCCGGATCATAGACAGTGCCACTCTTAAGCTGGATCAACATGAAAAACGTTCCCTGTCTGAAGAAGAGCCTGTGAAGGCTGATGGAGGGCCGCCATGTGCAGTTGGCGGATGCGTTCGGGGTCCAGTGGTCCGGCCCGGCCCGCAGGGGAGGGCGCGCATACGGCGGTGCGGAACCCGGCAAAATCAGGGGCGAGGGCGAGAAGATGCGGCAGATCCTCAAGGCGCAATGCGCCAGCCAGCCCCGCCATCGCCCCCGCGTGTCGGACGGTGGTGATGAAGGCGTGCAAGTCGTCATCCGTCACGAAATCAAGCAGCGGCCCTGTCTGCTTGTCCGCGGTGTCAAGCATGATGGCGGGAAAGCCACGCGCCGCAGCGGCGCGGACAAGTTTCATATCTATCCCGTCATCCGCGATCAGAACCGGGATGAGCGGAAGATTGAGCCGGGCGAGCGTGTCAATAAGGCCCGCAGCATGCGGCCCGCGTTCAATGCCGACCTTGACGTGATCCACGCCGCATTCGTGCACGGCCTGAACACGCGACAGAATGGCCTCAACCGCATCCGCCGGAAAATCGCCGATGGTGGCGCTGACGGGGGCATGGAGGCCGGGTCTCTCACGCAGTTGGGCCAGAATGGCGCGGATGGTGCTGAGCGGCAGCCCGCCCAGAGCCCCAGCGGCAGGTTCCTTCAAATCTATGAAATCCGCACCTGCGCTTGCTGCGGCGAGGGCCTCTACGGGAGATCGCACGCTGACGAGCAGTTTCATGTCGATCGCTCCTCCTGTTTGAATGCCGCGATTTTGTCGTTGATCCAGCCCCATGCCTCGCGTTCGCTGTCTCCGGCGGTGCGGTCGATGGCGATCTGGAGATAGGCCATCTCCTGGGTGATCTTTTCGGGGGGCAGAAGATGCAGCCGGCTGGCCAGAACGGCGGCTTCGATCACGGCAGCCTGGGCCCGGTTCAGGCCGGTAAAACGGCCATGGCGGCCTTCATGAATACGGCGGAGCGTCAGCAGGGGGCGCTGTGTGTCCCCGTCATCCTCAATGAGGTTCAGCTCCATATGGTGAAGGGCTGCGGCAAGGCGCACGCCCGGCAGCTTTTCTGCCGGAACCACAGGCCATATGCGCTGCCGCCCAGTGACGCAGCCGGCGAAAATCCGGCTGTCAGTTACCGCGTTGAGCACCGCGTGGCCGCTTGCGCGGATATTGTCCAACGTGCTGGAAGGCGCGAAGGGCCACAAGAAAACATGTTCTTCATCCCCCCCCCGAAAACGCACGCCCATGGGGGCCACATGGGGCGCGCCATCCGGCCCGAGAGTGGTGATGATGACTTCATGGATGGCTTCAGCTGTCACGGCTGGCCTCCCGCTTTTTCTGTAATGTGGTGCCGGGGGCGCAGTATTCGCCGGCGTCTTCCGGCGGGCGTTCATAGGCTGCGCCCCATTTCAGGGGCTGGTCCTGATAGTAACGCTTGCCCAGTTGTGCCGCGATTTCAGCTCTTCCAATCTCCACGCCCATATAGAAAGCATGAGAGCCATCATGTTCGAGCCCCAGATGAGGCCAGAGCTGGAAGGCATCTCGCGTGGGCGCGCGCAGGCCATCGCGATTATAAACATGGATGCCTTGCGTGGAGACCTGAATGCGGAAGCTCGGATCACGCACCAAGGCGGCATTGGCGGCGATTTCTTCCGGTGTATCCGGGAAGGGCTGCTTGTCATGCGTGGTCATGAGCATGTCTGTCATGCCCTTGGGCAGCATCTGATGATGGCGAGCAGCGTGCATCACGCGCCGGGCAATATCGGCCTCGCGAATGGCGCGACGGGCATGCTGGCTGACTTGTGTGGTGAGCACTGCGGCAATATCGAGTTCGGCGCAGATGCCGAACAGCAGGGCATTGATGCCGCTGGTGTCGGCCTCTGTCAGCTCGGTGACATTGCCCACCCCCATCATGATGGGGGCGACAGGGAAGCGCTCCCGCAATCTGTGATAGCGCAGGATGGAGGCGGTGAAGCCGAATGGGATCGGGTCGAGAATGGGGTCGGCCAGATAGGGCAGGCCGCGCCGTTCCATCTCTTCGATCGCCGAGAACAGAGAGGCTTCGTCGCTCGGCTCCCGTGCGATCAGCACAGGGGTGGAGGGCACTTCATCCGCCAGCCACAGCGTGTCGATATTGAGGCTGAGCAGATAATCCGCACCGGCTTTTCCGGCACGCAGCAATTCATCTGTCGCGAGGGAGTCCACGCTGACACTGACGCCATCGGCCTTCAGCGCCTGTACAGCTTCTTCAAGATGGGGAAAAGGTGTGGCGGGCAGGCAGCCAAGGTCGATCACATCGGCACCATCGGCAAGGTGCTGGTGCGCCCGTGCCAGAATGGCCGTCACATCAAGACGCGGGGCATCCACGATTTCAGCGAAGATGGCGACCTGATACTCACTCAGATCTATCGGCTTGGCCTGCCGGTTGAAGAAGCGGGGCAGGTCTTTCAGCTCCTCCGGGCCGCGCTGTACCGGAATGCCATAATGCGTGCTGAGGCTCTCCAGATCACCCCGGCAGCGGCCGGGCACAATCACCCTGTCCGCAATGATGTCGTCGCCTTCTTCGCGGCGCGTGGCCACGGGTGCGGGCACGCGCCTGCGGATGAGGTCTGCTGTCATCAGCGCCGCCACCTGTAGCCCGATGACGCGCACTTCCCAAGTGAAAGCCGGTGGGTCTATGGATGCGAGGACACGCTCCAGCGAGGCGCGGGCCATGCGTCCTGTCAAGAAGACGATGTGTTCCACGTGCGCTCCAGTTCGGCGAGGCGACGATCCAGAAGATCCTTGAGTTCATCAATGGAGCGCGCGACCTGACAATGGTCGATCTGGCTCAGTCGCTCGACATTCTCGAGTTCGATGCGGCGCGGACGGAGGGTGATCCAGTCATGCGGCGAGCGGGTGATGACGACAGGCTCGGTGTCGCAGGCGAAGATGATGGAGGGAATGGCGAGCTTGCCCGCCTGCGCCACCATGTTGGTCGGTAACGTATCGGAGATGCCACAGGCGATCTTGGCAACCGTATTGCTCGTGGCCGGGGCGACGATGACGGTGTGATAAATATCCTCATACAGCCGGCCGACAGGCACGCCGCTCGCGCTTTTATCGCGCATCACGACAAAATCCTGCCGGAGCTGCTCCAGTGGCATGCGATATTGCCCCAGCACCTCTTCTCCCGCAGCAGACAGCATCAGCTCACAGCCGGGCAGGCGACGCGCCAGATCCATGGATTCCACGAGGCCATGGCCTGATCCGGTTACAGCCCATGCAAACCGGCCCTTGCCTTTCCTGCGCTGCTGCGCGGCCTGCCAGTCATCGTGATTTCTGGGCAAGTGGGATGCGCAGTTTGTGGAATCTGCGGTACAGACTGTTGCGGCTGAGGTTGAGGGATCGGGCGACATAACTGACATTCCAGCGGTTCTGCTCCAGCAGCATGAGAATGGCCTGTCTTTCCCCGCGTTCTATGACCGTCAGGCCGTCTTCTTCGGGGCATGGGCCGGTTGCTTCCCCCGCGGGCGCCGGAAGATTGGCAGCCGCGGGCATCTCTTCCTCTGGACGTAGCAAGTTCGATGCCAGCGAAGGCAGATGCCCGATGGTGATCGTTGCGCCATCCGCCAGTGCGGCTGCTGCGCGCAAGACGTGTCGTAACTGGCGCACATTGCCCGGCCAGGGGTGACGCATCAGCAGGCTGGTGGCTTCCGGTGCCACATTGTTCGGGTCATGCTGTTCTTCGAGCAGAATGGATGAGATCAGTTCTCCCAGATCCTGACGCTCAGCCAGGGCGGGCAGGCGCAGTTCAATGCCGTTGAGACGGTAATAAAGATCTTCACGAAAGCGCCCCTGGGCGACCAGGCTGGGCAAATCGCGGTGGGTGGCGGACAGAAGCTGGAATTCAACCGGCACACTTTCCTCGGAGCCCAGGGGCGAGATTCGACGTTCATCCAGAACGCGGAGCAGGCGGGTTTGAAGATCCAGCGCCATGTCTCCGATTTCATCGAGGAACAGCGTGCCGCCGTGAGCCTGAACGATCTTGCCGCGATAGCCGGTGCGGTGGGCCCCCGTGAAGGCTCCGGCGCGATAGCCGAACAGCTCGGATTCAATCAGGCTTTCAGGGATGCTGGCGCAGTTGACCGCAACGAAATTGCGTTGGGCGCAGGGGCTGAGCTGGTGCAGGGTGCGGGCGAAAACCTCCTTGCCGGCGCCGGTGGGGCCGCGCAGCATGATGGGGGTGCCCCGCGCGATGACACGCTGCGCGATTTCAAGATGAGAGGCCAGGGTGGGGTCGGAGAAGCCGCGAATATCCGCTTCTCCCTGCCCGGCGGGTGTCTGGCCGGTTTTTGGGGGCGTCGTTCGGCCGGTTGTCGTGTCTCTTGTCGTTTCTTTCGGGCGTCCGGGCGTGGGGAAGGCTTGTCGTTGCCCGCCGGCGGCAGGCCCGCGAATAACGGAGAAGAAAAAGCGGTGCGTGCCTCCCGCACGATAATTGACGACCGGATGAAAGTGCGCCGCTCGGATGCGCTCTACCAGATCCGGCAGTGATGTTTGGAACACATCCGAGATATTGCCTTCCCGCAAGGTATCCAGTGACTGAGAATCAAGCTGAAACAGCGCACTGCGGTTGGCGCCCAGAATGCGGCCGTCTTCGGCGACGGCCAGCCGTCCCTCGTGCAGGGTGGAGAGAAATTCGGGCCGGCTGTGAAAATTCACCAGATAGGCATTTTGTGAGCGCACATCGAGGAGGCGGTTCTCGATCATCCGTGCTGTCATGCCCAGCAGCACCAGCACATGTTGCTGGGCCTTGCTGGACAGGCTGGTGACATCCAGCACGCCGATCATGCGGTTATCGGGATCATGCAGCGGCACGGCGGAACAGGTGAGTTCCGTCAGATTGGAGAAGAAGTGCTCTTCGCGCTGCACGGAGACAGGCTGGGCCTCGACAAGGCAGGTGCCCATGCCATTGGTGCCGGCCCGTGCCTCACTCCAGGTGCTGCCGATGACAAAGCCGGCCTTTTCCAGCATAGGCTTGAAATCGGGAGCGGTGGTGAGATGCAGAATGACGCCATCCAGATCCGTCAGCACCACGGCGGTGCAGGGTTCTCCCAATTGTTGAAACAGGGTGTTCATCTCTGATCGGGCGCAATCAAGCACATCCTTCATGCGCTCGCGTCGGCGTGACAGGTCTGTGGGAGAGGTGACTGGCGGCAGTTCATGGCGATCCGGGTGCAGTCGGTGGGTCTTCACGCAGCGCGCCCATGAGCGCCGGATGGGGGTATCCCGCTGGCTTCCGTCTTCATCTTGCAGGGCATTCAGAACGCGTGTGGCGTGGGGGATGACGGGCATGTGGGACATGGAGCCGGCATTCATGCCCGCCATGGCGTAATTGGGCGTGTTCTGTGCGGTGTTGAGCTCGGACATGGCGTTTCCCGTTTTTGATTATTGGCGTTTGTTCTTGTTTCCGGTGTCACGGCTCTCTCATGGAGCATTGGTGTGGCCCGGATTTTGCTTTGTGTGCTGGCGTGAAATGGATCAATGGCACGCGCGGCGTGCGCCGAAACGCTGGAGCTGGCCGGGAGCCAGCCATGCCGCATCAGGGGGAGCAAGCATGATGACAAGCCTCGATATGCCTCGGAAGGGCGAGCGCGCTTCTGTGCAGCAGGGCCGCTGGAGCGGGGTGCGCGCGAATCTCGACATGGTGTTTATCGAGGGCTTTGCCGGACAGACTGTCATCGGCATTGACGATGATGAGCAGGATGTGGCGCAACCTGTCATGATTGATCTTTGCATCGGGGTGTCGCGCATTGATGCCTGTGTCAGCGACAGCATTGATGACACCATCAATTACGCCAGCATTCATACCCGCCTGGGGCGCCTCATGGAGGAGCATGGCCTCAAGCTTCTGGAGGGGCTTGCGGGGGAGATTGCGCGCATCATCATTTGCGAGTTCAGGGCCGAATGGGTGCGGGTGCGGGCTGCCAAGCCAGCCAAATTCACCAATGTGGCGCGTGTTGGCGTGGAGATTGAGCGGTGCCGTGACGATTTCAGCGCGCCGGATATGGCTGAGCGTTGAATGACTGAATGCGGGTTTCACGTTTTTTCGATGACCGCAATCAAACTTTTGTCGCACCGCGGGGGCTTTGCGGCGCAGTGCGATGCAAGGGGGCGGAGGGTATGCCTTCTGCGCCGTCCATTCAGGCAATGCATTGATGGTGTTCATCATTTTCTTGAAGCCCGCTCTTGAGGTGGAAAATGCTGAAGGCTGAACTTTTTGTGGCAAGGCACGAAAACAGAAAAATACAGCTCTATTCTTTTGCGGTGCAGCGACGGATGAAGTTTAACTCGGCCTGACTCCTGTTGACATATATTGGTCTAATGACCTAATTTTGAATCCTAATAAAGCACAAAATCGGGAGGAAATCATATGCCACGCGAGTCGCTTTTGTAGGTTTGTTTCTAACCTTCTGAAAAACAGATGATCGCCATAGGTTGCGCCTCTATTGATTCTGGAGGCTGCGATTGCGGGCGCATTTTGCCGCGCAGTGCATGTATTTCATGTGCTGAATGCTGGCGCATTCCCAAAAATACTTCGCTCTTCCCGGCGCTGTCGGGCGGTGTGGGCTGTGTCTGCGCGTGCGGAACAGCGCAATAAAAACTTTATAATAAAGATCAGAACGGAAGAAACGCCATGGACGATAAGTATAGCATTCTGTTCGAGCCTATTCAGATCGGCCCCAAAACCCTGAAGAACCGTTTCTACCAGGTGCCGCATTGTATCGGCGCCGGGAGTGACCGGCCCGGTTTCCAGGCCGCGCATCGTTCCATGAAGGCGCAGGGCGGCTGGGGTGGCCTCAATACCGAATATTGCTCCATTCACCCGGAATCAGACGACACCAACCGTGTTTCCGCGCGCATCTGGGATGAGGGTGACGTTCGCAATCTTCGCGCAATGACGGAAGAGGTGCATAAGTACGACGCGCTTGTGGGTGTTGAGCTGTGGTATGGCGGCCCGCATGCGCCTTGTCTTGAAAGTCGTCAGACGCCGCGTGGTCCGAGCCAGTATGCCTCGGATTTCGAGATCCAGTCCTATTGTAAGGAAATGGACCTTGATGACATCAATATGGTGCAGCAATTCTATGTGGATGCTGCCCTGCGCGCGCGCGATGCCGGCTTTGACATCATCTATGTCTATGGCGCTCATGCCTATTTGCCTTTGCAGTTCCTTTCGCCCTTCTACAACAAGCGGACTGACGGCTACGGTGGCTCGCTTGAGAACCGGGCGCGCTTCTGGCTGGAAACGCTGGAAAAGGTGCGCCGGGCCGTGGGGCAGGACTGTGCAATCGCAACGCGTTTCGCGGTGGATTCCCTGAGTGGTCAGGATGGCGTTCAGGTTGAGGATGACGGCATTCGTTTCGTTGAAATGGCGGACCCCCTGGTTGATGTCTGGGATGTGAATGTCGGCGTGATCGCCGAATGGGGTGAAGATGCCGGCCCCTCCCGTTTCCATCGGCAGGGCCATCAGTTGCCTTGGCAGCGCTTCATCAAGCTGACTTCCAAGAAGCCGGTGCTGGGTGTGGGACGTTTTACAGACCCGGAAAAGATGGTGGAAGTCATTCGTTCCGGCCAGCTCGATATTATTGGCGCGGCGCGTCCATCTATTGCCGATCCTTACTTGCCGACCAAGATCAAGGAAGGTCGTATCGACGATATTCGTACCTGCATCGGCTGTAATGTGTGTATTTCCCGTTGGGAAATTGGTGGGCCGCCCATGGTGTGTACGCAAAATGCGACTGCCGGTGAAGAATATCGTCGCGGCTGGCACCCTGAAAAGTTCGAGAAGAAGGGTTCGGATCAGACCATTCTGGTTGTTGGCGCAGGACCGGCAGGTTCTGAGTGCTCTCGCGTGCTGATGGAGCGTGGATATACTGTCCATCTGGTGGACAAGGCCGACAAGATTGGCGGTTATGTCAATAATGTCGCGACCTTGCCCGGTCTCGGAGAGTGGGGCTATCACCGCGATTATCGCGAAACGCAGCTCAACAAGCTCGTCAAGAAAAACCGGGATTCCCAGATTGCTCTCGGGGCCAAGCCGTTGAGCGCGGACGATGTGCTTGAGTATGGCGCCGACAAGGTGGTGATCGCCACGGGTGCATATTGGAATGTGGATGGCAACAACGCCCTGACGCATGCGCCCATTCCTGGTGTGAGCGCGGATCTGCCTTACATGGTGACACCGGAGCAGGTTTTTGCCGGCACGAAGCCGATCGGCAAGCGTGTGCTCATCCTGAATGCGGATGGCTACTATATGGCTCCGAGCCTGGCGCAGCTGCTGGCTGAGCGGGGGCATGAGGTTAAGGTGGCGACGGGCGTGGATATTGCGCGCTACATGCACTTCACCCTTGAGTATCCCAATATCCGGCGTCTGTTCAACGAGCTGAACATTGAAATCATCAGCGATGTTTGGGCGTCTCGCGCAGAAGAGGGCCGTATTGAGCTCTATGATGTGTGGGGTGACGGGCACAAGATCCAGTATAACGGGATTGGCAACAGCCCGCGCACGGAGAACCGGTCTCACAAATGGCATGAGTACGACACGCTCGTGCTGGTGACGGGGCGTTCTTCCAATGTCTCGCTCTTCCGGGAGTTGAAGGCGCGTCAGGAGGAATGGGCCGGCCATGACATCAAGGGCATCTATCTGATCGGTGATGCGCTTGCGCCAAAGCTGATTGCGGACGCAACCTTTGATGGGCATCGTCTGGCGCGGGAGATTGAGGAAAAGGACCCGCAATATCCTCAGCCCTATCGACGGGAAGTTGCCGTGTGGGGTGTGCCTCACATGCCGGGTGGCTCGCACGAGATCGCCTATCGCGTCTGAGGAAAGCAACTCGCCTTTCTTTTCAAGAGTAACGGATCACGTACCGACGGCACCTCTGGTGTCGTCGGGCGGGATGGGGTGTCATGCGCCATGATCGTGCAAAATCATAACCCTGAAGAGGTCACGCGCACGCTCTTCGAAAGCTTTCCAGGATGGGCTGTCGGCCTGTTCTATGTGGTTGGTTTCAGTGCGATAGCGATTTTTATTTACGGATGCTTCATCCAGTATAGAAAATATTCTCGTGGCCAGCCGCTCAAGAAGACGCTTCCGCTTCTTGCCCAGCGGGTTCGCGAGATGGTGACGGCTGTTGGCACGCATCGCACCTTGCGGCGGCGTGACAAGGCGGCCGGCATTGCTCATGCCTTCATCTTTTTTGGCTTTGCGCTGCTGTTTATCGGCACATCAACCATTACTCTCGAATACGATATTCTTGATCCGATTACCGGAATGAAGTTCTGGTATGGCGATTTCTATCTTGTTTTTTCTTTGATTCTGGATCTTGCCGGTCTGGGGCTCATCGTCGCGCTGCTGTACATGATGGTGCGGCGTGGATGGATCAAGCCGCCCAAGCTTGATTACAAACGCCCTGATCGCGCACCGGATGCGCCAGATGCGGATCGTTCCTTTTACCGCATCGAAGACTGGGCCTTCTTGTGGCTGCTGCTCATCATCGGTGTCACGGGGTTTCTGCTGGAAGCCGCGCGTGAAGTCTGGCTGATGAATGATCCGGTGGTGTGGGACTATCGCTGGTGGTCGCCCATCGGCACGCTTGTGGCGTATGCCTATATCGGCCTGGGCCTGACCCCGGAGGCTGCCGCGACCTTGCGTGCGGGCTTGTGGTGGTTCCACGGCATCCTGTCTCTCAGCTTTGTGGCGCTCGTGCCCTTCACCAAGGCCAAGCATATTTTCACGGCCATGGGCTCTCTGGCGATGCGTGATCCGCAGCCAGTGCAGAAGCTTGCGCCTGTGGACATGGCGGCAGACAGTGTTGGCGCAACGCGCATTACGGATTTCACCTGGAAGCAGTTGCTGCATTTTGATGCGTGCACCAAATGCGGGCGCTGCCATGAGGCCTGTCCGGCCAATGCCAGTGGCGCCCCGCTTTCCCCGCGTGACCTGATCCTCACCCTGCGGGAGCTTTCCGAGGCGACGCTTTCGGGCCTGAAAATGCCGGAACCCGAGCGCCTGATCGCGCAGGGAGATGGACTGTTCCAGGTGCCGACAGAAACCTTGTGGGCCTGCCGGACATGCGCCGCCTGTGTCGAAATCTGCCCGGTTGGCATTGAGCATGTGCCGGTCATTGTCGAGATGCGTCGTGCGCTCGTGGAGCAGGGTGAGATGGACCCGATGGTTCAGAAATCTCTCCAGAACATCCAGAAGCGCGGAAACTCGTTTGGTGAAACCAAGAAGAAGCGCCAAGCCTGGACCAAGCGTCTTGATTTCGAAATCAAGGATGCGCGGGCTGAAGCTGTGGATGTGCTGTGGTTTGTGGGTGACTTTGCCTCCTTTGATCCGCGCTACCAACGTGTTTCGGCAGATTTCGCCCGGATCATGCGCGCCGCCGGCATAGATTTTGGCATTCTCTATGAGGATGAAAGCAATGCGGGCAATGATGTGCGCCGCGTGGGCGAGGAAGGTCTCTACCAGCATCTTGCCGAGAACAATATCGAGGTGCTGTCGGGCTGCGAGTTCAAGCGCATCGTCACAACGGACCCGCATTCCTACAACACGCTCAAGAATGAGTATCCCGAGTTTGGCGGAACGTATGAGGTTGAACATGCGAGCGCGTTCATTGCGCGTCTTCTCAATGAGAACCGCATTCCGCTGAACAAGAAGCTCGATGGTCAGCGCGTGACCTTCCATGATCCGTGCCATCTGGGCCGCTACAACAAGGGGTATGACGGCCCGCGTGAAGCCATCAAGAGCCTGGGTGTGGATCTGGTGGAACTGAAGCGCAGTCGCGACAACTCCTTCTGTTGTGGCGCCGGCGGTGGGCGGATCTGGACGCCGGACCCTGTGGGGCTTGAAAAGCCATCCGAAAACCGGGTGCGTGAAGCGGCCACCATCGAAGGCCTCGAGACCCTCGTCGTGAGCTGTCCGAAGTGCATGAACATGCTGGAGGATGCGCGCAAGACGACAAACAATGAGGACAATTTTGAAATCCGTGAAGTGATTGAACTCGTTGCTGAATGTCTCGACGAAAGCGCGTTCGTCCGCGAGCTGGAAACGGTGTGAGGCGACATGCACCGGGCTTCGGATAGTTTCAGCTCCTGGTGGTCCCGTCATGCGGACAGTTGCGATGCCTATATCGCAGCGGCAGTTCACGGCTGCGTTGACGAGGCCCGCCAGGAGCGTCTGGAGACTATTCTGTTCGCGTCATCGCGAGACAGGATGCGTTGGGCGGGGGCCTCTTTTGCGCCGCCCAGCATTCTGGCTGCACTGGCGCAACGTGGAGACGCCGGTCTCAACCGGCGTCTGGCCCGGCATGAACATACGCCGTCTGCGGCGTTGGAATGCATCCGGCAGGTTGAGCCGGATGTACGGGTCATGACATCGCTGGCGGCACATCTCAATGCTTCTGCCAGCCTGCTGCGCAGCCTTCCTCATGTGGGACAGGTTGGCAGGGGGCTGGCCGGAAATCCGGTGTGTCCTTCCGATCTTCTGGAAGCGCTGCTGCCATCGGCGACAATGGAAGAACGCAAATTGATGGCGGCCAATCCGGCCGCCTCTGGCCGGCTGTTGAGCATATTATGGGAGGGGGGCGCTGATGACATTTATCTGGCTGGCGAAGTCGTCGCCAATGGAGCGTGTCCGCAGGCCCTGCATGCGCAGGCGCTGAAGCATCGCGAACCTATCGTGCGCCGTAAACTTGCGGCGAACCCCACAATCAGGACCGAGGATCTGATCGCCCTGTTGGCAGACCCGGTGGCCGAGGTGCGTGCGGAAGCCGCGCGTCATGCTCCGGCTCAGGCCATCGAGGAGTCTGAGGATGACCCTGCACGGGTTGTGCGCAGAACAACGGCCCGACGGCATGATCTGCCGGCCGCGCTTGTGGCCCAGCTGGCATGTGATGAGGACATATGGGTGCGCTGCTGGATTGCGCGCAATCCGGGGGTGGATGCGCAGACGCTGCATCAGTTGGCGCGCGATGAGGACCACGCCGTGCGGCGGGGTGTGGCGCGTAATCCGAAATGTCCGCGCGCCTTGCTGTTCGCCCTGGCTGGAGACGAGCATCCATGGGTGCGCGCAGGGGTGAGCTTCCGCACGGATCTCGATTCCGGCGTCATCGCCCTGTTCGAGCAGGAGGATGACATTGATGTGCTTAGCGGGCTTGGGCGCAATCGGCTGACGCCCCATGCCTGGCTGGAGCGTATCGCCGCCAGTTCCAATGCGGATCTGCGACGCTCCGTCATTCAGAACCCGTTCGCCCCGCCGGCGCTTCTGCGCCAGCTGGCGGAAGATCCATACGCTTTCAACCGGGCGTGTCTCGTGAAGAACCCGGCGCTTCCGACCGACGTGCTTCTGGAGTTTCTCGCCGACCCCGAGCCTCAGTTGCGGTTCATGTCTGCCGCGCGGCTTGTGGCCGAAAATGGCCTGAATTGAATTGTGATCCGCAAGAAAGGGCGGTCATTTTATTCGTGAGAAAGCAATAAATAACAGGAGGAAACGTGACAATGAAAATCATAGTTCCTGTAAAGCAGGTGGAAGTTCTCGATGAGGATTTCGAGATACGTGAAGATGGTCGGGGTGTTGACCCGGACAACATCGAACATGAGCTGAATGAGTGGGACGATTTCTCCTGGGAAGCCGCCCTCCAGCTGATGGAAAAGCATAGCGGTGAGATTGAGGCCATCCCCATGACCGTGGGGCCGGAGGAGGCTGACGAAGGGCTGCGCAAGTGTCTGGCGAAGGGCGGTGAGCGCGCCATTCAGGTGTGGGACGATGCGGTTGAGGGGTCGGACCCGATTGCCATTGCGCGCATCATTGCGGCTGTGGCGAAGCGTGAGGATGCAAAGCTGGTCTTTGCGGGCACGCAGTCAACCGATCACGCGCATGGTGAGACGGGCATCGCCACGGCCGCCATTCTCGGCTGGCCGCATGTCGCCGTGGTTTCCGGCCTCAGCTACACGCCGGGGGCGGACAAGGCGATTGTGCGTCGTGAGCTGGAAGGGGGCGTTGAGGAAGAAATCGAAGTGTCTCTTCCTGCCGTGCTGACCATCCAGCTGGGCATCAACGAGCCGCGCTACGCCTCGCTGCGTGGCATCAAGCAGGCCAAGACGAAGCCCATCGAAGAAGTGACGCCGGAAGATCTTGGCATCCCCGCAGAGCAGATCGGCGAGGCCGGTTCAGCTTCGCGTGTGCGGCGCATGTATGTGCCCGAGAAGGGCAAGGCCGAACTCATCACCGGCACGCCTGCGGAGCAGGCCAAGCGTCTTGTCGAGATCGTCAACGAACTGAACGGAGCCTGAGAGATGTCTGACATTCTCGTTATCAGCGAGCAGCGTCGCGGCACGCTCAATCCTATTGTCGGTGAGACCGTCACCGTGGCGCGTGAACTGGCCAATGCCAATGGCGGCAAGGTTCTGGTGGCCGTTCTGGCCAGCACGCCTTCGGATTTCACCTCCGAGGTTTCGCTGGCGGGGGTGGATGAGGTCATCGAGGTGGCCCTCTCCATTCCCGAATTCCAGAGCGATGTGTTTGAGGCCGCCGTTCTGGCGCTCATCAATGAGCGCAAGCCTGCCGTGGTTCTCATGCCGCACAGCATTGACAGCCTGGGCTATGCGCCTTCTGTGGCTGTGAAGGGCGAGCATGGTTTCGCCACGGACGTCTTCGGGCTGCGTTATGAGGATGGCGGTCTTGTCGCCGTGCGTCAGGCCTATCAGGAAAAGGCTCATGTGGAGCTGGAATTCCCCGGCAAGTCCACGGTTGTGCTGACGGTCCGCGGCGGCTCTTTCAAGGCGCCTGAGGAGACCTCCTCTCCGGCGGTTACAAGCTTCTCGGCACCTGCCGTCGAAAGCCAGACCCGCCACATCGCCTTCCATGACCCGGAAGCCAGCGATGGTGAGGATATCACTGCGGCGAGCTGCATCCTGTCCATCGGGCGTGGTGTGTCCGATGAGGACAATGTGGCCCAGTTCGAGGAACTGGCCGGCGTGCTGAACTTCACGCTCGGTTGCTCGCGCCCCATCGCGGACAATGGCTGGCTGCCGAAATATCGCCAGGTGGGTCAGTCCGGGAAAACCGTCAGCGCCTGCAAGATCTATATCGCAATGGGCATTTCCGGCTCGGTTCAGCACCTGGCCGGCATGAAGCATGTGCCGAACATCATCGCCATCAACAAGGACCCGGAGGCGTCGATCTTCAGCACGGCGCGCTACGGCATTGTGGGCGACATGTTCGAAATTGCCGAAGAGCTGAAGGCTCAAGTGGGTTGAGGTGGCGCGGGGCGGCCCGGTGCGCGCCCCGCACACCCTTAAGGCTGCGTGGTTCAGCAGGGCGGATGTCCGCCGCACAGAACCGAACCTGGTGAACAGAAAAACGTGAGGAAGACATGTCTGAGATTTGGTTCAGGACTGGCGAAGCAACCGTGTTCGCATCCGAAGGTCAGGCGACTGACGCGATGCCGGAGGTCGTGATCGGCTCGGTCAAGGGGCCGGTGGGCACGGCTTTCGCGTCGATGCTTGGCCAGACGGTGGGGCATACCCGTATGTTCATTCTGCGGGACTGCAACCAGCAGGTTCGTCCGGCGGCGATCATGACCTCCAAGGCCACGATCACCAATTCGGCCTATGTTGGCCTTCTGGGTGGCGTGGTGCAGGCGGCTCTTGCCGACGCCATCGTGGATGCCGTGGCCAATGGCGTGATTCCGAAGGATATCGTCAACGACATCGCGATGATCGTGACGGTCTGGCTGGACCCGCGCACGGCCAAGGATGAGAACCTCGACCAGAAGGAACTCTACAAGAACAATTACGAGGCCATGACCACGGCGCTGACCCGCGCCATGAACCAGGAGCCGACGATCGACGAACTTATTGCCAACCGCAAGACCATTCGTCACTACTCCCTGGAAGGTCTCGATATCGAGTGAGTATATGAACGCAGGTCCGATGTCTCTTGCTTGTGGGGACTGAGGGTTTCGAACATATATTTTGAGCGCGCAGTGGTCGCCAGTCGGATCTGTTCCGGCTGGCGATTTTTTTGCAGGCACGGGCGCTATGCTGGAGGGAGCCGGAAGAGAAAACCGGCCCGCCTCCTGTGATGCAGGTGGCGGGCCGGTTCGGGAACCTACAGGCTGGCGTGCAGTTTGTGGTTACACCACTGCGGGGTCCAGTCGAGCCTGTGTCTCAACCTTCTGGGTTGCATCGACATTGTCGTCGCTGTCGAGGCTCCAGTACAGCTTGTCGAGGCCCTCAGCCTGCTCGCTCTCCGGCACCCGCAAACCAATGGTGGCCTTGAACACCATGGACAGCACCAGCCCTGTGACAAGGCCTGTGCCAAGGCAGAGGATGAGGCCGGAAAGCTGCATCAGGAAGCTGATATGGCCATGCTGATAGGCATAGATCCCTTCCGTAATGCCGAAATACCCCCCGCGCGGCACCCCGGCCTTGACCAGGCCAAGAATAAGCAGGCCATAACTGCCCGCACCAATGAACAGGGGGAACAACTTGTGCTCGTCAATTTCACGACGCAGCGTGAATTCATAAACAGCCCAGCTGGCCAGTGGCGCGCCCAAGGCGATCAGGAACATCTGCCAGGGCATATAGACATCAAAGCCCGGTGCGCCGGACACATAACCTGCGAGTGGACCAAACAGCAGATAGATGTAGTTCTTGGTTCGATACGAGATGATGGCGCCTGTAATCGCACCGCCAGCCCAGGCCAGCCCATAATTGTTGAAGGCGATACCCACACTGGTTTGCGCCATGGTGACAGATATGGCGTAAGCCTCGGGCGCAACAAAGAACAGGCAGGAGAGAATAACCATGGGCAGCCCGGCGAAGATGGTGATAAGTCCGGTTGCCGCGAGGCCAATACTGGGGGCCGTGTAGCTTTGCACCTTGGGGTGCGGCGAGAACATGCCGGGCCGCTTGCCGAGTTGCGGAACCAGCGCCATGGCGATCCCCGTCGGGAATAGATACACGAAGCCGACACCGAAGAAATCATGGAAGCCGGCATTCGTCAGCGGGCCGACAGACCCCCAGACCGCCCAGCTCAATATGGATGAGACTACGGTCGCCACGATGCAGGTGATATAAAAGGCGGATGCCTTCATGCGTTCTGACACTGCAAAATGCAGCAGAACATTGATGATGCCAGCAAAGCAGGCCAGAAAGAAGATGAAGATCTGAAATGTATTCAGCCCTGGAAAGATAGCAGGGTCAAGCGCATGGGCATAGCTGTTGGAGAGCCGGCCAAACAGCCACCAGTCATGCAGGGCATCGGCCATGGTGCCGCCTTCCATGATGGTGTATTGAGCCGCCCAGAAGCCAAAGCCGATGACGAAATAGGTGGCAAAACCAATAAAGAAGCCAACCATTTTTTCAATCGTGGAATTATAGACATTTCCGCGACGTGTGGTGCCGGCATCAATCATGAGCAGGCCGGCAACCACGAAGATGGCTCCGACCGCACCGGATGCATAGACCAGATTTTGTACCAGTGAGTTCAGGCTCACCTGATCTGCAAATATCGTTATGGTTTCCGTCATTGTTTCCTCCCTCTGCGTCATGGGACCGGGCGGCCCCATGACGGTTCTCGTCTCACGCCTCTTCTGCGGGGTGAGGACAAGCTCGTGTTGGCCAACATGCTCTGCCGCTTGGTGAGGGCCGGGAACAAGGCGCTTTCGCCATCGTGTTCCGGCACGGGCGGGGCATATCGGTCTGTGTCTTTACGGCTGGCGGGCAGGGGGCGAAGACGATGAAATCTGGGGGGTCCTCTAGCCACGATGTCGGAAACAAGCCGTTATTCTGGAATGGGCCGCATTGTGCGGCGCCGGACTGTGGGCCCCTGGATCGGCAGGAGCGAACGGCCCGGAACTGAATTCTGTGCATCGGCCGGCCATGACGCGCCGGAGACCCTTTTGTTCTCCGGGGAGGAGGGCCCGATGCGGGTGGAGCGAAGGCGGCATTCGCATGTTCGCCGCCTTCCTCCCATGTTTGCCCCAATGGAAAATGGGGGGTCAGAAGCATTGTCCGCATATCGCCATGCAGGCTGGCGCTGTGGTGGTTTTCACCATTGTGCAGGGCCTGCATGGCGGGTTTCATGGCTTTATACGCGCCATTCCAGACCCGGCTCCTCGCCGGGATTATAGGCCACGCCCCATGCCCGCTGCTCGCGCTTGTAGGGCTTCTGGTGCTGCGGATCTTCGTCCTCGATCTCGCGCGCCAGACGGTGCCCATCGAATGTGACATCCGCGATGATGCGCGGGGCCTCGGCGTCACCGATCACAAAGACATCGGTAATGCCATTGTCTTCCCATTCATCCTTGCGGGCCTTGAGCTGACGGTAGAGCGTATCATCCGATTGGCGGGATGTGACCAGAATGACGGTGTCACACTCATGCCAGGTGTGGGAGTTGTTCTCCTCTCGCGGCAGCTTGCCCGTGCCCTTGTACTCGCGCTTGTAGCCATCTCCCCAGATATTGAAGAGTTGGACCCGCCCTTCTTCCACGCGGGCGCATCCGGTGCTGTGCAGCATATTGATGCCCAGCCCATGGATAAGGCGCTGCATATTGGGCCCTTCCAGGGTGTAATCCATATAAGCGCCAGGGGCCGTGACTGTAGCCAGGGTAACCTCATGGCCGGCGCGGGCGAATTTTTCGGCAAGGCTGGGGGCCATGTAATAGGGGTCGTAATTGACGATCACTACGCGTTTGCCAACCGTCTTCTTGCCTTCAAACACCTGTTCCGGCGTCAGCACGTGGGGCAGCTTCGCATCCGCGCCGGGAATGGGCGCATGGGTCATGTGGTTGATACCGACAGGGCTCCAGTGCGCGCCCGTGGCAATGATGACGCGGGAGGCACCATATTCGAGAATGTCATCCACCGTCAGGGGCTTGCGGCCCAGAACGATCTGACATTGCTTGTTCTTCTTGACCAGCTTTTGCAGTTGCGTTTCACGATAATCCCGATGGAAGCTCCACTCGGCCAGGCCGGGCAGCGTCGCGACATCATTGACATAGCCGCCAATCTTGTCTCGGGCATCGACGAGATGCACGGTGTAGCCACGCTCCATCAGAACACGGGCGCATTCCGAACCGGCGGGGCCAGCGCCCACAATCAGCACATCATGCTCGGATTTGGCCGGCTCGAACTTTTCAGGATGCCAGCCCCGGCGATACTCTTCGCCAGCGGTCGCATTCTGGGTGCAGATGAAGGGCACGCCGCCCATCTCCCAGCGGGAAATGCACACATTGCAGCCGATGCAGGTGCGAATATCCTCAATGCGGCCCTCATCAATCTTGCGGGGCAGCCAGGGGTCAGCGATGGAGGGGCGCGCCGCGCCGATAATATCCACGATCCCGCCGGAAACCACTTGCAGCATCTTTTCCGGGTCATAATAGCGGCCAACGCCGACGACAGGCTTGGTGGTGGCCTGCTTGACGTAGCGGATCCAGTCATTCTCATGCGCGATCTGGTAGAAGCGCGAGGGGCCGGCATCTTCGCCCCATTCGGCGATGTCGCCGATATTCACGTCCCACAGATCAATATAGGGAGAGGCCAGTTCAACGAATTTGAGCCCGTCATCGCCCACTTCAACGCCGGTATTGCCGTAAAGCGTATCAACCGAGCAACGCGTCACCAATGCAATGTCGTCATTCACCGCACGCCGGATCTTTTCCAGAATCTCGATCCAGAAACGCGCCCGGTTCTCAAGGCTGCCGCCATATTCATCGGTTCGGCGGTTGTAATAGGGGTTGAGCCACTGCATTGGGCCATAGGCGTGAGCGCCATAGACATTGACCAGATCGAAGCCGGTATCGCGCGCGCGCAGGGCAGCATCCACATAGTGCTGTTGCAGGCGGCGCAATTCGTCCTTGTCCGCTTCATGGTTATAAGTGAAGCCGGCGCAGCCGGGGATGGTGTGCAGTTCGGAATTATACTGGCTGGGCCCGCGTGAAATGGTGCGCGCTTCCAGGCCGGGCGCGTGGGGGCCGCCATAGAAAAGTTCGCAACCGGCCAGAGAGTCATGGCTGTGAATATGGTCAACCATGGCGCTCAGATTGCGCATGTCGCCTTCGTCCCAGATCCGCGCCGTGATCCGCAAGGTATCATCGCATTCCGGGTGAATGGAGCATTGTTCAGTATTTACAGCACCCCAGCCGCCTTCGGCCTTGATGCCACGGTGCGCCATATTCATGCCGGGGGCGTTGGTGCCGGCCCCGTTGCAGTGAGGAACTTGGTAGAAACGATTCCGGATGGTTTTCGGCCCGATCTTGATGGGGGTAAACAGAATGTCGAACCGGCTATCTCTTGCCATTACATGTTCCTCCCAGAACAATCGCATAAGATCTGTTGTTATTTTTATTGTCATTCAAATCTTACAAGGCGCGAGAAGGCTGTCCATAACCCCGAGCGACTACTCCATTTTAGGTAGGTCGTATGAACAGGGAGCAGGCCCCGCGCGGGGGCTTGGTGTGCAGCTTGAGAAGGATATGAAATATATCAGCTTCATATGCGCGTGAAGTGCCCTGATTGTCACGCTGCTTCTTGTGCAATGCAAGAATATTGTGTGCTTTGCAAGATGTGCAAACAAGATGTGTGGCGAGGTAATATTTTTTCAAGCCGGACGATTGATCTGCATGGCCAGAGTGCCGTCTTCATCCGTTTGAAAATGAAGGTGATTTGGACTTCCCGGCAGGTTGGCTCTGGCCCGTGCCATTCGGCATCTCGCGCCTGAAGCTGGTGGGAAGGGCGTAGCGGCGTTGACAGGGATTAGCGGTGTTGGATAATATTATTACAAGTAAAACATAGTTCAAATTTTGGTCGGTGTGCCAGATCGGCGACTCCTTCGGGGCCGTTCTGAGCATGTGGAGCGAGACCTGGATATGACATGCAGGATGTTTCAAACACGACCAATTCACGCCGCCTCTCTCTGCATTTTTTCGCGCTTCTGGGCCTGTTCAGGCTGCCAGATGTGCGGGTGAGGCTGTTGTCCTGTCTGCTCTGTATTTGTATCTCTATTCTTCTTTTATTTCTTTCTGCCTTGGTGATGCGTGATTATGAGCGGATGAATCAGGCGGCCTCTGACCGTGTTCAGCGGGTTGAATACTATTGGGCAGATCTGATTCATCTGGTGCAGGCTGAGGCTGTTGACCTGACCCGATTGCCGGAGGGGGCGGGTCGTATCCGGCTCAATCCGAATGATCGCGAATGGCTCTGGCTGGTACAGCACGGTTTTACAGATCTGGGTCCAGCCTTTCAGGCGATCGTGCATACGGAGCGGATCTTTCGTGACATCGCGCCGGAGCCCCTTTCTCGCTCAGGCTGGCTATATCATGCACAGAAGATGCTTGCGCATCATGTAGAAATACAAAATATTCTGATGCGTGAACTTAAGAATATTCAGCGCATTGTTCAGATATTCCAGGTATTCATTCTGGCCACTCTGGTCTGTTGTCTTGTAAAGCTTGCTGGGGACATCCAATCTCTGTTTGGGCGGTTGGAGCAGATTCTGTCAGCGCTTCCGGGTGGGATGAAACCGGGGCTCTTGTCTGCATCCGCAGATATAGATGGGGTGACACGGCTGGAACAAGCTGTGCCGGCTCTCGTGGCGCGGTTTGAAAAGCATACGGCGGAAGCAGCCTGGAGTCACAGGGCCCGTCAGCAGATCCGGCATATTGTGGATGCGCAGGTTTTCTTTCTTCGGTTTGTTGAACTCATCAATGAACACCCTCTGAACGAACCGATGCTGCGCAAGATGTTGCACGCCCTGGAAAGTGCACTCAATGTGCAGAATGCAGCCATCATCTATACGCAGGAAAAGCCGCCAACATCTTCAGGTCGTTCCATCTATTCCAGTTATGCACCAGTTGTATTGAGTGACACTTTGTTCAGTGAGCTGCATTTGTCTGGCCATTCACTCCATATTGGCCCGAATGCCGAGGGGCGAGAAACACGGTGTGTCGCGGTGGCTTTTGTGGAGCCTTCTGGTGAAAAAGCCGCGTTGCTGGTGGAGGTGGAGATGCCGCGCCAGCTTGAGCATGGCGATATGCGGGTGCTGGAAATTGCAGCGGGGCTGTTGTCCATCACATCAAAATTTCAGAATCACGATCAGGAAGGCCGCCGCATTGCCATCTTGGAGGAGCGGGCGGCCATTGCGCGTGAATTGCATGATTCAATCGCGCAATCCCTGTCATTCATGAAAATCCAGCTGGCGCGTGTGCAATCCAGCACCAATATCACTGCCGAGAGCAGCCAGATCATGATCCGCGATCTGCGTACGGGGCTGGATGCGGCGTATCGTGAATTGCGGGAGTTGCTCACCACTTTCCGTGTGCATATGGATGGCAGAGGTTTGGCTCATGCCATTGATGCCGCCATACTGGAGTTTTCGCAGCGCTCAAACCTTGAAATCACGTTTGAGAACAGGCTTGAAAACTGCCATCTCACAGTGAATGAAGAGTTCCATATTCTTCAGGTTGTGAGGGAATCTCTATCAAATATTGTGAACCATGCCGCTGCACGGACAGCCTTTATTGAGCTGACGCAGCTGGCCTCCGGTGCGGTTGTGGTCACGATAGACGATGATGGCGTGGGTTGCAGCCCGGTCCGGGAAAGCTACGGGCATCACGGGCAGGCCATCATGAAGGAGCGGGCCGGCAGCCTTGGAGGCACCATAAAAGTCACGCCGAAACGACATGGCGGTACGCGGGTTCGCCTGCTGTTCACGCCTCAATCGGCTCAATAAAAAGACTGGGGTGGAGGAAATGATAAGGGTGCTGTTGATTGAGGATCACGCCCTGTTCCGAAAAGGGGTGAGGGACATGATTTCGGATCATGCAGATTTCGAGGTGGTTGGCGAGGCGTCATCCGGGCAGGAGGGGCTGGAATGCGCAGTTCAGCTCCAGCCGGATATGGTGCTGATCGACCTCAACATGAAAGGCATGAATGGGCTGGAAACCTTGCGCCGCCTTAAAAATGCCGGGCTGAATGCCCGCTGCATCGTGCTGACGGTTTCTGATGCCCGCGAAGACCTGCTGGAAGCGTTGCGGGCGGGGGCTGATGGTTATTTGCTGAAAGATATGGAGCCGGAAGATCTGTGCCCCAGCTTGCTCAAGGCGTTTGCAGGCACCACGGTGCTACAGGAAAGTTTGACCAGCATTTTGAAGGAAGCGGCTCTGGAACCTCTCTCCAGCCCGAGATCCGCAGGTGAGAGCGAACTGACCGATCGTGAAAGGCAGGTGCTTCAGTGTCTGGCCGAGGGGCTGAACAATAAGGCCATCGCGCGGGATCTTGGCATCAGCAGCATGACGGTGAAGGTTCATGTCAAGAATGTCCTGCGCAAGCTGAACCTGACCAGTCGCCTGGAAGCCGCTGTCTGGAAACACAGAAGCGATCAGGAACGCCGGTTTCCAGGGGCAGGCCCTGTGGCGGGGGAGCACGATGCACCGGATTTTGAAAAGGCGCGATACGCCTTGCCGAACTGAAGGCCGCATCTGCCGCAGGATAATGACATGCGTCTTGAATATTTCTGTGTGGCGGTGCTGGGTATTGTCCTGATGATCGTGCTGGGCATGTTCTGGAATGAAAATGCCTTGCTGAATCTGGAGCTTGTGGCCATTCCTCTGGGTCTGGTCTGCCTTGCGGGCCTGGTGCTGCTGGTGGGCAGGGTGTTCCATGCCGGCGGTTCTGTCGCCGGGTGGAGGCATTTTCAGGCCCCGACACACGCCCATACACATGCCCACGCCCACGCCCACGCCGATGAAGCGGAAACCCTTGCGTGGGCGCAGACGCTTCTGGGGCGGCTTTCCACGCCCGCCGCCATTCTTGATCCGCGCGCCCGGCTGCATAGCGCCAACCGCATGTTTCTCGCAGAGCTGGGGATCTACGGAACCGGAGAACAGGTACGCGGGGCCCCCATCTCCAGTTTTGTGCATCCGAACGATCACGGCACTCTGGATGGGCTCATCGCAATGGCGGCCGGGCGGGGGCTGAATGATGCTGAAGTGGCGTTGAACATGGTCTGCGCCGATGGTTCAAGCCTGCCGGTTCACATGTCATTTTCGTCCCTGAAGCCCGGCGGGGGCGTGGGAAGCGGCCTGTTGCAACTCACCGTGCGCCCGGCGCATCAGGATGCTGCGGCAGATGTGGCGGATGAACATGATTTCCATATGCTCATTGAGCGGCTGGCGCAGGTTGTTTTCCAGATCAACCCTGAAGGGGAACTACTTTTTCTCAATTCCTCCTGGGCGGCGCTGCTGGATCATCCGGTGCAGGAGAGTCTGGGCAAGCCGCTGGTTTCATTCATCCACCCCGAGGATCGACCTTTGGTGGAGGCGCATATCAACGTGCTGGCGCGGGGCAAGCGCAATGAGTGCCATCTGGAAGCACGGCTCATCGCCCGCAATGGCACCTCTTACTGGACGGAATTGCGCGCCCGTTCCGTGTCGCTGGTTATGGGTGAACGTACAAACATTATCGGGACACTGACGGATGTGAGCCAGATGAAGCGCACAGAAGCCAGCTTGCGCGCCAATCGCCGTTCCCTGAGCATGTTGCTCGCCAATATTCCGGGCATGGTCTACCGCTGCAAGAATGACCGGCATTGGAGTTTCGAGTTCACCAGCGATGGGTGCGTGGATGTGACGGGGTATGAACCCTACGAAATTGTCGGAGATCCCAATTTTTCCTATGTGGAGATCATGCATCCAGATGATCGGATGTGCGCCTGGCACTCCGTGCGCCAGCAGGTGATGCTGAAACGGGAATTCCAGATCATGTATCGCATCACCAATCGCGCCGGTAATGTTGTGTGGGTATGGGAGAAGGGCAAGGGGGTTTTCTCCAGCACCGGAGAACTGCTGGCGCTGGAGGGCTTTATTGCCGATATCGCCAGTGAAGACGATCACGATCTTGTTCTGGCTTTCCAGCATATTCTGGCGCAGCGCCATGCGGCTGAAGGGGCGCAGCCGCAAGGCTGAATGGCCGGGAGGCTGACCCGGAGAGGGGCGGGTATCAGGCGCGGACGAGCGAGGTATCGGTAATGCGCCCGGCCAGCTCCCCAATATTCCGGCCGCTGATACGCAGCTCTCCTGCGATTTCGGCAAGAGGGAGCAGCACAAAATCCCGCTCCAGCAAGAAGGGGTGGGGCAGGGTCAGTCTGTCTGTATTGATGGATTGGCCTCCATGGTCCAGCAGGTCGATATCAATATTGCGCGGGCCCCATTTGCGCAGGCGGGTTCGGCCCATGGCCTTTTCAGTTGTGAGGCATACTTCCAGCAGGTCGAAGGGGGAGAGCGTGGTGTCGATAGCCACGCAGGCATTGACGAACCAGTCCTGATCCGTGTCGCCCCATGGCGGTGTGTGATAATCGCTGGAACAGGCGATAATCGTAATGCCGGGCGTGGCGTCCAGCCGCCGGATCGCCTGGGCGATCATGGCGCTCTTGTCTCCCATATTGCTGCCAAGCCCAAGATAGGCACGCACCGGCTGCGCCATATCGGCCTGTCTGGCGCAGGGGCGTTGTGAGCGCAGGGGCGCTGTGAGGGTGGGGAAGTGATATTGCAGCCCACGCGCGACATCCCGCTTGCCTGCGGCAAGGGAGGAGGCCAGTGCGGAAGCCTGCGTGGCGGATGAAACCGGGGCTTTTGACACGTTTGTCATTCTCCTTCACCGGCCAGTCGAAACATGCCGTTTGCAGCGGGCTGGTCATTCCAGCCCGTCAGGGGCATGTCCAGCGGGGCGCTTTCCGGCATCCATGCAGGAGGCGCGCAGGGCAGGCCTTGCAGGAATGCGTCCATCTCTTCCAGATCGGTTTTGTTGACGACACGAATATTGAATGGCGCATCCCGCGCGAGTTCGGGAAAGCTCCGGTCCAGAATGCCGTTCGCAGACATGTCGGTGATCGACCAGCCCGGATCAATGGGGCATGACTTGACCACAACCAATTGCTCCGCACACAAGATCCACGCCAGATGTGCGGCAAGGCTGTCGGACGTGACATCCCAGGAGGTGAGCGCGCCGTGCCGCTCTTGCAGCAGATCAAACGGGAGCCAGATGCCGGTTTCTCCGCCGCGCACAATATCCCGCAATTCCCGCCAGTTGGAGGCGGTTTTCAGGGCAGGGCATTGGGCGCGCAGGGCCATGCCTGTCTGCGCCATGGCGAGAACAGCCATATTATGTGCAGAAACATCATCAACACGGCAATGCGCTTGCACGCGGCGCGCTTCATCGGCAAACCCACCCCCACCGGGAACAATGGCCACACGGCCCCGCCCGGCCGTACCCAGCAGCGCGAGCCATTCCGGCAGAAGCGGGTCCAGCGTTAGGCTGCCTCCGATCTTGACGACCCACATGTCACCCTCTTTTCTGCTGAATGCGCCAGAAGAGCCACCGCGACGGCCGGTGCGCAGACCGCCGCCCAGCACGGCTCATCTGCTTGCGGCGTGGCGCTCTTCTCCGGCTCGCCCGTCATCAGTTCCTCGATCCCGATGACAGGCAGGTTGAAGCGCTCCCCCAGTGCTTTTCCAAGAAACGCCCCGCAACCGGCCGCAACCAGCGGCGTGTTCGGGGGCATATGTGTATCCCGCAGGATTTTTGCCAGTTCACCGGCGATCAGATCCATCTGTCGGCTACGCCACATGGCGGCGAATGCGTCCCAGTCTTCGGGTGTGGCATCTTGCATGTCATGCCCGATCATGCGCGCCAGACGCTGCCTTGAGCCTGTCAGGGATTTGGGGCCGTTATCTGCGGCCGGGTGGAGATCGTGCCGTTCGTCGAGTTCTCCTGTCAGGCGATAGACATCGGATGAGGTGGCGAACCACTCATTCATGACATTGAACGCTGCATCCCGGAAGGGAACATGCTGTGCCAGCGCGCAAAGGGGGGTGCGCACCACGCCTTGATAAACCAGCGCGCCCATGGCCAGGCGTGCGGCATCGCCGGCATCATCATGGATGTTCAGGGCGATCTTCCCATCGCGAACAGGGATCAGATCCGTCGTGGTGCTGCCAATATCGACCAGCACCGCCTGTGGCAGGGACTGCGCCAGCCATTGAGCCGTGGCGCGCCAGTTGGCGGATGCGAGATGGCGCCAGTATTCAGCCGCTGTTGCAGGTGTGACCCAGCTGCGGGCACCGGCAAAGATGAGGGTTTCCTCCCCCAATATTGCGGCGATAACACGGGTGATCGCCTCCACGCCCTCCTGTCGATCCGGGAAATGGTCCACCATCTCGCCGGTCATGGTCACGGCATGGCGGGCGGATGCCAGCTCCGGCCAGCGTATGAGCGCGGCCTGAAGGCTTTCCTCCAGATAGGAGGTGCCTTTCCAGAGTGGACAGAGCCATTCGGCGATATCGGTGATCCGCCCGTTGCGCAGCAGGCAGGCTTTGACATGGGCGCCGCCAATATCCCATCCAATTATGGAAGGGGAGGTTTCAGACATGCTGCGTCTCCTGCTGTGTGGATGAAGAGGTGGGTGCAAACAGGGCCAGTATGTCTTGCGCCAGCGGCCGGCCCCGGCGGGCGGCAAACAGCCGGTGCCCCTCATAGGCGCAGGTGGCGCGGGGATTGACCTCTATCAGCACAAGGCCGGCTGTGGGATGTGCGATGACATCAAGACCCGCAAATCCGCGCAGGCCCGGCATGGCGTGCGCCACCTGCCGGGCAAGCCTTTCGCAAGCGGCACGGAGGCGCGCATCACCTTCTGCTGCGCCAACCTGCACGGCACCCTGGGAGATGTTCCCGGAAAGGTCCATCTGCATTTCCAGCCGGTTGATGCTGAGAAGTTCCGCCTGCCCATGGTCGCACAGCAAGGACAGGCTCATGATGTCCCCCTCAATCCAGGGCTCCATGATATGGGTGCGCCCCGCACCCGGCATGTTCTGGCGGGCTGCAATATCAGCTTGTGCCGAGGCGCGGGCTCCATGGCGACGGGTCTCCATGGAGCCCGCGCCGTCATCAGGCTTCACAATCCAGTGCGTGATGGCGGGGTCATCCATGAAGGCGAGAGGGGTTTGTATGCCCAGGGCCGCCAGATAGCGCAGCGTGTGATGCTTGCTCGTGGCCAGACGAATGCTGTCGCTGTTGCAGCCAACCCATTTTTGTGGCCCAAGCGCGACACAAAATGTGGTGAGCAGCCCGTCTGTTTCCGGCAGGATGGCCCAAACAAGATCATGCCGGCCCGCCTCGCGAAGCACGAAATCCTGCGCCGTTTCCCCGGCATGGGGAGATACGAGGCTGAGCGCGTTTGCATGGGCCCGCTCCGCTGCGGAAAGGTCTGGAGGCGGGGCCTGAGGAACGGAGGCGCAGGAGATGTTCACATGCCCGCAAGCCAGAAGATCGCACACAATGGCGTCGCGGATGCGCGCGCCCTCGTGCATCATCAGCGTGTCGGAGCTGCCAGCCCACGATCCGGTATGATACTCGAAAACAAACAGGTTCAGCTTGGCGGGCATCATGGACATCATTCCGGTTATTGATTTGTTGAATGGCGCGGTCGTGCGGGCTGTTCGCGGGGAGCGGAGCAATTATGCGCCCATGGTTTCCGGCCTGTGTTCGGGCCATGACCCTGTCGTGATGGCGCGGGCCCTGCTGGATGCCAGCCGGGATGTGCATCTGCCCCACGCCGGGCAGACGACCGGCGGCAAGCAAAAGCTGTATGTGGCGGATCTGGATTCCATTCTGGGACGACCGGCGCAGCTGGAGACCTTGCGCCGGATGGTGCAGGCGCTGCCCGATATTTCCTTCTGGCTGGATGCCGGTTTTACAGATCGCGCCATGGCGGATGAGTTGCTGCAAGCCGTGGAGGGTGACATTACGCCGGTTTTCGGCAGTGAAACGCTGGCTTCACCCTCAGCCCTCCGCCGGGCCTTCACGGCCCCTGGCATATTGTCCCTCGACAGAAGGGGCGAGCAGGTGCTGGATACGGCAGGTTGCTGGGCCATGCCGGCCCATTGGCCGGACAGGGTGATCGCCATGACGCTGGAGCGTGTTGGCGCGCACCAGGGGCCTGACCTTGAAGTGATTGCCGCATTGCGGGCAGCTGCGCCGCAGGCCCGGATCATCGGGGCCGGTGGGGTGCGGCATGTGGCGGATCTGCTGGCGGCCAGTGCGGCCGGGGCCGCGGCATGGCTTGTCGCCAGCGCCTTGCATGACGGGCGTCTGGAGCGGGGCCGGACGGGTTGAATGAAAGGGGCCATCAAGCAGGAACCATGGATGAGGGGCACTGAAAACCCGAAGGTCAGAACCACCTCTGGCAAGTTTCGCGCCAATTCTGCGCCAGAACTGTTCGCCGGGTGATATTCTCATGATCGGGAGAAGGCGGGCCGGGCTTCAGGCCGGCTCTGTGGTGCGACTTCAGACAGACTGTCCTGTTTCCGTTGCATTGTTGCGAGACAGTGTGGTGCGCATGCGGTGGCCCTGAGCCGGCCTGCGTTTTTTCTGAAGTGTTCTGGCACCATGAATTGTCATGGGGCTGAAGCCATGCGGCGCGTTGTACGCCATCTGCTTTGCGCCGTTTCCCAAGGCGCTGTGTGATGGGCCGGAATTTCGCTGGCATGCCCCTTGCTAGTCATGGGGCATGAGCACGACCCTTTCTTCCGATCCCGGCAAGGCCGAACGGCACGACTTCTGGACAAGCCCGTTCAACAGCCTGTTGCCCACCTCCCGCCTGCCATCGGTGGTCGATGGCGCGTGGGTTTGCGCGTCCGAAGGCGACGCCCGCACTATTGCCGCCCTGCGCCATTTCGGGGTTGAGCCGTCCATGGCTCAGCCTCTTGTCAATGGCGCCGGCGCAGATCTTGAAGAGGCGCTTTCCACGGCGGCTCAGTGGCTGGCGCACAGCGCCGCGCCTCTTGTCGGGAGGGTGGCCACGGATGTTGCCGGGCTGCGCGTCGTTCATGGCCTGGCCCGGCGGGCAGGAGCCATTCTGGACCATGCAGACGGCCGCGCGCATGGCTTGCGCGCCCGGCAGGACAGGGGGCTGGTGAGCGCCTCTCTGAACCAGCTGGAGCGGGCGGATCTTGTCCTGTTCATTGATGCGGACCCGGAACGCGCCGCGCCCGGTTTTATTGAACTGAGCGGTTTGGACAAACCGCATCCGGGCGGGGTTGCACGCCAGTTTATCGCTCTTGGCGCGGCCCCTGAGGCAATGGCACACGAGGGCGCGCCTCTGGCCATCGAGCACGTGCCGGTTGAGCCGGATGGGATGTTTGAGGCGCTGGCCGTGCTTTCCGCCTGTGTTGGCGGGCGTCATGTTCCGGGAGCGGCGTCTGCCCTTGTGGATCTGGCACAGCGCTTGCTGGCCGCCCGCTATGCGGTCCTGATCTGGGATAATGAGCGGTTGCCGGCGCATGGCGCACTTGTCATTGAAATCATCCGTCGGATTATTGAAACCCTGAACCGCAAGACGCGGGCCACGACATTCTCCCTTTCCGCCGCGGATGGAAAGGCGGGGGCCGAGCAGGTGCTGGCCTGGCTTTCCGGCCTGCCGCCGCCTTTGTCTTTCGGCCCTGCCGGCGTGATCCATGATCCTGTGCGGCATGCGACGGGCAAGCTGCTTGAAGAGCAGGCCGTGGATACCCTGTTGTGGATCAGCAGCTTCTCGCCTGAAACGCCGCCGCCATCCTGTGCGGGTGTGAAGCGCATCGTACTGGGGCATCCCGGCCATGCGGAGCTGTTCAGCGGGGCGGGGGGCGAAGACACCATCTTCATTCCCGTATCGACCCCCGGCATCGGTTCCGCCGGCATTCTGTTCCGCTGTGATGGCGTCGCCCTGCCGGTGCGCCCCCTCTACACCGACACGCTGCCGACCGTCGCCGACATGCTGGCTGAGCTGACCGCGCGCCTGCCGGAACTGCCGGGAGAGCGGACATGACAGGAGCATCCATGACAGAGACGTCGATGACGGAAACGTCTGAACCCGGCCGTGTGCTCAATGGCGTTCTCATTGATGAGACTTTCGCTGAAGCCTTTCCCATGCGGGGAACGCGCCTCATCATCACCGCAGCGAACCCCACATGGGTGCGCCATGCCGCGCAGGCGGCCACCGGCTTCGCCACCTCGGTGATCGGCTGCGGGTGCGAGGCCGGGATCGAGCGGGAGCTGGCGGCGGATGAGACACCGGATGGCCGCCCCGGCGCGGCCCTGCTGTTTTTTGCCATGTCCGGCAAGGAACTGGCCAAGCAGATCGAGCGACGTGTAGGCCAGTGTATCCTGACCTCGCCGACAAGTGCGCTCTATGCCGGCATTCGCGAGGGAGAGGCGATCCCCCTGGGCAAGAATCTGCGCTTCTTCGGCGATGGCTGGCAGATGAGCAAGGTGATTGATGGGGTGCGTTACTGGCGCATTCCGGTGATGGAGGGTGAGTTCGTCGCCGAGGAGACGACAGGCGTCACCAAGGAGGCAGTGGGGGGTGGCAATCTGCTGCTTCTGGCCCGTGATGTCGCCTCTGCCCTGGAGGGGGCGGAAGCGGCTGTCGAGGCGATGAAGAAGGTGCCCGGCGTGGTCATGCCCTTCCCCGGTGGGGTGGTGCGATCCGGCTCCAAGGTGGGCAGCAAATACAAGTCGATGTTCGCATCGACCAACGATCTGTTCTGCCCGTCCATCGCCAATCTTGTTCCCCGGACTGAAATGGTCGGAGAGGCACGCGCGACGCTGGAGATCGTCATTGATGGTCTGACAGAACAGGCCGTGGCCGATGCCATGCGCGCCGGCCTTGACGCCATCATTGCGCGCGGCCGTGAGGCCGGCGTGCTGCGGGTTTCCGCTGGCAATTATGGCGGCAAGCTCGGTCCCTTCCATTTCCATTTGCACAAACTGCTGGGCGAGGCGTGAAATATATGACCGCATCATCCCCATTTCAGCCCGCAACCGCTCCGCGCTGGCGTTTGAGCCTGAAGCAGAAGCCCGAGCTGCGGGTTGACCTGCGCGGCCTGCTGCCTGCCACGCTTGCCAATCTGTCTCTCGGGCAGGTGCAGGCGCTGCCCGTTGCTCATGGCCGGCACATGCTGGAGCTTGGCGAGCTTTTTACCATTCACGAGGATTCCTCCGGCGATGCCGGGCACCTGCTTCTGGAAGGAGAGCTAGCGCGGGCGGATCATATTGGCGCAGGGCTGACAGAAGGTCACATCACCATTCATGGCGATGTCGGAGATTATCTGGGTGCGGATCTGGCTGGCGGGTCGATCCTTGTCACAGGTCATGCGCGTGATCTGGTCGCCTGTGAGATGAATGGCGGGCGAATTCAGATTGACGGAAATGTTGGCGATTTCGTCGCCAGCGCCCGGCCGGGCAGCATGGATGGCATGCGCGGCGGCACGCTGGTGATTGGCGGAGCCGCCGGCGCGCGTCTGGGAGACCGGATGCGGCGGGGAACCGTTGCGGTTTCAGGCCCGGTCGGGGATTTCGCCGCATCACGGCTTGTGGCCGGCACGCTGGCTTTCGGCTCGACGGTGGGGCTGCACCCTGCCTATGCCATGCGGCGCGGCAGCCTCATCTTTGCCGGCGAGGCGCCGCGGCTCTCGCCCACTTTCGTACCTTCATATGCAGAGCTGGATGTCGGCTGGGGCTTGCTCGCGCGCAGCCTGGCCCGTCTTGGCGGGCCGTTTTCCGGCCTGGTGGAGGCCCGGCCGTCACGCTTTCTCGGCGATATCGCTGTCGATGGGCAAGGTGAACTCTGGATCGTGACCTGAGAATGCCATGAACAAACCAATGACATATCGCAGCGGTCCATCCTACAGGGCTTTTCATGCGGGCCAGAGGGCCGGCGTGAGCGTGGCGACGGCTGCACGCCTGCATTTCGGGTTTCTGGATCCGGCGGCGACATTGGGGCGCAGTTTTGGCAGCCTTGGCCTCATGATTGATGGCTTCGCCACCCGGCTCAGCCTGCGGCGTGGTACGGGCCCGGCTGGGGCGATTGAGGTCTCCCATGCGCCTCAGGTGCCGGCGGCAGAGGCGCAGCGCGCGCTTGCCCATCTGCGCACCTTGCAGAAGGTCACCCGGATAACCCAGCCTCTGGCCCTGCATATCGGGCAGGCCTTGCCTGTCCATGCCGGGCTTGGGTCTGGCACGCAGCTGGCTCTTGCCTGTGGCCGGGCCTTCGCGGAACTGCATCAGATCGGCGCAGATACGCGAACCCTCGCCTCCTGGCTGGGACGGGGGCGGCGTTCGGCCATCGGCATTGCCGGTTTCGATCAGGGCGGTTTGCTGCTGGATGGTGGCGTGGCCGCTGCATCTGGTGACACGCGCAAAATGGCCAGCGGACCGCTGCTGATGCGCCGCACATTGCCACTGAAATGGAGCATTCTGCTGGCGCTGGACCCCGGCCATGCCGGGCTGACAAGCACGCAGGAAGCCGCGCATATGGCCGCCCTTCCGCCGTTTCCGCGCGAGATGGCCGCCGATATTTGCCACCAGGTGCTGATGCGCGTGCTGATTGGCATCGTTGAAGATGAGTTTGAGGTCTTCGCGGAAGGTCTCACTCATATCCAGCGTTTGCTGGGCCGTCATTTTGCCCCGGCCCAGGGCGGGGTGTTCACAAGCCCGGCGGTTGGTACGCTGATTGAGTGGCTGGGTGAAAAGGCCGGCGCCGGGGTTGGGCAGAGCTCCTGGGGGCCAACGGGTTTTGCGGTCTTTCCCACACAGGGGGCGGCTGTGACCGCGCTTGATGCCGCGCGCAAGGCCGGCATTCTGGCCCCCCATCTCGAAACACGCATCGTGCATCCGTTCAATCATGGCGCTGCCGTGGATGTGACACTGCCCTGAGACGGCAAGAACAGGAGCCCTTCAATGGCCCATTCGCTCATTCTCCACCTGTTCACTTCCAGTCCGAATGCAAGTCCATTCGATGTCAATATGGCGATTGATGCGGGATATCAGCATGTTATCCCTTATACGGGTGTCGAGTCGTCTGCCCTGGCTACGCTGACGCAAGATGCCATTTTCTCCCGCAGCCCCAAGGATGCGGTGCGGACGGGTATCTTCATTGGCGGGCGGGATGCTCTTGAGGCATCGGATTTTATCGAGCTGGTGCGCGGCGCGATGGTGCCGCCCTTTATCGTTTCCGTCATGGCGGACCCGAGTGGCGCTTACACGACGGCGGCGGCCCAGGTTGCGGCTGTCGAACATCATCTGAAGGTGGTGCACGGGCTGGGACTGGCTGGGCGCCGTGTTCTCATTCTCAGCGGCACCGGGCCGGTGGGCCGTATTGCAGCTGTGCTGGCGGCGCAGGCGGGCGCGGATGTCACCATTACCAGTTATCGCGGGCTGGAATCGGCAAAAAAGGCTGCGGAGGAGACGGGCGGGCGTTTCGGCGTCACGCTCAAGGGGGCCTCTGGCAAACGGGCCGAGGATGTGCGCGTTGCGCTTGATGGGGCTGAAATCGTTCTGGCGACAGCCGCCGCCGGCGTGGAGGTGCTGAGCCGTGAGCTTTTGCAGGGCGCGGCGGACCATCTGCTTGTCGCGGCAGACATCAATGCCGTGCCCCCTGCCGGTATCGCTGATGTGGGCGTGTTCGACGACGGTAAACCCATTGAGGGAATGAAGGCAGTGGGCATTGGCGCGCTGGCCATCGGCAATGTCAAATATCAGACCCAGCATCGGTTGCTGGCGCGCATGTGCACGGAAGGGCAGCCGCTGACATTGAGCTTCGCCGAAGCTTTCGCCATGGCGCGGAATGTTCTGGCCGAGAGTGCGGCAAAGCCATGAGAAGCATTGCCGTCGCGGCTCTTTCTGCTCGTCTTCTGGCCGAAGCCGCCCGGCAGGATGGCTTCGGGGTGATTGCGCTTGATCTTTTCGGAGATGTCGATACGCGCAGGGCCGCAGATGACTGGCACGATATTGGAACCGCAGATGGCAGCCTGCGACTGAACCCGCACGCCCTGCTGGATGCGCTGGAAAATGCGCGTCGTGCCGGGGCGGAGGGCTGGGTTGCCGGCGGAGGGTTTGAGGCGCAGCCAGACCTTCTGGCTGAGGCCGCCACTGTGCTGCCGCTGATTGGCGCATCTGTGGAGACTGTTCGTCTGCTTGGGAACCCTCTGGAGTTCGCCCGGAGCCTTCAGAAGCTCAATATGCGCCACCCTGAGACACGCGCGGACCGGCCGGATGATCTGGCTGGCTGGCTGGTGAAGGAGCGGGGCGGAACTGGAGGGCGGCACATCACCATGGCGGCGCATGCCGCGCATGGAAGGGTTGCCTGTTACCAGCGTCGTCTGGTGGGGCGTCCCATGTCTGCCCTTTTCGTTGCGAATGCGGAGCGCGCCCATATCTGGGGGTGGCAGGCGCAGCGTGTGCAGGCCATGGACCATCATCCTTATCTCTATGCTGGCGCTATTGGCCCTCTTGATCTGCCCTTGTCCGTGACAGGGCCCTTGGCTGAGGCGCTGAACCGGCTGGTGCGCCATTTCGGCCTTGTGGGGCTGGGCAGCATGGATTTTCTGCTGGCGGACGAAGCGGGGGAAGCCGTTTGCCACTTGCTTGAAATCAATCCCCGCCCGCCGGCGACGATGGCGCTGTATGGGCCGGGCCTGATCCGTGCCCATATTGAAGCCTGCCTGAAAGGCTGCTTGCCACAGCAGGGTACGGAAAGCATGCCAATGGCGATGCGCGGCCATGGAATTGTCTATGCAAACAATGCCTTTACGTTGAGTTCTGCTGGAGCCGAATGGCTCGCGAACACCTGCTGGGTGCATGACGTGCCCCGGAGCGGAACCCGTTTTGAAAGCGGCCTGCCCATATGCAGCGTAAGCGCGCAGGGCTGTGATGAACCCGGCATTGAGGCCGAGCTGACCCAACAGATCAAAACTCTTTTCCTGCAAGTGGAGACACCATGACGACCGCGCCGGAACTCACCCTTTCTGCTCATGCGATGCCCAGCGTGAACCGCCTTGCGGGCCCTCTTGTGCGGGATATCATCGCGCGTGCTTCCAGCCTGCGCCTGCACATTTCGCAGGATGAGAGTGGCGTGACGCTGGTGGATGCTGGCATTGCCTGCGAAGGCGGTGTTGAGGCTGGCCTGGCCATCGCTGAAATTTGCATGGCGGGTTTGGGGCGCGTGCAGCTTTCCGCCCATCCCAGAGAGGGGTGGCCGCGCTGGGTTGAGGTTTCCTCCTCGCAGCCGGTTCTGGCGTGTCTGGGCAGCCAGTATGCGGGCTGGAGTCTTTCTGCCAGCAAGGAAGAGACGCAGGGGAAATCCTTCTTTGCGCTGGGGTCTGGCCCTGCGCGGGCGCTGGCCGTGAAGGAGGAGTTGTATGGCGAGCTTGGTTATCGCGATACGGCCGGAGAGGGCGTGCTCGTGCTTGAGGCTGATCGTCTTCCGCCGCGCCCGGTGCTGAACAAGGTGCTGAATGATTGTGGCCTGACCGCAAGGAATCTGACGGTCATCGTCACCCCTACACGCAGTTCGGCGGGCACGACGCAGGTTGTTGCGCGCGTGCTGGAAGTGGCCTTGCACAAGGCGCATGAAATCGGCTTTGACCTGCGCTATATCGTTGATGGAAGCGCCTGCGCCCCCTTGCCAGCGCCTGCGGATGATGGGCTGGAGGCCATGGGGCGCACCAATGATGCCATTCTTTATGGCGGGAGCGTGCATCTCTCCGTGCGGGGTTCTGATGAGGAGGCGGAACGCCTCGCGCGTGAGCTGCCATCAGGAACGTCCCGTGATTATGGCAAGTCCTTCAAGGCGCTCTTCGAGGCGGCAGGCTATGATTTCTACAAGCTGGATGGCGCCTTGTTTGCCCCCGCAGAGGTTTGGGTGAGCAATCTCGATACCGGGCGGACATGGCATCGGGGCGCTACGGATCTTGGTTTCCTGCGTGGATTGTGGGTGACGGAATGATGCGTGTCGCCATTATCTCAGATGAAAGCGGCTGGCATGTGCGTCGCTTGCAAGCCGCCCTGCGGGCGCGGGGGGCTGTGGGGCGGGTGCTGGACCTTGCTGATTGCCGGGTGGACACCACGGCTTCCCGGCATGGTCTTGTCTTGCCGGGGTTTGGCCGGGCCTTGCCGGATGCTGCGATTGTGCGGGGCATAGCGGGGGGCAGTTTCGAGCAGGTGACGCGGCGTCTGGGGACGCTGCACATGCTGCGAGATCTGGGCATACCCGTGTATAATGATGCCCGCGCCATTGAGCGCAGCGTGGACAAGGCGATGACAAGCCTGCTCCTTCATGCGGCGGGCATTCCCATGCCGGCCACATGGGCGGTGGAATCTCAGGCGCAGGCACAGCGTATTGTCATGCGCGAGAGCGCAGCGGGCCACGCATTGGTGCTCAAGCCATTATTCGGTTCGCAGGGCAAGGGCTTGCAGCTTGTTGGCCAAGTGGAAGGCCAGCATGTGCCACTGCCTTCACTTGCGAAAGGCTTTGGCGGGCTGGCATATCTCCAGCGCTACATTCCTCCGCGCACGACGCCCGGTTTTGATTGGCGCGTATTGGTGATTGGCGGGCGGGCCGTTGCGGCCATGCGCCGGACAAGTGCGGACTGGGTACATAATGCGGCGTGCGGAGCAGCGTGCGAGAAGGAAGAGCTGAACCCTGCACTCACCAAGCTGGCCGAGGCTGCAGCGCAGGCACTGGATATGGATTATGCCGGTGTTGACCTTCTGCCGACAGGGCCGGGGCAGGATGATATTCAGGTTATTGAAGTAAATGGTGTCGCAGCCTGGCGTTCTCTCCAGAAAACGACCCGGATGGATCTTGCACAGGCCATGGTGGATGATCTTCTGCATCGTAAATGTGCGGGCCTTTTGACGGCCGCGGCCCGGAATATATCGGGTTAGGGAAATGACAATGGCAGCCTTCTGTGTGCACCAGCAGGCGTTTGAAAGCGCCTGCTGGCTGGATATTGCGACGCGCAAGCCGGGGAATGTCAGCCTGCATTCCCATGGCCATAATATGGAGGCGCAACAGTTTCTGGTGAGCGCCAGCGTTTCAGCGCCGGCTTTGTGTGCACTGGGGCGTACGGTTGGTAAAAGAATTGAGGCAGCTGTTTCTGCCACATGGCAGGCTGTTGGATGTAATACCAACTTGGGTATATTGTTGTTGTGTGCCCCTCTTCTGCACGCATGGGGCGCTTTGCCGCGCGGCGCGGGTTTGTGCGAGCTAAGAGAAGGGCTGAATACGACATTGGCAGGACTAACGGTTGCGGACGCCGAGGCAACCTACAGGGCCATCACTATGGCGACGCCTGCCGGGCTAGGTGAGATGGCGGAGCAGGATGTTCATGGCGCATCCCCTACAATCAATTTGAGGGACGCCATGAGGCTGGCTGAAAATCGTGATGAAATTGCACGCCAGTATGTCAATGGTTTTGAACAGGTTCTGTCGTTTGGGCTGCCCGTTTTTCTGGCGCGGCTGGATGAGCTGGAGGGCCACGAAAGGGCTGCTCGTCTGGCCATGCGTCGCACTTTTCTGCATATGCTGGCGCATCTGCCGGATACGCATATCATCCGCAAATACGGGCGGGAGCTCGCTCAAGGTGTGATGATTGAGGCGCGGGCCTGGTTGCAGCGTGATGAGGCGGGTGAAAAGCTGGATGCAGCTGAAGAGTTTCACGCCTGGGATGAGGCTTTGAAAAAACGCGCGATCAACCCTGGTACGACTGCGGATTTCTGCGTTGCCATTGCTTTGGCTGCGCAGATCGCAAGGCCGGGCACAGCGGTTCAGCTTCGTCTTGAACAAGGGGGATTGTCACTCGCCTGATGGAGATGAAGATAAGGGTTCGCCTTTTCTTGGAGTATTTGAGTGTCTTCAGGGTGGAGGCTGTATTTTCTGGCCCCTAATGAGCCAGATATTGAACCAGCTCGACACATTCCTTGTCGATTGCAGACAAATCCTTGTCGCTGGCCTGGTTGATATTGATGTGCACCATGATCCCTTCAATCAGGAAGGCGGCAAGAATAGCCCGGTTTTTACGTTTGGCGGCGGGCATCTCGGGTGAGATGTTGGCGATCAGATCATCGAGCAAGTCGCAATAATTGTCATACATATCGGACAGCATTTCCGAGACATAAGAATTGTGCTGCGAGAGTGTCCAGAGTTCAAAAAAGACCTTGTTGACCGCCTTGTCCCGAATATCTTTCAGAAGATACTCGGTGAGGGCGGTCAGTTTTTCCTCTGGGGTCAGGTTTTTGTCGAGCGAAATCTGATTGTATCTGTGATAGTAGACGGAAAATATGAATGTCAGCAGATCCTCAACAAGGTTATCCTTGCTGGGGTAATAATATTGCAGATTGCTGAGGCGGATGCCTGCGACGCTTGCGATATTGCGCAATGTCAGGCCTGCATATCCTTCGGTTAGCAGAACATTCCGGGCGGATTCGAGAATGTTCAATATGGTTTCCATGCCCTTCTTCGTGGCATTTTTTTGAGACAGATATGTCTGGCAGAAATATTCAAGGTTTGAGCGGCTTGTTATATTTTCATTTAGCATATGTTCTGTCTTCTGCAATCGTCAGAGTTGGGCATTGTCACAGGGGCGGTTTCCGTGAAGGGTCATTCCGTCCGCATAATAATGCATGGCCATGGTGGAAGATGACCTCTCCCCTCCTGCTTTCTTATTGAGCACGATCATGCCACGGCCCGTAGATTGGCAGAAGATTTCATGTCGTGCCATACCACCTGAGGATGAGACGTGCTTGTGCATGTTCCTGCGTGGAAGCTGAAATGGCGCGTCACCATCTGTGAATACGGGTTCGAATACGTCGGCCTGTTGCAGGAGGCATCTTCACAGGGCGGCGTCTGTCATTTTTGGCTTCTGTGCCGGCAGATCATATCAGCCAGGCCAGGGTCAAGCCCGCCGCCAGAGCAATGGCAATTGCAATATAGCGTGTTGATTGTGTGGTTGCTGCGCCGGGGGCGGTGTTGATGGCCAGGCCCGCCGCCTTCCAGCCAGCCATGCCGCCAGCCACGATCACAACCTTGCGAAAGCCGGCCTTCTCAAAATGTGTGGCAGCCATGCCAGAGCGCCCCTGCGTCTGGCACATCAGATACAACGTCTTCTTGCGATTGACGGTGCCAAGCTGTTCAAGCGCTGCCGGGTCGAGCGAGGTGAGCGGTGCGTTGATGGCCTGCGGCACATGGGCGCGCGCAAACTCTCCCGGTGAGCGAACATCAAGCAGGGTGAGCGCACCCTGTTCGAGTTTCCTGTGCAGGTCCTGAGCGGAAATCAGCGTCGCCATCGCAGCCTCGTTGCAACTTTGTGCGGGCGTTGTCCAGACACTGCGGCAAGCCTCATATCAAGCCTTGGCGTGCGGATGCCCGCGCTTGAGCCTTGTGACGATGGGGAAGGGCTGAGGCAACCCCTTTGCACGCGGAAAGAGGATGTGTCGCAGGGCTCGCCTCCAGATATGGAGGTCGCAGGCTGTTTTTCCCACATGAATATCCTCGAAACACAATGAGGAGCCGGAATGTGATTGGATCAAACAAAACTAAATCAATCAAATAAATTGACTGTTGGTTTGTCGCAGATTTATCGTGTCTGCCGGTTTCAGAAATGCCGAGACGTGTTGGTCAGGAGTTCCACTATGAAGGCCCATTCATTCCCCGTTTTCGGCCGGAAGGCCGCGCCTTCACAGGCCGGGGCGGCAGGTGCGGAGCTGACGCCCACGGAACTGACGCCCACGGCGCTGGCTTACCGGATGGCGACGCGCAAGCTGGCCGGTGCTGTCAGCGTGCTGACCTTTGAGCCGGGTGAGGGGCATATGGGTGTGCCGGTTGTTTCGGTTGCCCCTCTGTCTCTTCATCCGCCAATGCTGCTTTGCATTGTGAGGCAATCGGCCCGGCTTTCGGGTTGGGTGGAAACGGGGCAGGCATTTGCCATCAATGTGCTGCGGGCGCATCATCAGGCTCTGGCCACCCAATTGGCGGCAGACCATGGCGCGGAGATCCGGCTTTCTCCTTCCGTCGCCTGGACACGCCTGGATACTGGCGCGCCCGTGCTGGCGGATGCTCTTGTGAGCTTCGATTGCGTTCTGGATGAAGTGATGGCGCGGCGCGATCATCTCATCTTGCTGGGGCGTGTGGTGGCCACCCGTCTCACGGAGGGGGATGGGCCGCTGTTGCAGTGGGGCGGAGGCTATCGCCAGCTTTCGGGTTGCTCCGGCGCGGCCAGTTCATAGCATTTTCGGGCTCTATTCGCGCGCAGAGCCATGCCGGGCGCTTGCGCCTGCTCTCTGGGCGTGTTCTGTGTTGGCATAAAGTCGTAGGAGCCCCGATCCATGAAGCTTTATGATGCCGATTTTGCCCCCAATCCGCGTCGCGTGCGGATCTTTCTGGCCGAGAAGGGCATTTCCATACCGCATGTGCCGGTTGATTTGCGCACATTGGAGCATAAGGGGGAGGCTTTTCGGTCTCTCAATCCGCAATGCCAGGTGCCCGCGCTGGAGCTGGATGATGGCACGGTAATTTGCGAGAGCACGGCTATTTGTCGCTATTTTGAAGCCGTGCAGCCAGAGCCGAACCTGTTTGGACATGATGCGCTGGAACAGGCGCAGGTGGAAATGTGGACCCGGCGGATCGAGTTTGGCCTGTATGCCGCCGTGGCGGCGGTGCTGCGGCATCTGCACCCCGGCATGGCGCAGGTTGAAGTGCCGCAGGTGGGGGAATGGGGCGAGGCCAACAAGCCCAAGGTTCAGGCTGCGCTTGAGTTTCTGGATGCGCAACTGGCGGAACGTGCCTTCATCGCTGGCGCGCGTTTCAGCTATGCCGATATCGTGGCCATCACCACCATTGATTTCATGAAGATGGCGCGGGTGGACATGCCGGACAAGCTGGAACATCTGGCGCGCTGGCGTGCCGTGGTTTCCGCCCGGCCGAGCATGTCAGCCTGAGAATGGCGGGTTTTGAAAGGCAGCGCACCACTTGCGGGCCTGATGTGCAGCTTGGTGGAGCGCCTGAAGAATATGCGGCTCCGCTGGAGCCGGACAGTGCGGTGGCCAGGCTTCTTGCGCGGGTTCGCGCCTGCCGGGTCTGTGTGGAGATGCCATCGGGCACGCCCTTGCCGCATGCACCCCGCCCGGTGTTGCGGGTGGCCTCCACTGCCCGCATCCTGGTGGCCGGTCAGGCACCGGGCACGCGGGTGCATGCCTCGGGCCTGCCTTTCACGGACCCGTCTGGAGACAGGTTGCGCAACTGGATGGGAGTGGACAAGACCACTTTCTATGATGTGCGCCGCATCGCCATTATTCCCATGGGCTTCTGCTTTCCGGGGCTGGATGCCAAAGGGGCGGATTTGCCGCCCCGGCGCGAATGTGTGCGCACATGGCATGATGCGCTGTTCGCCACCCTGCCGCCATTCCGGCTGGTGCTGGCCGTAGGCCGGCCGGCGCAGGCCTATCATCTCAGGCGGCTGGGCCTTGGGGCTTATCTCGGCTCCAGCCTGACGGAGACGGTGCAGAACTGGCGGGCGGTGCGTGCAGCCGGGCTGCGACCGCGTCAAAATGGGGCGATGCAAGAAGTGGTGAAGGGCGGGCCGGTCTGTGTCTATCCCCTGCCGCATCCCTCATGGCGCAACAGTGGCTGGCTGAAGCGCAATCCCTTCTTCGAGACGGAGGTGCTGCCGCAGTTGCAGGCGGATATTCAGGCTCTTCTCGGGCCGGATCTGTGACGGGTAGTGCCGTTTTGAGCGTCTCGATCCAAACGGTCTGCGGGGTGGTGCCATCCCTCTGACGAGAGTTGGCTGACTTCTCTTTGCCGGCAAGGTTGCCGCACAGAGGGGTGAGCCCCATATGAGCGTGATCTGAAGGGCTTGCTCCTGATGCTGGCCCTCGTCATTGCCCCCCTTGCTCCCCGCTTTCTCCGGGTTTGCCGGAGCGGCATATCATGTGAAGCAGAAACATGTTGGACAAGTTCCGGAATGTCACCAGCCGCCTGATGGGACGAAATGGTGAAAAGCCAGACAATGCCTCACACAGCGGGATGGCTGTGCATGAGAAGAAGAAGGATGACGGCATGGCCGAGGTGCGCGAAGATCAGGTGCGGGGCGCTCTCGCAACCGTGAAAACTCCAGAAGGCGTGGTGCTGTCTCTGGCCTCCGCCCTTTCAGGCATCGCGATCAATCATGGCAAGGTTTATCTGTCCATCACGGTGGACCCGGCAAAGGCGCGGGCATGGGATGCCGTGCGGGTAGAAGCCGAGGATGCGGTGAAGGCGCTGCCCGGCGTGGTTTCCGCCCTTGTCACTCTCACGGCAGAGCGCAAGCCCGGCGGGGCGGGGCAGGGACAGCAGGGGGCTGGCCCTTCTGCCGCACCTGCGCGGGGGGCTGGCGCAGGTGGCCCGGCCCAGCGCACCATTTCAGTGCCGGGGGTTAAATCCATCATCGCCGTGGCGTCCGGCAAAGGCGGGGTGGGCAAGTCCACCACCTCCATCAATCTGGCTCTGGGCCTTCGGGATCAGGGGCTGAAGGTGGGGCTGCTGGATGCCGATATTTACGGCCCCTCCGTGCCACGCCTCACGGGTCTTTCGCAAAAGCCGGAAATGGGCGAGGGCAAGACCCTGCTGCCGCTGGATGCGTTCGGCCTCAAGGTCATGTCCATCGGGTTTCTGGTGGAGGAAGACCAGGCCATGATCTGGCGCGGCCCCATGGTGATGTCGGCGTTGACCCAGATGCTGCGCGATGTGAACTGGGGCCCGCTGGATGTGCTGGTGGTGGATATGCCGCCCGGCACCGGCGATGCCCAGCTCACCATGGCCCAGCAGGTGAAGCTGGCCGGCGCTGTCATTGTCTCCACCCCGCAGGATCTGGCGCTGATTGATGCGCGCCGGGGCATTGCCATGTTCGAGAAGGTGAATGTACCCCTGCTCGGCGTGGTGGAGAATATGGCCTATTTTGTCTGTCCGCATTGCGGGGAGCGTTCGGATATTTTCGGCCATGGTGGCGCCCGCGCCGAGGCTGAAAAAGTGGGGGTGCCCTTCCTGGGGGAAATTCCCCTGCATATGAGCATTCGCGAGCTTTCCGATGCGGGCCGCCCGGTGGTGGAGGCCGAGCCGCAGAGCCCGCAGGCGGAAGCCTATCGCCGTGTGGCGGCGGGGGTGAAGGCCGCGCTGGATAAGGCCGAGGGCGGCCGTGCCGCACCGCGCATTGTGGTGGAGTGACATATCTCCGCGCGCCCCGAAACAGGTTGTTTGGGGCGCGCTTTGGGGCCGGTCGCAGGCGCGGAAACCTGAAAGTCTCCGGTGAAGGCGCACGGAAGCGTGATATGGGAGCCATGACAGGGGAGCCATGTGCGCAGCGGTTTGCCGGCCATGCGTCTTCCCCCCTGTGCTTTTGCGCAAAAACTGCATAAAACCGGGGCAGAATGATCGGGCGCGCAGTGCGGGCCTGTCTGCTCAAGGGAGAGTTTCATGAAACGCCGCGACTTTCTCACCGCCGCAGGGGCTGGTGTCGCCGCTTCTGCTTCGGTCGCCATGCCGGCCATCGCCCAGACCCTGCCGCAGGTGAAGTGGCGGTGCGCCACCTCCTTCCAGAAGACGCAGGATACGCTGCACAGTACGGCCGTGAATTTCGCCAGGCGTATGGAGGAAATGAGCGAAGGCCGTTTCCAGATCCAGATCTTCACGGCCGGGGAGATCGTGCCGGCGCTACAGGTGGTGGATGCCACGCAGAACCACACCGTGGAGATGTGTTACACCGCCTCTTATTATTATGTGGGCAAGGATCCGACCTTTGCCTTCGGCAGCACCATTCCCTTTGGCCTGAATACGCGGCAGATGAATGCCTGGCTCTATTATCAGGGCGGTATTGAGCTGCTGAATGATTTCTACAAGGCGTATAATGTTTATATGCTGCCGGGCGGTAATACCGGCGCGCAGATGGGCGGCTGGTTCCGCACGGAAATCAAGTCTCTGGATGATCTGAAGGGGCTGAAAATGCGCATCGCCGGCCTTGGCGGGCAGGTGCTCTCCCGCCTTGGCGTGGTGCCGCAGCAGCTTCCCGGCGGCGACATCTACCCCTCTTTGGAGCGTGGCACCATTGATGCCGCCGAATGGGTGGGCCCCTATGATGATGAGAAGCTCGGCCTCTACAAGGTTGCGCCCTATTATTATTATCCCGGCTGGTGGGAAGGTTGCGCGGGCCTGAACTTCTTCTTCAATCAGGAAGAATGGGCCAAGCTGCCGGACGTTTACAAAACCATGGCGCGCACGGCGGCCGGTGAGGCCAATAACAACCTCATCGCTCATTATGATGCGGTGAACCCCACCGCCATCCAGAACCTTGTGAAGCAGGGTGCGCTTCTGCGTCGTTTCCCCAATGATATGCTGGAGGCCGCCTACAAGGCCGCCAACACCATGTATGAGGAAATTTCCGCAGACAATGCCGAGTTCCGCAAGGTGTGGACGCAGATCAAGGCTTTGCGCAATGCGGACTATCTGTGGTGGCAGGTGGGCGAATTCTCCTATGATGATTTCATGGTGCGCGCCCGCGCCAGAGGCTGAGCGAGGCTGGGCCTTCTGAATATGAAAAAGCCCGTGCAGCAGGGTTGTGCGGGCTTTTTCTTGTTTTTGTCCCCGTGGCAGATGGTTTGTTCGTTGATCTTCTTGATCTCACAGGGGTGAAAAACTACTGTCCGCAAGCCCGTTCCGGGCACTGTCCGTTCTGCCGGCCTGTGGCTGCGGGGGCGCGGGTTTTTGGCCTTCCTGCCGGGAAGGGAAAGCGCGCGACACCGGCCATGGCAGGCTCATCGCCGCGAGTTTCCATGATCGACCCCGCTTTGCCCGCTCACATGCGGCCCGACCGTTCCTTTCAGGCCCTGCTGCTGACCCTTCAGCGTTTCTGGGCCGATCAGGGCTGTGTCATTCTTCAGCCTTACGACATGGAAGTGGGCGCGGGTACATTCCACCCCGCCACCACGCTGCGGGCGCTGGGGCCGAAGCACTGGAAGGCAGCCTATGTGCAGCCTTCACGCCGGCCGAAGGATGGGCGCTATGGCGAGAACCCCAATCGTCTGCAACATTATTATCAGTTCCAGGTCATCCTGAAGCCCTCGCCGGAGAACCTTCAGGAGCTGTATCTCAAGTCTCTGGAAGCCATCGGCGTGGATCTGGCGCTGCATGATGTGCGCTTCGTGGAAGATGACTGGGAAAGCCCGACACTGGGGGCCTGGGGGCTGGGCTGGGAATGCTGGTGCGATGGCATGGAGGTCTCGCAGTTCACCTATTTCCAGCAGGTGGCGGGCTTTGAATGCGCCCCGGTGGCCGGCGAGCTGACCTACGGCCTTGAGCGCCTCGCCATGTATGTGCAGGGCGTGGAAAATGTGTACGACCTGAACTTCAACGGTCGCGAGGGGGCTGAAAAGACCACCTATGGCGATGTATTCCTTCAGGCCGAGCAGGAATATTCCCGCCATAATTTTGAACATGCGGATACGGACATGCTGTTCGAGCAGTTCCGCATGGCCGAGGCAGCCTGCAAGCGCTACATTGAAGCCGGTGATGCTGGCGAGAAGCACCTGATGGTGCTGCCCGCCTACGATCAGTGCATCAAGGCCTCTCATGTCTTCAATCTGCTGGATGCGCGGGGCGTGATCTCCGTCACCGAGCGGCAAAGCTACATTCTGCGCGTGCGCGAACTGGCGAAAGCCTGCGGCGCGGCATGGCTGAAGACGGATGCAGGCGGCGTGAACGTCGCCTGAACGGGTTCCGATGCCCCGCCTTTCCCTTTCTTGCCGGCCTGCTGCCCTTGCAGCTCTGGCCGCCAGCGCCTGAAATAGAAACCGATGCCTGATCTTCTGCTTGAACTCTTCTCCGAGGAAATTCCCGCCCGCATGCAGGCGCAGGCGGCTGAAACCCTGAAGAAGCTGGTGACCGATGCGCTGGTGGAGCGCGGCCTGCTTTATGAGGGGGCGAAAGCCTTCGTCACCCCGCGTCGTCTGGCGCTGGCGGTGCATGGCCTGCCCGGCAAACAGGCCGACCAGCACGAGGAAAAGAAGGGCCCCCGTGTGGGCGCGCCCGACGCCGCGCTGGCCGGCTTTCTGAAAGCGGCCGGCCTCTCCTCCATCGAAGAGGCGAAGGTTCAGTCTGATCCGAAGAAGGGTGATTTCTATGTCGCCCATATCCACCGGGCCGGGCGTTCCACGCCGGAGGTGATTGCGGAGATCATGCCGCAGATCATCCGTCATTTCCCGTGGCCGAAATCCATGCGCTGGGGCACGGGCAGCCTGCGCTGGGTGCGACCGCTGCATTCCATCGTCTGCACCTTCGGGGCCGAGGGCGATGAGCCGGAAGTGGTATCCTTCGAGGTGGAGGGCATCGTCTCCTCCAATGTCACCTATGGCCACCGCTTCATGGCGCCGCAGGCGATCACCGTGAAGCGGCTGGATGACTGGATGGCCCAGCTTGAGGCCGCCCGCGTGGTGGTGGATCGGGATCGTCGCAAGGACATCATCCTGAATGACGCCAAGGATCTGGCGCTGGCCGCCGGTCTGGAGCTGGTGGAGGATGCCGGCCTGCTGGAAGAGGTGGCCGGCCTTGTGGAATGGCCCGTGGTGCTGATGGGGGAATTCGAGGAGCGCTTCCTCGATATTCCCGATGAAGTCATCCGCGCTACCATCCGCGCCAACCAGAAGTGCTTCGTGCTGAACGACCCGAAGACGGGCCGCCTTGCCAACCGCTTCATTCTCATTTCCAATCTGTTGGCGCATGATGGTGGCAAGGCCATTGTGGACGGCAATGGAAGGGTGATCCGCGCGCGCCTTTCCGATGCGAAATTCTTCTGGGATACGGACCGGGCCAATGGGCTTGAGAAGCATCTGCCGAAATTCGCGCACATCACCTTCCACGAGAAGCTGGGTAGCCAGCAGGCGCGGATTGAGCGGATCCGTCAGCTCGCCGTTGCGCTGGCGCCGCAGGTCGGGGCCAGCCCCGCACTGGCGGAAGAGGCAGCGCTGATCTGCAAGGCTGACCTTCTCACCGAAGTGGTGGGTGAGTTCCCTGAATTGCAGGGCCTGATGGGCCGCTATTATGCGGCGGGCGAGGGCATGGCCGCTGAGGTCGCCGCCGCCTGCGAGGAACATTACAAGCCGCAGGGCCCCACCGATATCGTGCCTGCTGCGCCGGTTTCCATCTCCGTGGCGCTGGCCGACAAGATCGACACGCTGGTGGGCTTCTGGGCCATTGATGAAAAGCCCACTGGCTCGAAAGACCCCTACGCCCTGCGCCGCGCTGCGCTGGGTGTCATCCGCATCATTCTGGAAAATGGGCTGCGGGTGCGGCTGGGCGAGGTGATTGCCGCCGCCGCCAAGAGCGAGGCCATTCCGGCTTCTGCGCCAGAAGGCTGGCAGGATGATCTGCTCTCCTTCTTCGCTGATCGCCTGAAGGGCCATCTGCGTGAGCGCGGGGCGCGGCATGATCTGGTGGATGCCGTCTTCGCGCTGGAGGGGCAGGATGATCTGCTGCTCGTGGTGCGCCGGGTGGAAGCGCTGGCGGCGTTCCTGTCGTCGGAAGATGGCAAGAACCTGCTGGCGGGCTATCGCCGCGCGGTGAACATTCTGCGCATCGAGGAAAAGAAGGACGGTAAGCCCTATGCCGGCCCCACCAATGCCACGCTTCTGAAGCTGGCGGAGGAGGAAAAGCTCGCCTCCGCCATCGAGGATGTGAAGGCCCGTGTGGCCCGCGCCGTGGCTGCGGAAGATTTCGCGGCGGCCATGACGGCGCTGGCGGATCTGCGCGCGCCGGTGGACGCCTTCTTCGAGGCGGTGACGGTGAATGCGCCGGAACCGGAACTGCGTGAGAACCGCCTGAAGCTGCTGGATGAAATCCGCGCCGCCACCCGCGGCATTGCCGATTTCGACCGGATCGAAGGCTGAAAATCTGAGGCCGAGGGGGACGGCCGTTCCCCTGCCTTTTCAAATGCAAAACCCTTCAAGCTGAAAGCCGGGTGCTTATCAGCCTGAAGGGTTTTTCGTGCTGGAGGCAAGTGCCGTTCAGCCCCCATAACGGTGCAGGCTGGCGCCGTGCACCCGCAGCCAGGCTTCGGCCTCTTCGCGTGCAGGGAAAATCTGCTCCACCAGCCGCCAGAAATGCGGGCTATGGTTCAGCTCCAGCCGGTGCGCCACCTCATGGGCGGCCAGATAATCCAGCACTGAGGGGGGCGCGAGGATCAGCCGCCAGGAGAAGGAGAGGTCCCCGCGCGAGGAGCAGGAGCCCCAGCGGCTGGCAGTGTCGCGCAAGGTGATGCGGCCAATCTTCACCTCCAGGGCGGCAGCGTGGCGGCCAACCGCCTCGACAAGATCCTGCCGGGCCTCGCGCTTGAGGAAATCTCCTATCCGCCGGGCAATATGCGGCTCTTCCCCCGCCACATGCAGGGTGGGGCCATTCATCTCGCCCCGCCACACTGTGCCGCGTTTGTCCGGCTCATGAATGATGCGGTGCGGCACGCCTCGCAGCGGCACCATGGCCCCGGCAACAAAAGGCACGACATCCGGCAGGCGACTGAGGCGCGTGCGCACCCATTCCCGGTTCCGGTTGGCAAAATCGGTGATGAAGGCCAGGGAGACATGGGGCGGGGCGGTGAGCATCACATCGCGCGTGGCGGCGCGCACCCGCAGGGTGAGCTTGCGCGCCTGCCCATTACGACGGATGCGCACGGGCACATTTTCCCCGCCGAGATCCAGCTCAAGGCTTTCACTCAAACTGGCAGGTTGCGAAGCATCCAGACGTCGGAACAGCGACATGACTCACGCATAAGGCCACATGCAATGGCGGGCAAGTGGCAGCAGGAGGGGCAGGGCGATGATGGACCACACAACGCAAAAGCGCCCCTTCCGGGGCGCTTTCACATTCAGCTCGCTCTGGCCTCAGCCCACATCCGTGCGGGGGTACTGCTCGGAAATGTGCTTGGGCAGGGAGAACACGTCAGGCTCTTCCGCCTCGCGCGTGGGGGCAACCTCATCCACCTTCACCGTTTCGCGGGCGGCCCCTTTGGGCAGCTCTTGAGAGAGGATGAAGTTGGAAATGCGCGGTGCGATTTCTGAGCGGAAGCGGGAGCCGTTGAACACACCATAATGGCCCACACCCGGCTGTTCCCAATGGGCGCGCTTGTCCTCGGGAATGAGGGGGCACAGCTTGTGGGCTGCCTTGGTCTGGCCGATACCGGAGATATCGTCCTTCTCACCTTCCACCGTCATCAGGCCCACCCGCTTCACGGCCTGGGTCTTCACCCGCTTGTCGTGATGCATGATCTCGCCCTTGGGGAGGGAGTGGGTCATGAACACGTTCTCGACGGTCTCAAGGTAGAATTCCGCCGTCAGATCCATCACTGCGAGATATTCGTCATAGAAGTCGCGGTGCTTTTCGGCGGAATCGCCATCGCCATCCACCAGATGGCGGAACAGATCCCAGTGGGCCTGCACATGGCGGTCCAGATTCATGCTCATGAAGCCGTTGAGCTGGAGGAAGCCGGGATAGACCTCCCGCAGCGCACCGGCATGCGGCCACGGCACGCGGGTGATGACATTGCGCTTGAACCAGTCAATGTCATTCTTCTTCGCCATGTCGTTCACGGCGGTGGGGGATTCACGCGTGTCGATCGGCCCACCCATGAGGATCATGGATTTGGGCACGAAGGGATCTTCCTCTTCCTCCATGCGGGAGACAGCCATCAGCACGGGCACGGCCGGCTGGCACACGGCCATGACGTGGCAATCCCCCCCGAGGCGATGGAAGATGGAGATCAGATAGTCCACATAATCGGACAGGTTGAACTGGCCCTGATCGAGCCGCACCATTTTTGCGTCCACCCAATCTGTCACATAGACATCATGGTTGGGCAGCATGGCTTCCACCGTGCCGCGCAGCAGCGTGGCATAGTGGCCGGAAACCGGGGCCACAACGAGCAGTTTGGGCTGGGGCTGCTCCGGCGGGCGCTCGAAGGCGCGCTCGAAATGCAGCAGATTGCAGAAGGGGCGGCTCCACACCGTATTGACATGCACCGGCACGCGCTGGCCGTTGCTCTCGGTATGTGTGATGCCCCATTCCGGCTTGCCATAACGGCGGGTCGTGCGCTCAAAAAGCTCACAGGCCGCAGCCATGGATTTGCCAATAGTGGTATGAGAAACCGGATTGATCGGATTCTTCAGCATCAGGCGGCTGGCATCCGCCATGGCTCTGGAGGGGTTGAGGGCAGCGCTGCCCATCTCATAGAACCAGTAGAGGGGCGAGTTGGTGCCCACGCCAGCCTGAGGCGGAAACTGAGCCGGACCGGTAAATTCTCCAATGGCCATTTTTCGCACCTCGCGCTTTGTTCTGTGCCACAGGGCCGATTGGAGAAGGCACCGTGGCAATTTGTACAAAGGTTAAAAAAGAGACACACGCGCGACAAGATCTTAGTTGTCACATTGTCGCGCTTTTAGGCAGAAGCCTAGCGTCAAGAACCTTGCCTGAAGGTGAATTTTGATGAATCCGGCCCTTTCCACCCCTCTTCATGGCCGTTCTCTGGGCTTGCGGCTCGATACTTTGATTCGCCTGCGCTGGCTGGCCATAGTGGGGCAGCTTGCCGCACTTGTGGTGGTAAATCTGGTGCTGGGCTACGCTTTGCCCATTGTGCCCTGTGTGGTGCTGGTGGCGCTTTCAGCATTGGTGAATGTTGCGCTTCGCCTCAAATACCCGGTGGCGCGCAGGCTGGGAAATGGCCCGGCGGGCACTCTTCTTGCTTATGATGTGCTCCAGCTTACCGCATTGATTTATCTGACGGGCGGGCTGAAGAACCCCTTTGTTTTCCTGTATCTGGCCCCGGTCATGATCTCGGCCACGGGGCTATCCTGGCGCACCACTGTTCTGCTGGGTGTGCTGGCTGCGATGTGCGCGGGGCTTGTGGGGCTGTGGGCGCAGCCCCTGCCTTGGTCCGATGGAGTGCCGCCGGTGTTGCCGGATCTGTATCTGGCGGGGGTTTGGGTCTCCCTTGTCGTCGCCATCGGCTTTATCGGCATGTATTCATGGCGGGTTACCGAAGAGGCACGGGAGCTGGGCGATGCATTGGCAGCGGCTGAGCTGGTTTTAGCCAGAGAGCAACATCTTTCGGCACTGGATGGACTTGCGGCAGCCGCCGCCCATGAACTGGGCACGCCTTTGTCCACAATCGCGCTTGTGGTGAAAGAAATGCAGCGGTCAATGGACGCAGCTGACCCGCATGCGGAGGATGTCGCGCTGCTGCGCGATCAGGTCAATCGTTGCCGGGATATCCTTCAGACGCTCACCTCCTTGCAATCCGGCGATGCTCCATTTGATCGCATGCCGCTGCGTCTGCTGCTGGAAGAGGTGGTGGCGCCGCACCGTAATTTCGGCATTTCCATTGCCATTCATGTCAAGGAAAGCGGCAATACGCCGGTTATAGCCCGCAATCCGGGGTTGCTGTATGGGCTTGGGAACCTTGTTGAAAATGCAGTGGATTTTGCATTATCCGAGGTCGAGATCAGCGCGGAATGGACCCCGAACGCACTGGTGGTTGTGGTGCAGGATGATGGCCCTGGCTTCTCCCCGGAGGTGAGCGGGCGCATTGGCCAGCCCTATGTCACCTCGCGCTCACGCGGGCGTCAGGCTCCCGATGAGGAAAGCGGGCTGGGGCTGGGTTTCTTCATCGCCAAAACCCTGCTGGAGCGCACCGGGGCCAGTCTTGCCATAGAGAACCGTCCGCCGCCATATTCCGGCGCGCGGATCAAGATTACTTGGCCCCGCGCAGCATTGGCCATAGAAATGGCCAATCATACGGAACCGGGTCAGGCGCCCGGCCATTCCATTTCGGGGAAGGCCTAAAATTGTCCGTGCCAGCGGGCGGGGCCGGCCCTGTGGCTTGAGACCTTTGAGGGCGAGGACAATGACAGAAACAATGCCGCTCGAAGTGGGGGAAGATCGTTCGGTTCTGATCGTCGATGATGATCGTTCCTTCCTGCAACGCCTGGCACGGGCGCTGGAAACGCGCGGCTTTGAGGTCACGACGGCTGAAAGCGTGGCCGATGGCCTGACGCGGGTGGAGGAAGCCGCACCGGCCTTCGCCGTGGTGGATATGCGCCTGGGTGACGGCAGTGGCCTGGATGTGATCTCCACCCTCAAGAGAAAGCGCCCCGGCGCGCGGGCCATTATCCTCACCGGCTATGGCAATATCACTACGGCGGTGACAGCGGTGAAGCTGGGCGCAGTGGATTATCTGGCAAAGCCGGCCGATGCCGATGATGTGGTGGCCGCGCTCATGGCCAGCAGCGACCACAAGCCCAGCCCGCCGGAAAACCCGATGTCTGCGGACCGGGTGCGGTGGGAGCATATCCAGCGCGTATATGAGCTGTGCGGCCGCAATGTTTCGGAAACGGCGCGCCGCCTTTCCATGCATCGCCGCACGCTTCAGCGCATTCTGGCCAAACGCGCGCCGCGCTGATGTGAAGGGTCGGTGTGCTCAGCCGGCCCTGTCCGTTTCCGCGCTTTTCTTTTCCATGCTGAACAGCAGGCGCGCAGCCACCGGCAGCAGGACGGAGAGGCTGGCGAAGCGGAAGACATGATGCGCGCTCATGAAAGCCGGGTCATACCCCAGTGCGAAGCCCAGCGCTGTCATCGCCTCCAGTGCGCCGGGGGCGAAGGCAGCCAGCATCTTGCCGAAATCATCTCCCGTCAGCATGCTGGCCAACAGGGCGAAGCCGGCTGAGATGAGGATGGACACCACAAAGGCCGCCATCGCCGTGCGGATGAAGGTGACGATGGTGGATAGCCGGGTGCCGACAAAGCGCACTCCCACATTGATACCCAGAAGGGTAAAGGCGGGCAGCAGCAGGGCCGGTGGCACCGCCACATCAGTCCATTCCCTCAGATGCAGCGCTCCACTGGCCAGAAGCGCCCCCAGAATAAGCCCGCCCGGCACGCGTAGCCGCTCGGCCACAAGCCCCACGACAAGGGCCGCCAAGAGTAGCACGGACAGATCCCGCAGGCCGGACAGGCTGGTGAGGGTGGCCGCATGCAGGCCATCGACCTGAGCCGTCATGGCTGCGGGGTCTGTGGCCTGGGTCAGGTGCAGGGCGCTGAGCAGGCTGGGCAGGGCCGCCACCAGCAGAAACAGCCGCACCGCCTGTGCAAAGGCTACCCGGCGCAGATCCGCCCCGCTGTCCGCCGCCATGGCGATGATGGTGGAGAGTGCTCCGGGGGCGGAGGCGAAGAAGGCGGTGGCCTTGTCCCATCCCGCCACACGGTTGAGAAACAGGATGCTGCCGGCCATGGTGGCGACAATGCTGACGGCCAGCACCACCATGCTGATGGGCCATGCGCTGGCTCGGGCCATCATCTGCGGGGTCAGGACGCTGCCCATGGATGCGCCGAGAATGACGAAGGCGGCCTGACGCAGCACATGCGGCAGATGCAGCCGCACGCCGGCCATGGCCAGCACCATGATGGCGAGCATGGAACCGGAAATCCAGGCCGCCGGCAGGCCCAGCATGGCGAAGAGCAATCCGCCGCCGCCGCCCGCCACCAGTGTGGTGCCGATGGCCCGGAGGCGGGGTGAGTCAGTGGCGTGCATCAGTGGCGTGCATCAGCGGTGTGCATGAGATGTGTGAGGTGTTTCCAGCCAGCGCACCAGCCGGCGGCTGGCTTCTTCAAGCTGCGCGGGGCTGCGGGCGAAACACAGGCGCATAAAGCCTTCCCCGCCGGGGCCGAAGGCGGTGCCGGGAGCGATGCCCACATTGGCTTCATCCACCAGTTGCAGCCCCAGCCGGCGAACATCATCCTGTCCTTCAATGCCGAAGAACATGTAGAAGGCCCCCTGCGGCTTTACCAGCCGCACCCGATCGGTGGCCAGCAGGGCGTTGCCCATTATATCCCGGCCCAGCCGGGCGCGGGCGATCTGCGCGGCGAGGAAATCCTCTCCCTGTTCCAGCGCGGCAATAGCCCCGCGCTGCATGAAGGCGGCCACGCCGGAAGTGGAATACTGGATGAGATTTTCCACCACCTGACCCAGCCACACCGGAGCTTCCAGCCAGCCGATACGCCAGCCTGTCATGGCCCAGTTCTTGGAGAAGGTCTGGACGAAGAGAATGAGATCTTCCGGCTCCATCACATCATGCATGGAAGGCGCGCGGGTGCCTTCGCCATAGTGAAAGCGGCCATAAATCTCGTCAGCGATGATCCACAGGCCATGGCGGCGGGCCAGATCCAGCACGGCGCGCAACTCCTCCAGAGTGGCAACGAAGCCGGTAGGGTTGGCCGGTGTGTTGAGGAAGATGGCCCGCGTGCGCGGTGTCACGGCCTGTTCCATGCGCGCCATATCCAGCCGGAACCCATCCGGCCCGTAGCTGAAGGGCACGAAGACCGGATGCGCGCCAATGCGCTGCGCAGCCGCCGGTGCATTGGGCCAGACAGGCGAGGGCACGAGAATTTCATCCCCCGCGGCCAGCGCAATGGAAAAGGCGGTGGTGATGGCCTGCATGCCTGAGCCGGTAACGAAATAACGCTCCGGCTCTTCATCCACGCCATAGAGCTGGCTCATGTATCGGGCGATGGCGGCGCGCAGTTCTGGCAGGCCGCGTTGCCAGGTGTAGAAGGTTTCGCCCGCCTCAAGGGCGATGGCGGCGGCCTCGCAGATAAAGGCAGGGGTGGGTACATCACCTTCGCCAGCCCACAGCGGAATCATGCCCTCCCGCTGCTGTCCATATTTCATCACTTCCACGATGCCGCTTTCCGGCAGGGCGCGAATATGGGCCTGAACCCGCTCCATCAGGGCGGTTTCGGAGGGGCGGGGCGTGGAGGGCGTGCGCGGGGACATATCGAACTCGCTTGAGCTGGAGCACAGGGCGCAGGTGGGGGCCAGAGCCTGCCGGGCGCTTGGATGTGACGTTGCGGCAGGGCTGGGGCGGATCATGGGCCTGCCTTTGCAGATGCCCCGGCCCTTGCATTCATGCAATAGGGATTTGCATGGGAGGGTATTGAGGTGCCTTCCGTGCTGGGCCTAGACAAGGGCTGTTATTGCCTTTTCCCGGATGGTTTTGATGTCCTACAAGATTGATGCAGCCGCCCTTGATCTGCTGTTTCGCGAAGCACGCTCCCACAATGGCTGGACCAGCACGCCGGTGACGGATGAAGAGCTGCGCGAGGTCTATGATCTGGTGAAGTTTGGCCCTACCTCGGCCAATACGCAGCCGGCCCGCTTCGTGTTTGTGCGCAGTGCGGAGGCGAAGGAGCGTTTGCGCCCGGCGCTCGCCCCCGGCAATCTGAAGGCCATGGATGCGCCGGTCATTGCCATTATCGGTTATGACACCCGTTTTTATGATCGGATTCCCCAGCTCTTCCCGCACAATCCAGGCTTTCGGGATCTGTTCGTGAATGCACCGCAAAGCGTGGAACCACATGCGCTGCGCAATTCCTCGCTACAGGGGGCCTATCTTATTCTGGCTGCCCGTACAGTGGGGCTGGATGTGGGGGCGATGTCCGGTTTCGACGCTGCGAAGGTGGAGGCCGAATTTTTCCCCGGTGGCACGGTCAAGGCCAATTTCCTGGCCGCGCTGGGCCATGGCGATCATTCCAGGGTGTTCGAGCGTCTGCCGCGCCTCGATTTTGAGGATGCGGCACAGATTCTCTGATGGGTCCGTCCATTCAGGGCGCGCAGGGCCGGGCTCCGCGCGCCCATTTCCGGGCGGCCGGCTCAGTCCATGCCCGGATCGGCGACAAGGCCAGCAGCCTGAATGCCCGCCAGAGCACAGGCTTCATCATGGTCTGAGCTGTCGCCGGAAACCCCGATCGCGCCGAGAAGCCGCCCCTCCGCAGAGCGGATGAGCACGCCGCCCGGTGCGGGAATCATCGTGCCGCCAACGGATTGTCCGGCTGCGGTGATGAAATAGGGCTGGTCGCGGATACAGCTCAGCAAGGTGCGAGAGCCCACACCAAAGGCCAGCGCGCCGGTCGCCTTGGCTTCGGCAATCTCACCCCGGCGCAGGCTGGTGCCATCTTCGGCAAGGCCGGCCTTCAGCACGCCGCGCGCATCCAGCACGCGCATGGCCAGCGGGTTGAGATGCTGCGCGCGGGCATGGGCCAGCGCCGCAGAAAGAATGATCTGCGCCATCTCCAGCGTGAGATCTATGATGGGGGAGGGGGAAACGCCCACGCCATTCTCCTTGTCGCACCGGAATGCGCCGCCGGGGCGCGATCCGTGAGGGGGCAGATTGAAACAGCTTCTGGGCCATATCCAGTCCATCCGGCCGGATAATGGCGGGGCAAATGCCGTAGGGTGCATTTTTCTCTCCCCCCATCCGGCTCCGGCATGTCACCATGTCGCCAATCAATCCATGAATCGGCGCAGGCAGGGGCAGCAGGCACCCATGACTTCGACGCGACAAAGCTACGAACCCGGCCACCGCCGGAAATTTCTGGTGGTGGTGGATGAAACACCGGAATGTGACCGGGCGGTCTATTATGCCGGCCGGCGGGCGGCGCGCACACAGGGCGGGCTGGTGCTGCTGGGTGTGCTGAAGCTGGAGGAGGCCAACCAGCAATGGCTGGGCGTGGCGGATCTGATGCGCGCCGAGGCGGAGGATGAAACCCGCGCCCGGCTGGAGAAGTATGCCGTGCGGGCGCGTCAGGTGGCGAATGTTTCGGCCGAATGTGTGGTGCGCGAAGGCAGCACCGCCGACGCCATCGCACAACTGATTGCTGAAGATCTCGATATTGCCATTCTGGTGCTGGCTGCCGGCACCGGAAAGGAAGGGCCAGGGCCGCTGGTATCTTCACTGGCGGGGCCGCATTCGGGCGGTTTTCCCGTGCCCATCACCATTGTGCCCGGTGCGCTGAGTGATAAGGAACTGGACGCGGTCGCCTGAGGGCGAGCCGATCTTGCCCTCACCCTTCCCGTGATTGCCCCCTGCCATATGGTGCAGAACATGGCCTCCAGGCTTTCCTTTCCATCGCGTGCATCCGGCGCGCAAACTGTTTTGCTGGCCGATATTGGCGGCACTACCACACGTGTGGCGCGGGCCGGGCGGGATGGTGCGCTTTTTGATATTCGCCTGGAATCCAATGATTCCTATGGCCATCTTTCAGAATTGCTTCTGGATTATCTGGCCCAGACCGGGGGTGAGAGGCCGCGCATGGCCGTGCTGGCGGTGGCCGCTCCGGTGGATGGTGAGGAGGTGCGCCTCGTCAACCGGGCCTGGAGTTTTTCCCGCGGGCAACTGGCGGAAGAGCTGGGGCTGGACAGGCTGGATGTGGAGAATGATTTCGTGGCGCTGGGCCATGGCATTCCCTGTCTGAAACGGGAGGATCTGCTGTCTCTGGGCGCATGGCGCACGCCAGTGCAGGGTGTGCGGCTTGTTTGTGGGCCGGGCACCGGGCTGGGCGCGGCGCTTCTGGCGCCTCGGGGCGATGGATATGAAGTGCTGGCCAGCGAGGCCGGCCATATGCGCTTTGGTGCTGTCACCACGGATGAGGCGCGGTTGTTGGCGCATATGGTGCGTGATCTGGGCCCGGTGGCGGTGGAGCATGTGCTCTCCGGGCCGGGGCTGGAGCGGTTGCACCGCATTCTTTCCGGCGAGGAACTGTCCTCGCGCGCCATCATCAAGGCGGCGGTCAGCGGGCAGACCAGCGAACGGGAAAGCTGCCATGTGTTTCTGCGAGTGCTGGGGCGAGTGCTGGGAGATCTGGCGCTGGCCTTCGAGGCGCGCGGCGGAGTGTATGTGGCCGGTGGCATCGGTCGGGCGCTGGCTCCGCTGATGATGGAAAGCCCGCTGCGAGAGGCATTCGAGGATCACCCCCCCTTCAATGAGCGGCTGGCGCAGGTGCCATTGCATATTATCACCCATGCCACCCCCGGCCTGCTGGGCGTGGGTGAAATCGGCCGGCGCCTGTTGTTGGCGCAGGCATGAGGCGCGGGTAAAAAACTGCTGCGCCGCAGCGTTTCAGAACTGATAGGCCGCGCTTAGCACCAGACCGTTTTCCTGCGGGGCGTTGCGGGCATAGGCGGTGCCCACCATGGCGGCTTGCAGGGTCAGGTTCGGCCGCCACTGCCAGGCCAGGCCGAACTGCAATTTGTAATATTCATGGGAGACGCCGTACCAGGGGCCCTTGCCCGCGCCTTCAGAAACCACATTGAAGGATTGGATCAGCATTTGCCAGCGCGGCGCGGTACGAATGCCCAGCGTTATATCCAGATGCACTTCATCTGGCGGATCATCAAAGCGGAAGCGCTGGGCCAGCTGCACATCCAGAAATGAGGGGCGCCCCCACAGGCTGAAGGAGAGGCCCCCCAGAAGGCGCAGGTCGATTTCCGTATTCTCATAACCTGCGGCGGCCGCGCTGCTGGCATTTCCGGTGCCGGAAAGGCGCAATATGCCCTGTGCGGAAACCACCCGGTTTTCATCCTGCCATAGCCGGGTGCGGACACCGGCATCCACATAGCCAAGGCCGGTATAGCTGGCGGAATCCGGCGCGCCCAATTTGACATGGATGAATTGCGGCGCGGCGATGAGAGTGAGCCAGTCTCGCGCCCCATATTCAAACAACAGGCTGATTTCTGTCTTGTCGAAGGGGCGGCTGGAATAGAGGCGGGAATCCGGGCCGTATTCCTGATTGGAATGGAGAAGGCTGGTCTGGAGAATGGCTTGCCCGGCGCCTTCCTTCAGGGTCCAGGCTCCGGCATGGGCGTGGTGCGGTGCGGCAAGAATGGGGCTGAGGCCCAAAATGGACGCAAGCAGAAAAAGGGGTCGGCCAAGCGCAAAACCCGCCAGCCCTGACGCATAAGGGGGGCGCTTCCAGCTTGGCCTGCGCGCAACCAATGCGCGCATTTTTGGAAATTTCCCCTTGTGATTCAATCGCTTTCCCCAGTGTCGGCAGTCTCCATATCTTAGCGCCAGATCTGTTGGAATGGGCTGCCCTACCGTTACCTTGCGTAAATTTCATGTGGGATTGTCTTGTGGCGCTGCACGTTACCCACCATATTGCGGTGTGAACCAGCAGGCCCGGTGCGGGCCTCGCCGACGGTTCGTTTGAGTTCTGAAAAGGGAACGACGATGTCCGATTATGATCGCCACGTCGCCGGCCGCTGGAATCCGTCGGTGGCGCGCTCGCAGGCCGAGATCGACCAGGGTCTGCGCTCCTACATGCTGAGTGTGTACAATTACATGGCGCTTGGCTTGGCCATTACCGGCCTGTTCGCGCTGGGTGTGTACATGCTCTCCGTCACCAGCGATCCGTCGCAGGCTGTGGCGCGTGTCTCCGGCGGCATCATGCTGACGCAGGTGGGGTACACGCTGTTCATCAGCCCGCTGAAATGGGTGGTGATGCTGGCCCCGCTGGCTGCCGTATTTTTTCTCAGCTTCCGCGTGGAGCGCATGAGCGTTTCCGCCGCGCAGCTGACCTTCTGGGTTTATGCAGGTCTGGTGGGCATTTCGCTTTCCACGATCTTCCTCGTCTACACCCATGAAAGCATTGTGCGGGTGTTCTTCATCACCGCAGCCTCGTTTGGCGCGCTGAGCCTCTATGGTTACACCACCCAGCGGGATCTTTCCGGCATGGGCTCTTTCCTGATGATGGGCCTGTTCGGCATCATCATTGCCTCGCTGGTGAATATTTTCCTCGGCTCCTCGCTGCTGCAATTTGTGGTGTCCGTGGTGGGCGTTCTGGTGTTCGCGGGCCTCACCGCCTACGATACCCAGCGCATCAAGGAAATGTATTTCGTGGGCGACGATGCGGCTGTGATGGGCAAGAAGGCCATCATGGGGGCGTTGACCCTGTATCTGGACTTCATCAACCTGTTCATGATGCTGCTCCAGCTTTTCGGTGGTCGCTCCAACGACTGATGGAAGGGCTTGACCTTCTGCGGAATGATCGAAGCCCCGGCCATGCGCCGGGGCTTTTTGTTTGGCCGGGCATGGTGTTGAAGGCTGGGCCGGCGGGTGTAATGGCTGTTCGGCCATAGGGTGGGCCGGCTCTGAAGAGGACGTGACGCGGATGGCAGGCCAGTTGGACAAGGGCTATCGCGATGCCGGCATTGTGAAGATCCGCCCTGCCGTGATGGCGGATATGCCGGCGATTGCGGCCATCTATGATGAGGCTGTGCGTACAGGGACTGGCAGCTTTGAGGTTGATCCGCCCGGCGTGGAGAATATGGCGCGCCGGCAAAACGCCCTTCTTGTGGCGGGCTTTCCCTGCCTTGTGGCGGAAAGGGCCGTGCTGGAAGGGGGCGGGCATGGCGGCAAGATGGAGATTCTCGGCTATGCCTATGCCAGTAGCCTGCGCCCGCGCGCGGCCTTTGGCTTTACGGTGGAAGATTCCATTTATGTGAATGCGCCGGCTCGTGGAATGGGCGTGGGACGGCAGCTTCTGGAGGCGCTGGTCGAGGCGTGTACGGCCCGCGGCTTTCGTCAGATGGTGGCGTTGATCGGCGACAGCGCCAATCTGGGCTCCATCGCGCTTCACCGGGCCTGTGGCTTTCAGCATCAGGGTGTGTTGCCGGCCTGTGGCTTCAAATTCGGCCGCTGGCTGGATGTGGTGTTGATGCAGCGGCCTCTGGGCGAAGGGGCGCAAACCCTGCCGCCGGAATGAGAGTGAGAGCGGTAGGCTGCCGATGCGCAGCTTGCGCCACCTTTTAAGAAAGGGGCCTGCCGCCGTTCTGAACCGTTGCATCAGGGACGTTGGCTGGCCGGCATAAAAAGAGGCCCTTGCGGGCCTCTTTCATCAGGTTTCGGGCTGGCTTTCTCAGCGGGTTATCAGTGTGCCGGCGCCATGGTCTGTCAGCAACTCCAGAAGAACGGCGTGGGGCACCTTGCCATCCACGATCACCACACCTTCCACGCCCTTTTCCAGCGCATAGATGCAGGTTTCCACCTTGGGGATCATGCCGCCGGAAATGGTGCCATCGGCGATAAGCGCATGGGCTTCGGAGATGGTGAGGCGGGGGATAAGCTGCTTGTTCTTGTCCAGCACGCCGGGCACATCGGTCAGCAGCAGCAGGCGCTTGGCCTTCAGCGCCCCGGCAATGGCCCCGGCGAAGGTATCGGCATTCACATTATAGGTGCCGCCATCACGGGCCGACGCCACGGGCGCAAGCACGGGGACGATCTCCCGACGCAGGATCTGGTCGAGAACCGTGGTGTCGACCTCTTCCGGCTCACCCACAAAGCCGAGATCCACCACCTGCTCGATCTTGCTGTCCGGGTCCACCAGGGTGCGGCTGGCCTTGCGGGCGCGCACCATGTTGCCATCCTTGCCGCACAGGCCCACCGCCTTGCCGCCGGCCTCATTGATGAAGCCCACAATCTGCTTGTTGATGGCCCCGGCCAGAACCATCTCCACGATTTCCACCGTGGCCTTGTCCGTCACGCGCAAACCTGCGGCGAACTGGGATTTGATGCCCAGCTTTTCCAGCATGGCACCAATCTGCGGGCCACCGCCATGCACCACCACGGGGTTGACGCCGGCCTGTTCCAGCAACACCACATCACGCGCAAAGTGGCGGGCGACATCCTCATTGCCCATGGCGTGCCCGCCATATTTCACCACGACGATGGCGTCGTCATAGCGCTGCATGTGCGGCAGGGCGCGGGCCAGAACATGGGCCTGCAACTGCGCTTCTTCGGTGGGGGTGATGGAGGATGTGCTCATGACAGGCTCATTGGAAAAAGGCGACCCAAAGGGGGCGTGTGGCGGCAACTCGGGGCCCGGCGGGTCCGGTCCTCACGGAGGAGGGCAGCGCCTGCGGGCCGCGTGATATGCTCTAGCCCGTTCGCAGGCAGGAAGAAAGGGCCGCGCAAGGCCGGAAGGCATATTGCTCCTGATTTGCGCGGCCCTGTGCTTCAGAAGGCTGCGGGCACCCGGCCCACGGGCAGGCCGCTGAGGCGCAGGCTGCCATCCTTGAAACTGAGTGGGAAGGTGACGGCCTTGCGGCCTTCAATCTGTGTGGGCCGGCCAACCATTGTTATCGCGCCCACAATGGGGGCGAGCTGGGGCGGAATGACACCAGCCTGCCCCAGTTGCTGCATCAGTTTTTGCACGCCGGCGAAGGAGAGGTCCACCGCGCCATTGAGCTGGCCCTGGGGGTTGAGCGAGACAACGCCTGTCGCTGCCGCGAGAATATCGGGCGAGATGATAGTGAGCTGCTCAAGCCGCAGCAGGCCTTTCGCCTCTGCCCAGGCGCGCAGGCGCTGTTCCAGCGGCATGGGGCGCAGATTGGCGGCTGCGGTGACAACCCCCTTCATCGAGGCGTCAATCGGCCCGGTATTGCCAAACTGCGCGAGCAGGGGAATCTGAGCGCCGGAAAGGGTGAGAGCATAGGCCACATCCTCCAGTGCGCCGGAGGCGTTCGGCCCGGCTCCGGGCTGGGTGTTGGCGCTGACCATGAGAGAGGCGGCGGAGAAGAGGGCGGACGGCGTGGCCCCTTCGTCCTGCGCCGGATCTTCAAGCAAGGTCAGCTCTGGCTTGTCCGCCATGATGGAGAAGCTCTCCGGGCGGCCGGATGTCATGCCCGCGCCCATCACTTGCAGATGCTGCCAGGTGAGGCCCAGAACTTCGCCGGTTTCCTTGTTTTCGATACGGGCGGGCTGCTGGATTTCCGTGATGATCTGGTTGGGAGACCACACCTGTGAAATGGCGCGGGCGGAGGTGGCGGTCATACGCAGGGGTTCGCCGGATTTCATATCGAGCGAGGGGGTGGCGCAGTTCAGCTCCAGCCGGAAGGGGAAGCCGGAAAGGCCACGTTCTGCACAATTCCAGATACGGCCGGCCTTGGCTTCGCGGGTTATCCAGGCGTCCAGTTCCTTTTCCACCCGGTTGGCGGCATAGATCCACGCCCCCGCCCAGCCAAGACACACCAGCACCACAAGCGCGATGACGGTGAGAACCGCCCAGTTGCGGCTGCGCGATGAAGAGGTTTCGGTCGTGCTCATGCGGTTCCTCTACGGCTCATCAGGGGCCGAAAGACAGGGATCTGGCTGGGCGCTGCGAGCTTTGCGGGGCTTGAGCCGCGGGACAAGCTTGCAGCGAAAGGTAACGCCTGTTAGGCGACAGGGTAGCTTAACTGTCAATGCAACACATCAACCAGATTGACCATGCCCGATCAGACCACGCCGCGCCATGATTCGCCCGAGGCGAATGCCACCAAGGCAGATGCAACGGAACAGAAAGAGGGCCACTGGGTGTTCGCCTATGGCTCGTTGATCTGGAACCCCGGCTTTGCTTTTGTGGAACGGTGTGAGGCCCGGCTGATTGGGGCGCATCGTGCGCTGTGCGTCTATTCCTACCATCATCGCGGCACACCGGAAGCGCCGGGCCTGGTGCTGGGGCTGGAGCAGGGCGGCTCATGCCATGGCGTCGCCTATCGCGTGGCGGCGGAGAACTGGACAGAGATTTACGCCTATCTCACGGAGCGGGAGCAGATCTCCGGCGTGTATGTGGAGAACAGTCTGGAAGTGGAGCTTCTGGACGGTTCACAGCGCCAGGCACCGGCGCTGGCCTATCTCGCCAACCGGACACATGAGCAATATGCCGGCAGTCTCACCCGCGCTGAGCAATTGCATCTGGTGCGACGGTCTCACGGCCGGGCCGGGCCCAATGCGGATTATGTGAGCTCCACCGTCGAGGCCCTGCACAAGCTGGGCATTGATGATGACGATTTGAACTGGATTGTGCGCAATCTGGGCTGAAAAGACGCGTCAGGCCGCGCGACGGCCCTGATAGGGAGGCACACACGCATAGCCGGGCACAGGCAGGTTGTGATGGGAGGCGATCACGGCCGGTAGGGCGGCTGTGTGTTCTGCCTTCAGATGCTCCGCTGCCGGGGCTTCGCTCTTCACCTGCGTGGCCTTTTGCAGAAGACGGCGCAGGGCCGGGGCCGGACGGGCCCCGAAAACATGGATGTGGATTTCATCCCCTTCGAGCCGCCGCGCCGCATGTTGCGCATCTTCTCCCGGCTGTCCGGCCCACATGGCGATGGAGCCTGCCGGAGTGCGCCGGGTGACGATGGCGATGGCCTCGGGATAATCGGGCGCGGCATCGGCCGGATAGACGGAGAACACATGGCGTTGACCGTCTTCATCCCGCCAGAAGCGGTAACGGGCACCCAGTGTCTCGGCAAAGCTGTCAACCTGCCGACCATTGAGGCATCCGGCATCCGACAGGGGGATCAGAAGCGAATCAAGTGTGTTCATGCGAACGAAACTAGAACACTTGTTCTCCCCAGGCAATAGTTTTCCACAGTGGTGGAAAATGGGAATACACCCAATATCCGGCTACCGTTCCACGTTGGCGGCAGGGTCGGCAGCAGGCGGGGTTTCCCCCAATTCCTTGAGGCCGATCTGTAACAGGCGGTTGCTGGCGCTTTCGATATCGTTTTCCAGCCTTGTGGAAAACGCGGTGCGTGACAGGCCGGGTGGAATTGCCGGCAGCACATCCACACGGATGGTGCCAGGCCGCCGCCTGAGCGCCCGGCGTGGCCAGTAGAGGCCGGAATTGAGCGCGATGGGCAGGCAGGGGGCTTTCAGGCTGGCATAAAGATAGGCCGCCCCCGGCTTGTAATCCGGCGGCGCGCCGGGCGGGCGTCGAGTACCCTCGGGAAAGATGAAGATCTGCCGGCCTTCCTCAGCGGCCGCACGGGCGCGTTTCGCCATATCCCGAAGGGCGGAGGGCCCGGCGCTGCGATCCACCGGGATCATGCCCATCTTCTTGAGATACCAGCCGAAGATCGGAATTTGCATCAGTTCCCGCTTAAGGATGAAGGCCGGGTCGCTGAACAGTTTCAGCAGGGCGATGGTTTCCCAGGCTGATTGATGCTTGGAGGCGATCAGCAGCGGCCCTTCGGGCATGTTTTCCAGCCCGCTAATCTCCTCGCGCACGCCGCACAGCACCCGCAGCAGAAAGGCCGTGGTGTTCAGCCACAGCCGCACTCCGCTGCGATGTAGCGCCTGCCGCGAGAGGAAGGGCAGAAGCGGCAGAAACAGCAGCATGTAAAAGAGGGTCGCCAGATAAAAGGCGATCTGGAAAAGCAGCGAACGCAGGACCGTCACCAGGAGGTTCCCTTCCGGGGGGGTGGCATTGAGACAGACGGTCTGGCCCATGCGCGCCGGCAGGGCAAGGTTCTTGTGCGGTTTCACAAGGCCGGAATTATTCGGAGACCATGGCCGGAAGCGCGCTTTCGCCCCGCATGCGGACTGTGGCCGGCTGGGTACTATAGTGTGGGGGCGGAATATCCTCGGCCTTGGCGACGGCTTGCGCCGGGCGGATCTTCACCCGCGCCATCACATATTTCAGATATTCCTTGAACAGAAGCTGGAGAATGGCCGGGTCCCGCCACCAGCGCTGTGCATCCATCCGCGAGGTGACAACGGGATAGGCGATCAGCTCCACATCCGGCAGAGAGCGGTTCAGCTCCACCAGCGCGCGGGGCATGTGCCATGTGGAGGTGACAACCACAAGAGAATGAAAGTTCTTCGCCCGTGTCCATTCCGCGGCCTCAATGGCGTTGCCACGGGTGTTGAGCGCCTTGTGGCCCAGATCAATGCAGCAGGCCAGAAGCCTTTCGCCATCCGGCCAGTCATCTTCGGAGAGGGCGCGGCGCAGTTCGCCGGGCGAGGTGGTCGGGTTCACCCCGGTAATGAGCAGGCGCTGGCCATAGCCCCTGGCCAGAAGCGAGACGGCATCAATCACGCGCCCCTCGCCGCCGGTGAGCACCACAATGGCGTCCACCGATTTCAACAGCTTGGGCTCGCGCGTGGCGATCTGCGTGGTGAAGGCGAGAAAGCCGGCCATAACAGCAACCGCGCTGAAGCCCATGGCCAGGACCAGCCCAAGCAGAAACCTGCGCCACAGGCTGTGTCGCCGGGGCTTGCGGGTGGAATCGGATGGGCCGCCTCCCGTCTCCTGCGGGGGGGCGTCATTGCTGGGCGCGTTTTGCGTCATGGGCGGAAGAATGTCGTGGGAATGCGGCAGTGTCGAGGACGAGGCCAGCCGTTTGCGCGGGGGCTCATTGAATGTTTCTCAGCGTGCGATAAACCGTGAAACGGGACGTGAGCGCCGTGGCGCAGGCCACCAGAACCACAACAAGGGCGATGCCGATAAAGCCGGCAAGTCCCGGATCTAGCCATGTCAGCAGGCTGGCATCTTCCGGGTTGCCGGAAAGGCCAAAGCGGGGCAGCAGCACCAGAAGGCCAAAAAGGGCCACCGCCGCCAGCCCTCCCAACAGCCCGCCCTGCGCGCCGATCTTCAGAAAGTGGCGCTGAAACTGGGCGGCGATAAAGCCATCACGCGCACCCACAAAATGCAGAACCTCCACCACCGTGCGGTTGGTAGCCACTGCGGCGCGAGTGGCGAACACCACGCTGAGCACGGTGGCGATGCCCACCAGAACCAGAAGGCCAAGGCCGGCCAGGGTAACGCCTTCCGCCGTGGCACTGAGCCGACGGGACCATGTGCGGTGGTCATCCAGAGAGGCCGTGGGGATGCGGTCCCCCAATGTGCGCCGCAGAGCGGGGATATCGGCCTGGCCTGAATTGTCCAGCCGCACCACCACCACCCGTGGCACGGGCAGGTCATCCAGTTCCAGCCCCGCGCCCAGCCAAGGCTCCAGCAGGCCGGCTGTTTCCGCCGCGCTGAGCACATGAACGTCGGCGACGCCGGGGGCCTTGCTGGCGATTTCGGTGGCCAGCTTCACTTCTGCATTGGTGGTGGCCGGTTCGCCGGCGCGGATCTGGATGGTGATTTCACGCGTGACATCGCTGCGCCACTGGCTGGCGGTTGCGCGCACGCCAAAGGCCGCGCCCACGGTGAGGCTGGCCAGAAAGGTCATGATGGCGACCACAGCCACCAGAGCCCGGCCGGAAATGGTGGAGCGGGGCACGATGGAGGCTTGCGGCCGCTCTTTCGCGGTGGGGCGGGCGGCAGGGGTAATGTCACCCTGTGCCCCGGCGCCGGCCTTGTCGTTTGGCCCATCCTGTCCTGCATGCGCAGCTTCATCTTCGCTTTTGAGGCGGCCGGACGAAGCCTTGTGCTCGGAAGCGGGAAGAGGGGTTTCCTCCTGGCTGGCAGGCAGAGGGCGCGGCGTGGCCTGGGTGCGGAAAACACCGGCACGCGAGGGTGTCGCATTTGGCAAGTGTTGAGACTGACCATGCGGGCGCACATCATGGCCCGGCGCCGCCATGCCAGGGGCTCGTCCATCGTGGCTTTCGCCATTGGGGTTTTTGGCGTCGGTTCCGGCCATGTCAGTCATAAATATAGAGGCGTCCGTCGGCGATCACGAGCCGGCGGGCGTCATATTGATCCATCAGGGCGATATCATGGGTGGCCAGCAGCACCGAGGTGCCGGTGCGGTTCAGCTCTATGAACAGGCGCAACAGGCGGCGGGCCAGGGTGGGGTCCACATTGCCGGTGGGCTCATCGGCCAGCAGAAATTCCGGCCGGCTGATGAGCGCGCGGGCAATGGCGACACGCTGCTTCTCGCCGCCCGAGAGCACCGGGGGCAGCACATCCTTGCGCTCACCCAGGCCAACCCAGTGCAGGAGCTCTGTCACCTCGGCGCGATAGCTGGCTTCCTCCTTGCCCAGCACCCGCAGCGGCAACGCCACATTCTCATAAGTGGTGAGATGGTCGAGCAGGCGAAAATCCTGAAACACGAAGCCAATGCGCCGGCGCATGGCGGCCACTTCATCCGGCGTGAGGGAGGAGACATCCCGCCCGAACAGGGTGATGAGCCCGCGCGTGGGGCGCAGGGAGAGAAACAGCAGGCGCAGCAATGTGGTCTTCCCCGCGCCCGAGGGCCCGGTGAGGAACTGGAACGAGCGGGGCTCAATGCCGAAGGTCACATCCTTCAGCACTTCCTGCCCCATTCCATATCTCAGGCCGACATTCTCGAACCGGACCAATGGCACCCCCGTTGCCGAATCACATCATGCGCGCAGCATGCGAGCATAAACCAGGCCAGCCTTGCCCGACCACGCCAGACATCCGCAACGCAGATTTTGCGTGCGGTTACCAGGTTTGAACAGCCTTCATGCCCCCGGCCTGCGGGTATCCGGCACTTGTCCCGGATATTCTGCATGAGGCGCCATGACGGGTTAACGCACCTTTTCAGCACAACCGTTTTTGTGTTGGCCGTGCTTTTCTCGTGCCGCAGCGTCCGGGCAAAAACACGGCATGGTGCAGATTTTCCAGCCTTTTGTTGCTGATTTTGGCAGAGGCCAGGGCGTTCCGCCACTTTGGACGAGGTGGTTTTGTTGCTTCCCCTGACGTAAGCTGGTGCAGAAAATTATGCATTCCTTTCCCGGCCAGCACTGGCAGACAGACGGGGACGGCGTACATAAGAGGCAAGGGAGGCCCCGCCTGCGCAAGCCGACGACAGGTCTCCAACCCATATAACTGGCGCGCGGCCTGCCGCGGGCCCAAGGCATGGCGAAGCAGTGTTCGATCTTACCACGATCATCTTTCTGGCTCTTGCGGTGTTCATCTTCATCCGTCTGCGCAGCGTGCTTGGCCAGCGCACGGGTCGCGAGCGGCCGCCTTTTGATCCCTTCTCGGGCGACAAGGCGAACAAGCCCAATGGCAACGGCCCCAAGGATGACAATGTGGTGCAGTTGCCCAACCGTGGGCCGACTCCGCCGCCCGTCCAGCCTCAGCCGGCCTCTGCGGCGGAAGATGAGGAAGAGGCCCGGCCGGCCGTCTGGCGCTGGGAGGGCATCGCCCCTGAAGGCAGCGCGAATGCCGCCGCTCTGGATGCAATCGCCCGCGCCGAGCCGGATTTCAACGGCCCCTATTTCCTTGAAGGCGCGAAAGCTGCCTATGAGATGATCGTCACCGCCTATGCCAATGGTGACCGGAGCATGTTGAAGGATATGCTGGCGAAAGATGTCTATGACAATTTCGTTGCTGCCATCAAGGACCGCGAAGGGCGGGGCGAGACGATGGAAACCCGCTTCGTCGCCATTGAAAAGGCGGATGTGGAGGAGGTGGCCGTGGAGGGACGCAAGGCGCGCATCACGGTGCGTTTCCTCTCCCAGCTCATTTCCGTCACCCGCAGCAAGGATGGTGCGGTGGTGGATGGCAGCGCCGATACGGTGGGTGATGTGGTGGATGTATGGACCTTCGCCCGCGAACTGGGCGCGCGCGATCCGAACTGGAAACTGGTGGCGACCGAAGCCGGCCAGTGAGCCACCCTTCCGGGAACAGCTTTTCAAAGGGCGTGGAAGCTACCTTCCACGCCCTTTGTGCTGTGAAAGGCTCGACAAGCGCGCGGGAAGCTTCCACAAAAGGGCGGAGTCCGCCGGCCTGCATTTCCGGCAGACATGATGACAAGCCCCGAGAAGATCAGGTGTTTCACACGCATGTTTCCCGTCTGCCCCGGTGGCCCGTGCACGGCTTCGCCCGGCGCTTGCCGGCGGATGCCCGGTCGGCTGAGCCGCGCCTTCTGGCCCATGTCTGTGGGGTGGAGCGGCCGTGGCTGGCGGCAGAACGGGTGAAAGAGGCATGCGTGCGTGGGGCCTTTCGGATGCGTTGGGGAACCGCAGAACCACGCATGCAGAGCTCTCCTGTTTCTGGATCAGGGGGACATGGCCGCTTCGGACTTTTTGTGAGCCTTGTAATGGCCGGGCTCATGCTTTTGGCCGGTGCGGAGAGGTCGGGAGCGCGGGCCATGCCTGTCACAGCGGTGGCCGCAGCAGAGGCTTTGGGTGGTTTGTCACCACTTCCCGGTGCGCAGCTTGTGCCTCTGCCTTATGAGGCGCTCGCGGGCTGGCGTGCTGATGACCACGCCGCAGCTTTCCAGACATTCCGGGCCAGTTGCGCCCATATCCAGCCTCCCGTCTGTGGAGAGGGCAATGCGCGCCAATATGCGCTTCAGGCCGGGTTGGCGAGGGCCTGCAAGGCGGCGCGCGCTCTGGGGTGGGTGCCGAATGCCCGGCTGGCGCGCCTGTTCTTCGAGGCGCATTTCGAGCCGGTGCGCATCGTGGCGTCGGATACAGGCCGGGGCGGGTTTTTCACGGGCTATTATGAGCCGGAAGTAGCTGGCGCGCTCACGCAGGATGAGACCTATAACGTGCCGGTTCTCGCCCGGCCCACCGATCTGGTGGAAACGCCGGAAGGCGTCCGCCGGCAAGTGGCGGATGCAGCGCTGCCTGCCTATTTCACCCGTGCCGAAATCGAGGATGGGGCTCTGGCCGGGCGCGGGCTGGAAATTGCCTATCTGAAAGATCCGGTGGATCTGTTCTTCATGCAGATTCAGGGGTCGGCGCGTTTGCGCCTGCCGGATGGCCGGGTGATGCGCCTGAATTATGCCGGCAAGAATGGTCATCCTTATGTGGCGGTTGGCCGGGAACTGATCGCGAAGGGGCTGGTGCCACGCGAGGAGATGTCCATGGCGCGCATCCGCGCCTATATGACGGCGCATCCCCAGGCCGGGCGCGCTCTGCGGCGGCTCAACCCGTCTTATGTGTTCTTTCAGGCGGTGGACCTCAAGCCGGGTGAAGGGCCCATGGGGGCGCAGGGTGTGCCGCTAACGGCGGGGCGTTCTCTGGCGGTGGACCGGCGCCTGCATGTTTATGGCAGCCCGGTTTATGTGGATGCGGAACTACCCCTGTCTGCGCCGGGTAAAAGCTCACCTTTCCAGCGGCTGATGATTGCGCAGGATACCGGCTCGGCCATCATTGGCCCGGCGCGGGGCGATATCTATTTCGGGGCCGGCCCGAAAGCCGCCACACAGGCCGGGCGCATGCGCCATGGCGGAAATTTCACGCTGCTCGTACCCCGTTTTCTCCCGGCTGAAGGGGAGTGCCAGCCATGAGCCGGCGGAGCCGTAAACGGGAACTGAAAGCCGAAGAGCGAGCCTTGTGGGCGCATGTGGTGCAGCACATCACACCTCTGCATCCCCGGACAGAGACAGCGCCCGCCTCTCCACCGGCTCCCCCTCCCGCAGAACAGCCCTCGACGCCGGAGCCACCAGCCTCTCAAAAAGCCGGCCCCTCATCTGCCTCACGGAAACGCCCTCCCGCACCGCCTGCGCCACCCCCACTCACGACGCTGGAGCCGAAGGCGCGCCGGCGTCTGGGCCGGGGTGCGGAGGTGGATGCCCGCCTTGATTTGCATGGGCTGACACAGACAGCCGCGCATTACCGCCTGCGCATGTTTCTGATGGACGCGCAGGCCAGCGGCCATTCCGTGGTGCTCGTCATCACCGGAAAGGGCGGGGGAGATCGGCTCGCGCAGGAGCGTGAAAGCGCCCGCCAGATGGCGGCGGTGTTTGGAGAAGAGCGTGGCGTGTTGCGCCGTGCCGTGCCGCACTGGCTGGCCGCGCCGGATTTGCGCGGTGTGGTGCTGGGTTTTGAATCGGCCGGGCGTCGCCATGGCGGGGAGGGGGCGCTTTATGTGCGCATCCGTCGCCGCCGCTGACCTGTTCCGGGAAGAGGTCAGCGGATTTCAGCCGGAACGCAGAGGCGGGCCCGGCAGACGATAGGTGCGGCCTGCCCCCAGCAGATGCAATTCATGAGGGCGCAGCGGAAACAGGCCCGCTATGGCCGGGTCGCTCACATCCAGCCCTCCGGTGAAGGCCCCGAAGGCGGGCAGCACCATGCGCATGCCATCCGTAACGAAACAGCGGCGGCGCACGCTGCGTCCGCGTGTCGCCACACGCGCAACCGGGTGCAAATGGCCGCACAGCTCTCCAGCGGGCTCTCCCCCAGTTGGGGGGCTTCCAGTTGGCATGCTTCCAGTTGGTTCATGGCGAAAGGTGAGAGGGCCGTGCTTCAGTTCTGCCAGCCCTTCTCCGCCAAATCCATGGGGCAGGGGGTCATGATTGCCGGCGATCCAGATGAAGTTGAGGCCTTGCTGGAGTGCGAGAAGGCTGTCACGCGCCTGTTGCGGTAGACGCTCTTCGGCCCAGCGATCATGCAGGCTGTCACCCAGTGCAATGACTGTGCGGGGCTGATGTCGACGGATTTGGAGAGCGAGGCGGTTCAGCGTCTCCTGCGTATCATAAGGGGGCAGCATCTGGCCGCGCCGGGCAAAGGATGAGCCCTTTTCCAGATGCATGTCGGCCACCAGAAGGGCGCGCTCCTCCACCCAGAACACCGCGCCGGAGGGGTCGAGCAACAGTTCCGCGCCATTCAGATCCAGAAGGGTGAGGGCTGCTGTGGTGTTCGATTCGGGCATGAGAGGAGAGGCGGGTGGCATGGCGTGATTGCGCCTTACCTCTGGCGGGGCACAAGCGGAATGCGCAAACCAACAAGGCCAGGCTGACGCAGGGGCATGGTGAAAAGGGCTCCCATTTTGACGCTGTGGCGCATTTTCCGCCAGTGCTTTTCTTGCCCTTTGCGTTGCTGGCCCCCTATAAGTCGCGTGAAGTCAAACAGCATCGGCCCGTGCAGCGCCGTTTCCAGCGGGGCGCGGGGCCGATCCTCAGAACATGGTGACGCCGTCATGGCCGGACATTCACAATTCAAGAACATCATGCACCGCAAGGGGCGGCAGGATGCGATGCGCTCCAAGCTGTTCTCCAAGCTGGCGCGCGAAATTACCGTTTCGGCCAAGCTGGGCATGCCCGATCCGAACATGAACCCGCGCCTGCGCGCAGCCATTCTGGCCGCCCGCGCCGAAAACATGCCGAAGGATAATATCGAGCGCGCCATCAAGAAGGCCGCCGGTGGCGATGGCGATAATTATGATGAGATTCGCTATGAGGGCTACGGTCCCGGTGGCGTGGCTGTCATCGTTGAGGCGCTGACCGATAACCGCAACCGCACGGCCTCGGAAGTGCGCTCCTATTTCACCAAATCCGGCGGTAATCTGGCCGAAACGGGCGCGGTGTCCTTCATGTTCGATCGCGTGGGTGCGATCGAGTTCGAGGCCGGGAAGGCCGATGGCGACGCCATGATGGAAGCCGCCATTGAAGCTGGTGCGGAAGATGTGTCTTCCGATGAAGATGGCCATGAGGTCATCTGTGCGGCTGAAAATCTGGCCGAAGTGCAGCGGGCTCTGGAAGCCCGGTTTGGCGAGCCGCGCAAGGCCGGGCTGATCTGGCGTCCGCAGAACACGGTCGCCGTGGATGATGAAACGGCTGAAAAGCTGCTGCGCCTCGTGGAAAATCTCGAAGACAATGACGACGTGCAGAATGTGACCGGCAATTTTGAATTGTCGGATACCATGATGGCCAAGCTGAGCGGCGAGGACTGAGCAGCTTCGGAAATATGGGTTCGCCTTCTGCCCGCAGGTTCCTGGTGGAAGGCGCAATCAAAAATGGCGGGCACCGGGCCCGCCATTTTCATATGTGTATATGTGAACCGCTCAGGCCGGAAGGCTCTCGGCGATGGCCTGCAATTCGAGAATGGCGGAATCAATTTCGCTGCGCTGCTGTTCCAGCTGCGCCAGCTGCTTCAGGCAGCGCTCACGGGTCAGGGCCAGGCCGGTTTCATTCTTGTGTTCCGCGCTTTCCGGCAGGGCCTGTTCCGGCAGGCGGGCGGCGACGAGTGCGCGGATTTCGGCAAGGGTAAAGCCCAGATGCTTGCCCTTGAGGATGACGGCGAGGCGCTCGCGGTCTGCTGCCGTATAAAGGCGGGTCATGCCATCGCGCCGCGGGTTCAGCAGGCCCTTATCTTCATAAAAGCGCAGGGCGCGAAGGGTGGTGCCGAATTCGCGGGCCAGTTCCCCAATGGTGAAAAGCTCTTCGCTCTCCGGTGCCATGGAAGGCTGCGGAACGGCAGTGTGGGGCCGGGCACTTAGGGGAAAGGCGTTCGCGTTCATCACTCATTATCTCCGGGACACATGGGTGCGACGTGTCGTTTCAGGGGTGCAGCTTGCTGCGCAGGGCGCGGCTTCCTCAGCGCGCATACCCCAAGGCGATCAAGCCTGCTGCGCGCTGAATGTCCGGCGAGCCATCTTGAAGCACCACATTTCTTCTGATGGCGGATGAGAACCGGCCACCGGAAAGAAGGGCAAAACCCGGCGCAGCACCTGCCTGATGCCGCGCTGCGGGGCGGCCCATCATGCGTTTTTGCGCTGCGGAAAAACGCGAAACGGAGTGGGGCCTAAAGCATCGCCTGCTGCATCATTCCTAGCCCGGCGGTGGTGCGGCTGGCAGGTTCAGCCGGGTGCCCCAAGGGAAAGTAACTGTTACATGTGGATGATAACATACTGAAAAACAATATATTAACACTGCGTTTACCATATGTGGCAAATGCTGGGGGAGACGAATCACCGCAACGCCGCGCGGTTCGGCCCTCCACCTTCCGGGGGGCTCGCGACTGGCACGAAGGTGGGGATGGAGCGGATGGAGCGGTTTCAGCCAGCCAGACAAGAGGGCGACGCACAACTTGCAGAGCTCTGCGGCAAGACATCCGGGCGTGATGCGCCTGGCCGGAAACTGCCGCCTCCTGTTTTTCCGGCATTCACCGGCCACACTTCACAGCAGACGCCCGGTGCGGGGCGCATGCAGGCGGGCCACGAGCATCAGCCCCCACAGCAGGAGGAGGCCGAGGGCATGGCCATGCAGCGGATGAAGGAAGAGCTGGCCCGGTTACAGGCGCAGTTGAGCCAGGCTGCCCCCCGCCGCGTGGTGGCGGAGTTGGACCATGCCATGACATTGCTGAGCCGTCGTCTGGATGATCTGCACAGGGCGCAGAAGCAGGCAAGCGCCTCTTCTGGTGAACAGGCCGGTCCGGGGCAGGCTGAGATGGGCCTGCTGGCCAGCGAACTGGCAGTGCTGCGCGAGACTTTGGAAGACATGCGCGCGCCGGAGCGTTTCCAGGCCCTGAGCTCGGGGGTGGAGATGCTCTCCCGCAAGCTACAGATGATGGATGCCAAGGCCGTAAGCCCGGTGGAGGTCGCCCGCCTTCAGGCGCGGGTCACAGAGCTTTCCAGCCTGGTGCAGCGTGTGCTTTCCGGTTCGGGCCTTCAGGAGCTGGCGGGCCGTTTGGAAACATGCGCCGCGCAGGTGGCGCGCGCCGGAAATGAGGCCGCCCGGCAGATGGCGACCGCGACGCGTAGTTTTGAGGATCATGCCCAGGCGCTGCTGAACCGTGTGGAACATACAGGCCGCGAGGTGCGTGAGGCGCAGGCGGCATCCACGCAGGCTATGCGGCAAGGGGTGAAGGAAGAGGTTTCGGGCCTGTATGCCCGGCTGGATGCTGTCGCAGCGCGGATCGAGACGCTTGCCCCCGGCGCGGCCTCTTCCGCTGTGAGCGCAGAACTGGAAGAACGGCTCTCCGTGCTTGTCGATCGGCTGGGGCAGCTTGAGCAGGAGCAGAATGCCCCCTCGGCCGCTCTGGTTCCTGTGGTTGAACGCCATCTCGTGACGTTGACCCAGCGTTTCCAGGAAACACAGGCGCATTTTGGCCGCCTGAATGATCTGGAGCTGGCTCTGGAGCGGGTCATTGGTGAGTTGCAACAGGTGCGTGAGGCTTCGGCCGAAGCGACGGCCGAGGCGGTGCAATCCGTGGCGCTCAAGGTTTCGGATGCGGAAGGCGGCCCGGCCGTGCTGGGCCTGAAGCGCGGGCTGGCTGCGCTGGAGGCGCGGCAGGATGAAGTGGAGCGGCAGGCCAGCGCATGGCTGGGCGAGCCCTTTCATGAAACCTCCCTCATTCTGGATCGCACCGAAGATGGCGTGTGGGCCCCGCAAATGGCGGAGGGGCAACCCGGCGAACAAGGTGAGGCCGCCGGGGCTCCGGTTCCGCCCCGCATGTCGGCATATGATCGGGATGGGGCGCCTGTCTTTGCAGATGAGCATGATGAATTTTTTGCCCGGCGGGCGCGCCCTGTCCCGGAGCAGACTGATGCAGGGCACGAGGGGGATGCCTCTTGCGATCTGACGGATCAGTCGGTTCCAGACGAGGGCGGGACTGAGGAGCCTCAATCTTTTTCTCCTCATATTGATTCCGCTTCTCCAACCCAGGGCGGAGCAAGGGTTTCCAGTGATCTGCGCGCCCGGCTGGAGCCGGATTTCGGGCGCATGGGGCCGGATATGGCCTCCGCACAGCAGAGCGCTTCTCATATGGATAGCTCTGCGGCTGAAGCGCAGGTTATTGCACAGACGGATATGGCCTCTTCTGTCCGGCCTCCGCGCAAGGTGGATTGGAGCGGGCGCAAGAAGCTTGAGCAGCCTCAGGCCAAGCGTGGCGGGTTGCTGAATGGCGTTCTGGGGGGCTGGGCCGTGCGCCGTGCGAGCCGGCAGGCCCTGATGGGTCGCCGGCGCGGCGGGGCTGTGCGCTGGGGCGGTGTTGCTGCTTCCGTACTGGTGGTGGCGCTGGCCTCAACCGCGAGCTTCGCCTGGCTGCATCGTGATGCGCTTCAGGCGCGGATGCAGGCCGTGGCAAGCGGGGCTGCAAATGGTGGCGCAAGTGGTCGCGCAAGTGATGGCGCAAGTGAGGTTGCGGCGCTGGCTGGCCAGGACAAGAAGACCAGCCTGATACAGCAGGCTTCCGCCATCCCACTTGAAGCTCTGCCGGCGCCTCTTGGCTCTGCGGTCCTGCGGGCGGATGCGCGCGACGGTGACCTTGCCGCCGCCTATGAGGTGGGTGTGCGTTATGCCGATGGCGTGGGCGTGAAGGCCGATGCGGAAGCGGCCACCCATTGGTTGCGCTATGCGGCAGAGCGTGGGCTGGTGCCAGCGGCTTATCGTCTGGGTACGGTTTATGAAAAGAGCTTTGGCAATGAGAAAGAGGCTGCCCGTTTCTACAAATGGGCGGCGGAGCGTGGCAATGTGCAGGCCATGCACAGCCTTGCGGTGCTGATGACGCAGGGGCTCTCCGGCAATGGGCCGGATTGGGCTCAGGCTATCCAGTGGTTCCGCGGCGCGGCCGAGCATGGCGTGCAGAATGCTCAATATAATCTGGGTATCATTTTCGCACGCGGTCTTTCCGGGCACAGTGATTTGCAACATGCGCTGATGTGGTTCGCCATTGCGGCCAATCAGGGCGATGAGGACAGTGCCGACAAGCGTGATCTGCTGGCCCGGCAGGCGGAGCCCCAGGTGCGGGAGGCCGCCTTGCAGCTTGCCGATGCCTTCCAGCCCCGCCCGCTGAATGAAACCGCGAATGTGGTGCAGCAGAAATCGGAATGGAATGCGCCCGAGCCTGCGAAGGGCCGCCTCGCCAGCACGGCGCACAGCATCCGCGATGAGGGGGAGCTCTTCTTCGCGCAGGACATTCCCTCGGGGGCATTCTCCAGCCAGCCTTTCACGACACATCTGGTGGCCAGCCGCCAGTGAGCCTGAACGGGGCCGGTGGCCACATCTTTCTTCAGGCGCAGGAATGGAGCACCTTGCCGGGATGAGTGGATGTTCGATTCGCATTATCGGTCTGGATCCGGGCCTGCGGCGCACGGGTTGGGGCGTGATCGAGCAGGCCGGAACGCGCCTGTCCTATGTGGCCAGCGGTACGGTTCTGCCGCCTGAAAAAGCGCCGATGGGTGCGCGTCTGGCCGCTTTGCATCAGATGCTGGCGGATGTGCTGGCCCGCTATGTGCCGGATGAGGCTGCGGTTGAGGAAACCTTCGTCAACATGAATCCGGCCTCCACCCTCAAGCTGGGGCAGGCGCGCGGCGTGGTGTTGCTGGCCCCGGCGCAACTGGGCCTGAGCGTGGCCGAATATGCGCCTCTTCTGGTGAAGAAAAGTGTGGTGGGCGCGGGCCGTGCTGAAAAGGCGCAGGTGCGCATGATGGTAAGCGTGCTGCTGCCCCGTGCCGCGCCTGAAAGTGAGGATGCGGCCGATGCTCTGGCCGTCGCTATCACCCATGCCCACCATCGGGGCACGGCGGCCCGTCTGGCCGGGCAGGGTTAGGGTCTCCCTCACTCTCGCGAGACAGCATGATGGCGCACCGCCCCGCGCCCCGTTATCAGGGCGCGGCAGGCAGGAAAGATTGAGATGATCGGCAAGCTGAAGGGCGTGGTGGATCTGGTCCGTGAGGATCATCTGATCCTGGATGTGCAGGGCGTGGGCTATCTGGTGCATTGCTCGGCGCGCACGCTGGAGAGCTTGCCGCGCGGCGGGGAGAAGGTGGCGCTGTTCATCGAAACCCATGTGCGTGAAGACATGATCCGCCTGTATGGCTTTGCCTCCGAGGCCGAGCAGGAATGGTTTCGCCTGTTGCAGGGCGTGCAGGGCGTGGGGGCGAAGACCGCGCTGGCCGTGCTCTCTACCCTGCGTCCGGCGGATCTGTCTCAGGCGGTGGCGCTGGGCGACAAGGCGGCCATTGCCCGTGCGCCGGGCATAGGCCCGCGCAGCGCCACGCGCATCATCACCGAGCTGAAGGATAAGGCCCCGGCTGCGGCCATGGGCTCTTTCGCGCCGGCTGCAATTTCCTCTGGCGTAGGCGCTGGTGCGGGGGAAAGCGGGGCGATCGCCGACGCCATTTCTGCTCTCACCAATCTGGGGTACGGGTTGGCGCAGGCCCATGCGGCCGTCGCTGTCGCCTCGCGTGAGGCAGGAGAGGAGGCCAAGGCCGAAACCCTCATTCGGCTAGGCCTGAAGGAACTGGCAAAATAGGCGCGCCCCACTGGTTTTTGGGGGCAGCCTCTGCGATGTTCCGCTTTCGTACACTTTTGCGCGGCATGTTCGGCGTGCTTTGCGAAACATATTTGAAGCGGGGCGGGGCCATGGGCCCTCTTCGTGCAGGACAGGCAGCTTGATTCGATGAATACCCGTCTCATCTCGGGCGAGAAGCGCGGCGAGGATGAAGCCGATTCCACCCTGCGCCCCCAGCTTCTGGGGGAGTTTGTGGGGCAGGCGCAGGCGCGCGCCAATCTGGAAGTATTCATCAAGGCCGCCCGTGCGCGGGGCGAGGCGCTGGACCATGTGCTGTTTGTCGGCCCGCCGGGCCTTGGCAAAACCACGCTGGCGCAGATCATGGCGCGTGAGATGGGAGTGGGTTTCCGCTCCACCTCCGGCCCGGTCATCGCCAAGGCGGGGGATCTGGCGGCTATTCTCACCAATCTGGAAGAGCGCGATGTGCTCTTCATTGACGAAATTCACCGGCTTTCCCCGGCAGTGGAGGAAATTCTCTACCCCGCCATGGAGGATTATGAGCTGGATCTGATGATTGGCGAGGGGCCGGCCGCGCGCTCGGTGAAAATCTCTTTGCCAAAATTCACGCTGGTGGGGGCCACCACCCGTTCCGGCCTGCTCACCACGCCACTGCGTGATCGTTTCGGCATTCCGGTGCGCCTTCAGTTCTACACGGTGGAAGAGTTGGAAAAGATCGTGACCCGCGGCGCGCGGGTCATGGGCGTGGGCATTGCGCCGGATGGTGCGACGGAGATTGCCCGTCGCGCCCGTGGTACGCCGCGCATTGCAGGCCGTCTCTTGCGCCGGGTGCGGGATTTCGCGCTGGTAGCCGGGGCTGAGGCGATTGACCGCGCCATTGCCGACAGGGCCTTGCGGGCGCTGGAGGTGGATTCGCTGGGGCTGGATGCCATGGACCGGCGGTATCTCACCGTGATCGCGGAATTCTACAATGGCGGCCCGGTAGGTGTGGATACCATCGCCGCCGCCCTTTCCGAGCCGCGTGACGCCATTGAGGAAATCGTGGAGCCCTATCTGGTGCAGCAGGGCTTCATCCAGCGCACCCCGCGCGGGCGCATGCTCACCGCGCTGGCTTTTCGCCATATGGGCCTGCCCGAGCCGAAACGTGATGGCCCTGTTGCAGGCATGGCCTTGCCATTGTTCGATGATGAAGGCTAGTTGTGCGCCTGAAACGAAGCCCTGCGTGCAGCACAGCGCGTCACGGTACATCAACAGGACACACGGGGTCTCGGCATGAATTTGGATGTGGCAGGCGAACGGGCCGTGGCGCAGGGTGAGCTGGAGGCTTATCCCAATCTGGCCGGACGACTGGTGCCGGGCGGGCATTGCCTGGCGCTGCGGGTCTATTATGAAGACACCGATTTTTCAGGTATCGTCTATCACGCCAACTATTTGAAATTCATGGAGCGCGGCCGCTCGGATTACATGCGGCTGCTGGGCGTGGTGCAGGGCGAATTGTTCGCACAGGCGGCGGAGGAGGCCCCCGGTTTCCATTTCGTCGTGCGCGGCATGCAGATTGATTTTCTGCGCCCGGCCCGCATTGATGATGTGCTGGAGGTCTACACTCTCTCGCGCGAGGTGGCCGGGGCCTCCATCACCCTGTTGCAGCAGGTGCGCCGGGGCGATGAGCTGCTGGTGAGCGCGACGGTGCGGGTGGCTTTCGTCTCTCAGGGCAAGGCCAAGCGCATTCCTGATGCGCTGCGGCAGGTGACCGCCGAACATGCCCGCGAAACCGAGCAGCTGAACATTCCCCGTCGTTGAGCCGGATGGGCTTCAATCTCTGCATCTGGTGTGAAGCTGCTGTTATTTTTATGCATGTCGGCCTTTATTCATCCGCCATTAAGCCTGTTTATGCCTAGATTTGCATGAAGTTGCGGTATTGTGCTGCGCCGCAACGCAAAGCAGAGCCTCCGTCAAAGTTTGGACAGACTCCCCGGTGAAACACACGGGCTATCTGGACAGAAGCGGTGGGGGCTGTCCTGCGCGGCCCCTATGCCGCGCCAGCGGAGCCGGGAATGGACTTTTTCACTGGAAATACTGGCAAGCAACCGGCGCGCATGGCCGGGCAGCCAAGCTCATCTGATGCCGGCCTTGCGGCCAGCCCTGCGCGTCAGTCCCGCCTGAAGGGTGCTGCCATGGGGGCGGGTGCGCTGGCGTTGCTGGGCACATTGCTCGTGGCCGGTGCCAGCCCGGCCCTGGCCCAGGGCGTGGAGGCTGTCGGCGCGGCGCCGGCGCCAGCGGCGGATATTTCCTTTCTTGGCCTCTTCCTTCAGGCTCACTTCGTGGTGAAGTTGGTGATGATCGGCCTGATCGTCGCCTCCATCTGGGTGTGGGCCATCATCATCGACAAGACTCTCCTCTATGGCCGCAACAAGCGCGAGATGGATCAGTTCGAGCAGGTGTTCTGGTCTGGCCAGAGCCTTGAGGAGCTATATCGTTCGCTTTCCGGTCGCAACAATCACGGCATGGCCGCCATTTTCATTGCCGCCATGCGGGAGTGGAAGCGCACCTATGAGGGCGGCGCGCGTTCGCTGACGGGTCTGAATCAGCGGTTGGACAAGGTGATGAATGTCACCATCACCCGTGAGGTGGAGCGGCTGGAGAGCCGCCTTCTGGTGCTGGCCACCGTGGGTTCCGCGGGCCCCTTTATCGGCCTGTTCGGCACGGTGTGGGGAATCATGACCTCGTTCCAGTCCATCGCAGCCTCCAAGAATACCTCTCTTGCCGTTGTGGCGCCGGGTATTGCAGAAGCCCTGTTCGCGACTGCAATGGGCCTTATTGCCGCCATTCCCGCGACGATTTTCTATAACAAGTTCATCTCCCAGGTGGGGCGTCAGGCCCAGCGCCTTGAGGGTTTTGCGGATGAGTTCTCCGCCATTCTCTCCCGGCAGATCGACGAGCGGGGCTGAGATATGGGCATGTCCGCAGGAGGGGGAGGAGGCTGGCAGAGCCGTCGCTCGCGCCGGCGTGGCGCGCCCGTCATGTCCGAAATCAATGTGACGCCCATGGTGGACGTCATGCTGGTGCTGCTCATCATCTTCATGGTGGCCGCGCCCATGCTCTCGGTGGGTGTGCCCATCGACCTGCCGCAAACGCAGGCTTCGGGCGTGAACCAGGACAATGACAAAGAGCCGATTACCCTCACGGTGAATGATAAGGGCCAGATTTTCGTGGGCGAAAGCGAGATGTCCTATGAGGAGCTCGTGCCCAAGCTGGAGGCCATCACCAAGGCGCGCGGCGGCATGGAAGAACGCATCTTCGTGCGCGGCGACAAGAAGGTGGATTACGGCACAGTGATGCGCGTGATGGGCAAGCTCTCCGGGGCTGGCTTCAAGCGTGTGGCGCTGGTGACCGAAGTGGAACAGGGAGAGTGATGCGGCCATGAAGGTTGGCCTGACGGCATCAACCGCTATTCATGCGGCGGTTCTCGTTGTTGCCCTGGTGTCTTTCACCGGGGCGGAGCCGTTTGAGCCTGTGCCCGAATCCATGCCGGTGGATGTGATCTCGGCTTCCGATTTCACCAAGCTGTCCATGGGCTCCAAAACCTCGCCCAAGGCGGACAAGCCCAAGCAGATCGCGGAAAAGGTGGGAGAGCCGACGCCGGTGGAAGACGCGCGCCTGAAGGTGAGCGAAAAAGCGCCGGTGGAGGCCACAGCCCCGCCTCCGCCCCCTCCGCCTGCGCCGAAGGTGGAGGCCAAGCCCGATCCCAAGCCTGAGGCAAAACCGGCCAAGCCCAAGCCTGCACCGAAGGCGGCTGAACCAGCGCCGGCTCCGCCCAAACCGGCAGAGCAGCAGGCGGCTGAAGCGCTGAAGAGCGAGCCCAAAAAGCCTGAGCCCCCCAAGCCTGAGCAGGCTCAGCAGCAGGCCGCGGCCCAGCCCATGCCCATGCCGCCCAAGCGCCCGCACGTGCCCCGCACTCCGCCGCGCCCGGTGGAGAGCGAAGCGCCATCCCGCGATTTCAATACGGATGAGATCAAGGAGCTGATCGACAAGCGTATTCCCACGCGGCAGATGGCCAGCGGCAGCGAGTTGTCCTCCGAATCCTCTCTCGGTTCGCCGCGCGGGGAAGGGGCGACACTCAGCATGAGCGAGATCGACGCTTTCCGTGCCCGCATGCGCCAGTGCTGGAACACCACCGGAATCCCGAATGACCAGCCGGTGTTCGTGGATATCCGGGTTGATCTGAAGCCCGATGGCAGCTTGCAGGGTGAACCGCAGGTGACGCGGGGCACAGCCCCACCCTATGGGCCGGTGCTGGCCCGCACGGCCATTGCCGCCCTGGTGCGGTGTCAACCTTTCACCATGTTCCGTCGGGAAACCTATAATCAGTGGAAAAGCATGGACCTGACCTTCCGCCCGCAGGAATTTGACTGAGCCGGATGCTTCGGCCACAGATCCATTCTGCAAGAAAGATGCGGCCTGCCTGAGGTTCGGCCGATGTTGGACACGTCTTTTCCTTAGAATCGTCATCCTGCTGGTCTGTATGGGGCCGCAGAAGATGCGCTGCGCACATGATCTGTCGCAGCATTTGGCCAGGGGGCTTTGAACCGTGATGCAGCTTTCCAACCGCTCGGGACTTGTGTTGAGCCGCCGCCATCTTCTGGCCGCTGGCGGCGCGCTGGCCGCCGGTGCGGCGCTGCACGCTTCGCCAGCCGCCGCCGCGCTGAAGCTGGACATTACATCCGGGACGCCGCAGCCGATTCCGATCGCCATCACCGATATGGTGGGCGACAGCGAGCAGGGCCGCGCGATGTCCGAGGTGATCTCGGCAGATCTGAAGCGTTCCGGCCTGTTCGCGCCCATCGACCCGCAGGCTTTTGTCGAGAAGATCTCCAATCCTGATACACCGCGCTTTCAGGATTGGCGCATCATCAATGCTCAGGCGCTGATGACAGGCCGCGTGGAGCGGCAGGCCGATGGTCGCTTCCAGGTGATGTTCCGCCTGTGGGATGTGTTTGCGGGCCAACAGTTGACCGGCCAGCAGTTTGTGGCCCAACCCGATAACTGGCGGCGCATCGCCCATATCATTGCCGATGCCATTTATGAGCGGCTGACAGGCGAGAAGGGCTATTTCGATACACGTATCGTGTTCGTGGATGAGAGCGGGCCCAAGCAGCAGCGCGTCAAGCGGCTCGCCATCATGGATCAGGACGGGTTCAATGTGGGTTATCTGACCCGTGGCGACTCGCTGGTGATGACCCCGCGCTTCTCGCCCACGAGCCAGGAAATCACCTACATGTCCTATTCGGGCAATGAACCACGGGTGTATCTGCTCAATATCGAAACCGGCCAGCGCGAGGTTGTGGGCAACTTCCCCGGCATGAGCTTCGCCCCGCGTTTTGCGCCCGATGGCCAGCGCATCATCATGAGCCTGGAGCAGAACGGTAATGCCAATCTGTTCGTCATGGATCTGCGTTCCAAGGCCACCACGCGCCTGACGGATACGCCGGCCATTGATACCGCGCCGTGCTATTCGCCGGACGGGCGGCAGATCTGCTTTGAAAGCGATCGCGGCGGGTCTTCACAGATTTATGTGATGAATGCGGATGGCAGCAACCAGAACCGCATCTCCTTCGGTAATGCGCGCTATTCCACGCCGGTGTGGTCACCTCGCGGGGACTGGATCTCCTTCACCCGTCAAGCGGAAGGGCGCTTTGCCATTGGCGTGATGCGGCCGGATGGCTCGGGCGAGCGCGTGCTCACAGAGGGCTACCATAATGAAGGGCCGACCTTCGCGCCGAATGGCCGTGCGCTGATGTTCTTCCGTGATCCGGGCGGTGGGTCTGGCCCGGCGCTCTATACGGTGAATGTTACGGGCTATAATGAGCAGCGCGTGCCCACGCCAAGCTATGCTTCAGACCCGGCCTGGTCGCCCCTGCGCTCATGAGCCTGACGCGATAACCAGCCTGAGAAAGTATGACGAGAGGGCGTCCCGACGGGGCGCCTTTTTCGTCTTACTGAAGGCAATCTACGTTACAGGATGTGCATTGCCGGGTGTGTCTTGGCTGCAATAACTGTTGCATAAAAAGCGCATTCATCATGCGTATCAGGGTGTGGCCTTCTCTGCCTTGCTGCCTGCACAGGCTTGCCATGATGCCGCCATGTGACCGCGCGAGTGAAGACCTCACGCAAGACAGGGCACTATGCAAGGTTCCATTCTGCTGGGGCAGGTTGCGAGCAAGCATTGGCGGGATGAGGCCCCAACCGAGCCCCGCCTGTGACCTGTCTTCAGAATGAGTTTGAAACCGCTTGGAAACCATGTCTTGCGCTTTCGGGTCTGCAAGCCACAGTTTTCGTTTCGGGCGGGAATGCGGAACGAACGTTTAACCAGCGTCTTGCTAATGCGAGACAGATCCGGTCTGCATAGATGATGGGAGACTCCGGAATGGGTTTCAATGGGCAAGCTCGCGGCTTCCGTTTCGCGGCGCTCCTCGGCATGGCTCTGGCTTTGGGAGCCTGCGCCAATACACAGAACAAGGGTGATGGTTTCGGCACGGCCGGTGGCCCCCCCGGCTCGCCGCAGCAATTCGTTGTGGCTGTGGGTGATCGCGTCTTCTTCGACAGCGACAGCACGGACCTGAACCCGCAGGCTCAGGAAACACTGAACCGGCAGGCTCAGTGGTTGCAGCAGTATAATCGCTACACCTTCACCATTGAAGGCCATGCGGATGAGCGCGGCACGCGTGAATACAATATTGCTCTCGGCGCCAAGCGCGCCCAGTCGGTGCGGAACTATCTGGTGGCGCGCGGTATCAACCCGCAGCGCATGCGCACCATCTCCTATGGCAAGGAACGGCCTGTGGCGGTGTGCAATGATATTTCCTGCTGGTCGCAGAACCGTCGCGCTGTGACGGTGCTGAACGCTGGCGGTTCCTGATTTTATCAGGCCGGATGGAATGCAAAAGCCGGTGCCTGCTGGGCATCGGCTTTTTGCGTTTGGCTCCACGCCTGGAGGCGCAGCATATCGCAGTGCAGTGCAAATGCGGCGGAGGGCCTTACTTTGGTCGTCTTCCATTCGCTATTCTGGCTCACCTCAGGCAGGCTTCGGCAGGCCATTCGTCTCCGGCCCTGTCGCCACTGGCGGGCAGGGCTGCATAGGCGGAAGGTGTGCGGCCTGTGTTTTCCATGCTGGCCCTTCAGTTCATTTGAGCATCAAGCCAACGATGATGAAGCTCCATTTGTCGCCTGCCGGCGCTCTGGCACCGGTTCTGGCCCTTTCCGTCGCATTGAGCCTGCCGGCCACGCCTGCTTTCGCCCAGCAGGATGGAGGGCTGTTTGGCAATCTGTTCAAGCCGCCGGGGTCTGTTCCCGCCGCCCAGCAGCAGGAGGCGGATGAAAGCGCGGGCCTCGTGGTGCGGCTGGAGCAGATGGAAAATGCCCTGCGTCGCCTGACCGGGCAGGTGGAAGAGTTGCAGTATCGCAATGCCCAGCTTGAGGCGCAGTTGCGCATGGTGCAGGAGAAGCTGGGGCTCAAGCCCGCCACGCCTTCCGCTTCCGGCATGGTGGGGGGCGAGGCCGTTGTGCCGGCGGCGTCTGCCGCAGGGGGAGGCAACACCGGGGCCGCAGCCCGGCGTTCGGATGCGTTTGATCCGCAGGGCAGCCGGGTGGCGCCCGGAGCGCCGCACCCTCTGGGCTCTCCCGCAAGCAGTTCCGAAGGGCTGGCCGCGCCTGGCGCCCATGCGGAAGTGGGAGCTGTACCGGCAGACGGGCGAAATGTCGCCGGTGCCGGTTCAGCCCGCGAGCTTTACGATGCCGGCGTCAAGGCGCTTCAGGATGGCCGGCTGGAGGAGGCGGAGGCGCTCTTCAGGCAAATCCTCACCAGCAATGCCGATGACCGGTTGGTGCCGGATGCGCTTTTCATGGTGGGAGAAAGCCTGTTCCTGCGGAAGCATTATTCCGATGCGGCGGCGTCTTTCCTTGATGTCTCCACCAAATATCCCAATTCCACCCGTGCGCCAGAGGCGTTGTTGCGATTAGGTCAGTCTCTTGCGGGCATGGGCGAAAAAGAAACAGCCTGCGCGACCTTTCAGGAAGTGGGGCGTAAATATCCACGCGCTCCGTCTTCCGTGCGGCAGGCGGTGGAGCGTGAGCAAAAGCGCGTAGGGTGCTAGGTTTCACCATGCGGGCAGGCCGGGGCCGGGCCGTTGTGGTGTGGGGTGAGAATCATGAACCGCCAATCTGCCGAACCTGACGGGTCGGCTGAGGACGCAGCGCCATTGGGGGTGCAGGAGCGTGATGCGCTTCTGGCCCCTTTGGTGGCCTATAAAAAAGTGTTGATCGGTATTTCCGGCGGGCCGGATTCCACGGCTCTGGCCTGGCTGGCTATGGGCTGGCGGCAAGCTGTGGGGGGCGGTGCCGGGGCGTCCTTGTGCGCGGCCACGGTCGATCATGGCCTCAGGGCGGATTCTCGTGCCGAGGCGGAAGAGGTCTCCCGTTTTTGTGCCGGGCTGGGCCTGCCACATCATGTGCTGACATGGCGCGGTGAAAAGCCGGTGCGAGGCATTCAGGCCGCAGCGCGCACAGCCCGCTATGGCTTGCTGCTGGATCTGGCGCGGCAGATCGGGGCGGATGCGCTTGCTGTGGCCCATACGGCGGACGATCAGGCCGAGACAGTCCTGTTTCGTCTCTCCCGCGGGTCCGGCCTTGCCGGGCTGGGGGCCATGCGCCCGAAGGCCGAGCGGCAGGGCGTGGCATTGCTGCGCCCGCTTCTGAGTGTGCCCAAGGCCCGGCTGGTGGCGACCTTGCAAGCAGGGCAGATCGGCTTTGTGCAGGACCCGGCCAATTCCAATCCACGTTTTACCCGCGCCCGGCTGCGGGCTCTGGCTCCGGCTCTGGCGGAGGAGGGGCTGGATGCACGGCGTCTTGGCCAGTTCGCCCGGCGCATGGCGCGGGCGGATGCGGCTCTGGAAGCGGCCGTGGATGTTGCTGAAGCCCATTTGTCGCAACCTGTCACGCGGGAGAGGAGCGGGGCGGAAAGGGCGGGTTTTCGTCTGCCGGCCGTTGCCTTCGCTGCCCTGCCGGATGAGATTGGCCTGCGCCTTCTAGGGCGCATCATCGACAGGGCCGGGCATGAGGGGCCGGTGGAGCTGGGCAAGTTGGAATCGCTTGTGGCAGCGCTGCACGCCCGGTTGCGCCTCCGGGGCCAGGCTGATGAAAAAACGGGTGCAGATCATCACCCGGCGTCTTTCCGTCGCACGCTTGCAGGCGCCTTTCTGGAGATAAAAGGGGAAGATATGTGGATTTTTCCCGCTCCTGCACGACGTAACGGCACGATGCCGCCGGATTCTGCGCGCATATTGGGGGATGTCCTTGGCAATGCCGGGGTGGATACCTAGATTATGTGGCAGATGGTAGAGGCGCATGACCGAGAGGGGTCGCGTGCGGAAGTTGCGCTTCCGTATGGGAAGACGAACGGGAAGAGCGTTGCTAGCTGCCCTGAATTTTGAGTGTGCCGCAAGGTGGGCTCATGAATGTGACAACGCCAGTAGGATCGTGCCCGACATGATCGCGCCCACGAGGGTTTTATGAACGCCAATTTACGAAATTTCGCCCTGTGGGTGATCATCGTTCTGCTGCTTCTGGCGCTGTTCTCCCTGTTCCAGAGTCCGGGGCAGCGTACCAGCGCGAACGATATCTCCTTCTCCCAGCTGCTGGCAGATGTGGATACAGGCCGCGTGCGCGACGTGGTGATTGAGGGGCCGAATATCTCCGGTACCTTCACCGATGGTCGCCAGTTCCAGACCTATGCCCCCAATGATCCGTCTCTGGTGGAGCGCCTGTATGGCAAGGGCGTGCAGATCACCGCGCGTCCGCCTTCGGACAATATGCCGTGGTTTGTAAGCCTGCTGCTCTCCTGGCTGCCCTTCATCGTGCTGATCGGCGTGTGGATTTTCCTCTCGCGCCAGATGCAGGGGGCCGGTGGCAAGGCTATGGGCTTTGGCAAGAGCCGCGCCAAGATGCTGACGGAAGCGCATGGCCGCGTGACCTTCGAGGATGTGGCCGGCATTGACGAAGCCAAGAGCGACCTGACCGAGATTGTCGACTTCCTGCGGGACCCGCAGAAGTTTCAGCGCCTTGGTGGCCGCATCCCGCGCGGCGTGCTGCTCGTTGGCCCGCCCGGTACGGGTAAAACCCTGCTGGCCCGCGCTATTGCGGGTGAGGCGAATGTGCCCTTCTTCACCATCTCCGGTTCGGATTTCGTGGAGATGTTCGTGGGCGTGGGTGCAAGCCGCGTGCGCGACATGTTCGAGCAGGCCAAGAAGAATGCGCCCTGCATCATCTTTATCGACGAGATCGACGCGGTGGGTCGCCATCGTGGTGCCGGCCTCGGCGGCGGCAATGATGAGCGCGAGCAGACCCTGAACCAGCTTCTGGTGGAGATGGATGGCTTCGAGGCCAATGAGGGTATTATCCTTATCGCCGCCACCAACCGCCCGGATGTTCTGGACCCGGCGCTGCTGCGTCCCGGCCGCTTTGACCGTCAGGTCATCGTGCCGAACCCGGATGTGGTGGGCCGTGAGCAGATCCTGAAGGTGCATGCCCGCAAGATCCCGGTGGCCCCCGACGTGAACCTGAAGGTGATCGCCCGTGGCACGCCCGGCTTCTCCGGTGCGGATCTCGCGAACCTGTGCAACGAGGCGGCGCTGATGGCGGCCCGGCGCAACAAGCGCATGGTGACCATGAGCGATTTCGAGGATGCCAAGGACAAGGTGATGATGGGGGCGGAACGTCGCTCGCTCGTCATGACCGAGGACGAGAAGGCCCTCACCGCCTATCATGAGGGTGGCCATGCCCTGGTGGCGCTGAATGTGCCGGCTACCGACCCGGTGCACAAGGCCACCATCATTCCGCGTGGCCGGGCCCTCGGCATGGTGATGCAACTGCCGGAGCGCGACAAGCTCTCCATGAGCTATGAGCAGATGACCTCCCGCCTCGCCATCATGATGGGTGGGCGTGTGGCTGAAGAATTGATCTTCGGCGATGACAAGGTCACCTCCGGTGCGGCCTCCGATATCGAGCAGGCCACCCGTCTGGCCCGCATGATGGTGACGCGCTGGGGCTTCTCGCCCAAGCTGGGTGCCGTGGCCTATGGCGAGAACCAGGACGAGGTGTTCCTTGGCATGTCCATGGGCCGCCAGCAGAATGTTTCTGAAGCGACCGCTCAGACCATCGACAGCGAAGTGCGCCGTCTGGTGGAAGAGGGTTATGCCGAAGCCAAGCGCATTCTGACGGAGAAGCACGATTCCCTCGAAATTCTCGCCAGGGGCCTCATCGAATATGAGACGCTGAGCGGTGAGGAGATTGTGGATCTTCTGAATGGCAAGGCACCGAACCGTGAGAGCACGGTAGAGCCCACCAATCCGCGTGGTTCCGCCATTCCCACCTCGCGCAACCGTCCGAGTGCGGATGGTGCGGGTGGCTCTGTGGAGCCCCAGCCGCAGGCTTGAGGCTGAGGCCATCCGGCCCTGAATCTTGAAAAAGGCGTCAGCTTCGCGGCTGACGCCTTTTTTGTTGTCTCGATAGACAAGTGGAAATGCGGGGCGCGTGTGCAGGCCCTTTGAAGTGGGGCGGGCAAATCTGTTAATCAGCGGCAGAGGATATGGCCCGCAGCCATGTCCGGGATGCAGGGGCCAGAGAGTAGGCGCAATGGAAACAGGGGAAACAGTTGCTCCGATTTGGCATGGGGGCGATATCGGGACAGCGCGCAGGCTCTTTCCACAGGCTCCCACGCCGTGGGTGGATTTGTCCACGGGTATCAACCCCGTGCCCTATCCGGTGGGGCCCTTGCCAAGTGCCGCCTTCCGCCAACTGCCCGACCCGGAAGATGTGCTGGCGCTGGAGGAAACCGCCGCGCGGGCCTATGGCGCGGCGGACCCTTCTCAGGTGGTCGCGGCACCCGGCACACAGGTGCTTATCAGCCTGCTGCCCTATCTGTTTCCCGCAGGCCGGGTTGCCGTGCTGGGGCCGACCTATGCCGAACATGCTTTGTGCTGGGGCCATGCCGGGCATGAGGTCACGGTTGTGCAACAGCCGGAAAAGCTGCTCGGAGCGGATGTCGCCCTTGTGGTGAATCCCAATAATCCGGATGGCCGAAGGCTGAAACCAGAGGTGCTTCAAGCCATGGCGAAGGCATTGGCAGCGCACCAGGGCTGGCTGGTGGTGGATGAAGCCTTTGTGGATTTCGAGCCGGAACTCAGCCTTGTTCCGCACCTGCCGGAAAATGCCGTGGTGTTGCGCTCTTTCGGCAAGACATATGGGTTGGCCGGAGTGCGGCTGGGCTTTGCTGTCACCCATGGAGCGGCGCTGGCTCATCGCATCCGCACACGCCTTGGGCCATGGGCCATTTCAGGGCCGGCTCTGGCTGTGGGGCAACTGGCCTTGGCGGACCTGCCTTGGCGAACCCATGCCGCCGGGGCCCGCATGGAAGAGGCTCTGCGTCTGGATGCGCTGATGGTCCCTCTGCTGGGCGCGCCTGTGGGTGGCACGGCCTTGTTCCGCACCTTCTCATCACCACGGGCGGCGGAGGTCTTCAACCTTCTGGGGGAGGCTGGAATTTTTGTGCGCCGCTTTGCGGATGATCCGCTCATGCTGCGGCTGGGGCTACCGGGAACCGAGCAGAAATGGGGCCGGCTGGAGGAAGCGGTGCGGGCGGCAGGCTGACAGCAGCTTCATGCCTGATGAGGGGGAAGAGGAAGCGGGAGCCTCAGGGGGCTGTCCCGCTTCGCAGGGCAGGGAGAGGAGGTCTGGAGCTTTAGTTTGAGCCCGGTCGGTATTCCCCGGTTTTCGGGTCGCGCACGAGGGGCACGGTTTTGATCTCCCCTGCATCAGCCGCGCGCTGACGCTTCAGCGATTCATTGATGCGCCGGCTTTCCGAGGCGAGCATTTTCACAAGGGCGGCAGCGCCAACGGCGCCGAGAGCCGCAATGACGATCGGGCGCAACGGAACCTCCTTCATTGTCCGCATAACCCGGCATATCGATATGCGCGAGCCATGCCACGGTACAATCCCATTGAGCATGAAGCCATGGCGAAAAATAGTCCGCCATGGCATTTACGTGTGATGCCAGAAGGGCCAGCCCCGGAAAGGCGGTTAGGCCTTGGCTGCGGAAAAGACCTTGTAGCGGCGCGGCAGAAGGCCCACCTGCTCGCCCACCTGCAAGGTGCGGTCTAGCGGAACGGCGGCTTCAACCACGATATTTCCGTTTTCTCCGGCAATTTCCACATCTGCCCGCCGGGTGGGGCCGAAGGTGCGCACAGCCAGCACCTTGCCATGGAAGGGCGTTTCATCTGGTGCGCGCAGCTCCACATCATGCGGGCGGGCCAGAATGTGGGCCGGGCCATCGGAAAGGCCCTGTGCATCCAGTTCCAGCGCACGATCTTTCTGATACAGGCCGCCATTGCGCACCTCACCCGGAAGGGTGATGGTTTCACCAATGAAATCATGCACAAAGGCTGTGGCGGGGTTGTCATACACCTCACCGGGCGTGCCCACCTGCTCGATGCGGCCGCGGCCCATCACCACCACGCGGTCCGCCAGTTCCAGCGCCTCTTCCTGATCGTGCGTGACGAGCACGGAAGTGACGGGCAGTTCCTCATGAAGCTGGCGCAGCCAGCGGCGCAGTTCCTTGCGCACCTTGGCATCCAGCGCGCCAAAGGGCTCATCCAGCAGCAGAACCTGCGGCGAGATGGCGAGCGCGCGCGCCAGGGCCACACGCTGGCGCTGGCCGCCGGAAAGCTGGGCGGGGTAACGATCCGCCAGCCAGTCAATCTGCACCAGGGTGAGCAGTTCCTTCACCTTGGCCTGAATGGTGGCTTCCGGCACCTTGTTCCTGCCCTTCCGCACGCGCAGGCCGAAGGCCACATTCTCGAACACCGTCATGTGGCGGAACAGGGCATAATGCTGGAATACGAAGCCCACATTGCGCTCCCGCACGGAACGTGAGAGCGCATCCTCGCCATTGAAGTGCACTTCACCACTGTCGGGCCATTCGAGCCCGGCGATAATGCGCAGAAGCGTGGTCTTGCCCGAGCCGGAAGGGCCCAGCAGCGCAATCAGCTCACCGCTATTGATGGTGAGGCTCACATTGTCGAGCGCGGTGAAATTCTTGAAGCGCTTGGTAACGCCGATGACCTCGATACTCATCAGTCTTCCTCTGCGAGGCGGTGTTCCAGAATGGTCTTGGCGATCAGTGTCACAAGGGCGAGCAGCGCCAGAAGCGAAGCCACCGCGAAGGAGGCGACGAACTGATATTCATTGTACAGAATCTCGATATGCAGCGGCATGGTATTGGTGAGGCCGCGAATATGGCCGGAGACGACCGAAACCGCGCCAAACTCCCCCATGGCCCGCGCATTGCACAGCAGTACGCCATAGAGCAGCGCCCATTTGATATTGGGCAGGGTGACGCGCAAAAAGGTGGAAAAGCCCCCCGCGCCCAGTGAGATGGCTGCCTCTTCCTCCGCCGTGCCCTGCTGCTGCATCAGCGGAATCAGCTCGCGCGCGACAAAGGGGAAGGTCACGAAAATGGTGGCCAGCACAATGCCCGGCAGGGCAAAGATGATTTGCAGGTTCCAGGCATCCATCTGCGCGGCGAAAAGCCCCTGCGCGCCAAACAGCAGCACGAACACCAGGCCCGCCACCACGGGCGAAACCGAGAAGGGCAGGTCAATCAGGGTGATAAGCAGGCTGCGACCGGGAAATTCAAATTTGGCGATCGCCCATGCCGCCACCAGCCCGAACAGCAGATTGGCCACCACTGAAATGGCCGCCACGATCAGGGTGAGGCGAATGGCCTCCAGTGCATCCGGGTCCAGCAGGGCGGCAAAATAGGCATCCCAGCCGCGCTTGAGCGCTTCCACGAAGACCACGATCAGCGGGAGACCGATGAACAGGGTGAGAAAGCCCAGCGCAAGCAGGGTCAGCAGCACCCGCACGGTCACAGGTTCTGTGCGTACGGGGCGCGGGGCGCGCTCATAGGTGCGGGCTTCCGTCACACCGGTGGGCAGCCCTTCAGTGGCGGGCGCATGTTCGGCCTTCAGGCTCATGTCAGCGCGCTCCCCGGCTTTCGGCCCAGTGTTGCAGCCGGTTGATGATAAAAAGCATGATGAAGGCGGCCACCAGCATCACTGCGGCAATGGCTGTGGCATCCGCATAGCGGAACTCCTCCAGCCGGATCACGATGAGCAAGGGGGCAATTTCGGAAATGCCGGGCAAATTGCCGGCAATGAAGATGACCGAGCCATATTCGCCCACGGCCCGCGCAAAGGCGAGGGCGAAGCCGGTGAGCAGGGCCGGCCACACCGCAGGCAGAATGACCCGGCGAATGGTTTGCCAGCGATCCGCCCCCAGGCTGGCGGCGGCATCTTCCAGTTCCTTGTCGAGATCGGCCAGAACCGGCTGTACGGTGCGCACCACGAAAGGCACGCCGATAAACACCAGCGCCACCAATATGCCCAGCGGGGTGAAGGCCACTTTGATGCCCAGCGGCGCGAGCAGGCTGCCAATCCACCCATTCTCGGCATAAAGCGCTGTAAGCGCGATGCCAGCCACCGCCGTGGGCAAGGCGAAGGGAATGTCGATCAGTGCATCCACCGCCCGTTTCAGCGGAAAATCATAGCGCACCAGCACCCACACCACGAGTGCGCCGAACACCATGTTGATTACCGCTGCCACCAGCGACAGGCCGAACGAGATTTGCAACGCATGCAGGGTGCGTTCGCTGGTGACGATATCCACGAAACGCGCAAAGCTGATTTCGCTGGTCTTGATGAAGAGCGCCGAGAGCGGCAGCAGGACGATCAGCGACAGCCATGTGAGGGTGAGCCCCAGCGTGAGGCCAAAGCCGGGCATTATGGTGCGGCGCTGCGGAAACAGGCGATTGGCGAGTGTGCTCATGAGAAAAGTATAGCGCCCTGAACCGCTGTTTCTGAACCCGCAACTGGCGGTGATGAACGGGAAAAAAGATGCAATGCACCATCCGGGCCCGCCTTGTCCGCAGGCCGGGGCAGGGCGAAGAGCCGGCAGGGTGGCCCCGCCGGCTCTTCAGGTGTCATGCCGACAGCAGGTATGCGCCAGTGGCGGATCAGTCGCTGTAGATCTGGTCGAATACGCCACCATCGGCGAAATGGTCTTTCTGGGCCTTGCGCCAGCCACCAAAAATCTCATCCACGGTGAAGGTGCTCACCGGGGTGAAGGTGTCCTTGTAACGGGCCGCCACTTCGGCATTGCGCGGGCGGTAATAATGTTTGGCGGCCAGATCCTGCCCTTGCGGCGTGTAGAGGAAGTTGAGATAGGCCTCCGCCACTTCACGGGTGCCCTTGCGGTCCACCACCTTGTCCACCACTGAAACCGGCGGTTCCGCCAGAATCGAAACGGAAGGGGTGACGATATCGAACTTGTCCGGCCCAAGCTCGTTTACGGCCAGATAGGCTTCGTTTTCCCAAGCGATCAGCACATCGCCGATGCCCCGCTCCACAAAGGTAACGGTGGAGCCGCGCGCGCCGGTATCCAGCACAGGGGTGTTCTTGTAGAGGGCCGTGACAAATGCGCGGGCCTTGGCTTCATCCCCGCCGGTGGCCTTGAGCGCCTGTCCCCATGCTGCCAGATAATTCCAGCGTGCGCCACCGGAGGTCTTGGGATTGGGCGTCACCACCTGAATGCCGGGACGGATGAGATCATCCCAGTTCCGGATGTTCTTGGGGTTTCCCTTGCGTACCAGAAACACGATGGTGGATGTGTAGGGGGTGGCGTTATCCGGCAAGCGCTTTTGCCAATCCGGGCTGATGAGGCCACGATCGGAAATGGCGTCAATGTCATAGGCCAGCGCCAGCGTCACCACATCGGCAGGCAGGCCATCCATCACCGAACGCGCCTGCTTGCCGGAGCCGCCATGGGACTGGCGCACCGTGACCTTTTCTCCCGGATGGCTCTTGGCCCATTCAGCGCTGAAGGCCTTGTTCACATCCGTATAAAGCTCACGGGTGGGGTCATAGGAGGCATTCAGCAGGGTGGTGCTGGCGGCCAGGCTGGCACCGGTGGAGAGCAGCAGCGCCAGCAGGGCACCGCCGATACGTGTGGAGACACGACGTGTAGCCGCGGGCTGGGTTGAGCGGAGGAGGGGCTGAAGCATGACATTCTGGCGCATGGGTGGACCTTCCGGTGAGAGGAGGCCCGCATGGCGCGCCTCACCTGTCATGAGAGGATGGTGACACTGCCCGCGTCAGGGGTCAAGACTTAAATCAACCAAATCTATAGAAATAAGGTTAGATACCTTCGCCGCAATGAATGCCGCATTCTGTCTTGGCGCGGCCGCGCCAGCGCCCGGCGCGAGGGTCTTCGCCCGGCTTCACGCGGCTGGTGCAGGGCATGCAGCCAATGGAGGCGAAGCCGTGTCTTTCCAGTGGGTGCCGGGGCAGGTCGTGGGCGTCCATATAGGCCAGAAGATCTTCCCGCCCCATATCGGCCAGCGGGTTGAACTTCACACGGTTGCCATCCTTCTCCACGAACGGAATTTCGGCCCGCGTGGCGGCCTGATAGCGCTTGCGCCCATTGATCCAGGCATGGAAGGGGTGCAGGGCGCTGGCCAGCGGCTGCACCTTGCGGACATTACAGCAGGCGTCCGGGTCCAGGGACCACAGGTCGGTTTCCGGGTCGCGCGCGGCCAGAGCGGCGCTGTCCGGGTGGAAGGTGCGCACATCCTTCAGCCCCAGCCGGGCGGTGAGTTCATCGCGATAGGCCAGCGTCTCGGGAAAGAGATGGCCGGTATCCAGAAACAGCACGGGGGTTGTTGGGGCGACCTGCGCCAGAACATGCAGCAGCACCACGGATTCCGTCCCGAAGGAGGACACCGCCGCAATATGTCCGGGAAAGGCGGCCAGCCCTGCGGCGATAATCTCCTGAGGGGCGGCGTGGCGCAGGCTGTTATTCAGGCGGGCGATATCCGGCGGACTGTTGTCCTGCGCTGCGGAGAGGGGGGAAGAGACCTCTCCGGCCACGCTTGTGCTGGCAGTCATGAGAGCTTCTCCTGTAAGGCTCGGGCCGCACGCAGATCACGCACAGTGCTCCGGCCTTCTCCAGTGGGCTGGTAGAACAGCGAATATGTCTGCAAGGCTTCGTTGAAGGTCGCAGCATCCGCCTCCTTCTCAATATCGAAGGCGTCGAACCCGGCGCGCACCATCATCAGAAGCTGATCGCGCAGCACATTTCCGCAGGCGCGCAACTGGCCCTTGAAGCCAAGGCGCTCGCGCAGAAGGCGGGCCTGGCTGAAAGCCCGGCCATCGCGGAATTTCGGAAAGTCCAGCGCCACCAGCGTGAGGCGGGAGAGATGGGGGGCAAGTTCCGCCACATCCCTGTCATTCGGCCAGGCGACGCCAAGGTCGCCATTACGGGCGCGCAGGCTTTCACCTTCGGCCAGAAGTCGTTCCGCCGAAACAATCACCGCGCCTTCCGGCAGTGCCTCGTCATCAGCAACACGGATATAGGCGGCGGGAGAGGGGAGGCCGGTTTCAACGAGGGGCATAGACGCTCTCCTTGAAGGGTTCTGTACCAAGGCGCTCCACCGTGGCGATGAAGCTTTCTTCGGGTGAGGTGCGCAGGGTGAGATAGGACTCCACCATGCGTTCCACGGCATCCACCACTTCGGTTTCCGTCATGGCCGGGCCCAGCAACGTGCCGATGCGCGCATGGGAGTTGCCCTTGCCGCCCAACGTGATCTGGAAGAACTCCTCATCCTTCTTGTCCACGCCCAGAATGCCGATATGCCCCACATGGTGGTGGCCGCAGGCATTGATGCAGCCCGAAATGTTGAGATGCAGCAGGCCCACCTGCTTCTGGCGGTCCAGATCGGCGAAGCGTTGGGAAATGCGCTGCGCCACCGGGATGGAGCGGGTATTGGCCAGCGCGCAATAATCCAGCCCCGGGCAGGCGATGATGTCCGTCACCAGCCCCACATTGGGGGTGGCGAGGCCTGCGGCCTTGAGGATCTTCCAGATGGTGGGCAGATCCTTCTGGCGCACATGTGGCAGGGTCAGATTCTGCTCATGGGCCACCCGCACCTCGCCATAGCCGAAGCGCTCGGAAATATCGGCCACCACCTCCATCTGTTCGGCCGTGGCATCCCCCGGCGGCTTGCCGATAGGCTTGAGCGACACGGTGAGAATGGCGTGGCCCGGCACCTTGTGTGGTGCGATGGAATTGGCACGCCAGCGCAGGAATTCAGGGTTCTGCTCGGCCAGAAGTTCGGGCGGATTATCGGCGAGGGTCTCGAAATCTGGCGTGCGAAAGCGTGAGCGGATATCGGCTATGAGCGTCTCGTCAAGATGAAGCGCGCCATCGCGGGTGGCCTCCCACTCCTCCTCCACCCGGCGGGCGAGTTCCTCAGTGCCCATCTCATGCACCATAATCTTGATGCGGGCCTTGTAGATATTGTCGCGTCGGCCATTGAGATTGTAGGTGCGAAGGATCGCCTCCAGATAGGAGAGCAGATGCTCCGCCGGCAGGAAGTCGCGAAGGGTCTTGCCCACATAGGGGGTGCGGCCCAGCCCGCCGCCCACAATCACCTCAAAGCCGCGCTGGCCATCGCGCTCATGCAGGCGCAGGCCGATATCGTGCACGCGGATGGCGGCGCGATCCTTCTTTGCGGCGGTGATCGCGATTTTGAATTTGCGCGGGAGATAGGTGAATTCCGGGTGGTTGGTGGACCACTGGCGGATGATTTCCGCATACAGGCGCGGGTCTTCCAGCTCTTCCGGCGTGGCGCCCGCCCACGGATCTGTCGTGGTGTTGCGAATGCAGTTTCCGGAGGTCTGAAGGCCGTGCAGGCCCACCTTCGCCATCTCTTCCATGGCGTCGGGCAGTTCGGAGAGCTTGATCCAGTTGAACTGGATGTTCTGCCGGGTGGTGAAATGGCCGTAGCCGCGGTCATAACGCCGGGCGACATGGGCCAGCGTGCGCAGTTGCCGGGCCGAAAGCGTGCCATAGGGAATGCACACCCGCAGCATATAGGCGTGAAGCTGGAGATAGACGCCGTTCATCAGCCGCAGGGGCTTGAACTCTTCTTCTGTCAGCGCGCCATCCACGCGGCGCTGGACCTGATCGCGAAATTCGGCGACGCGCTCCTGTAGGAAGGTCCGGTCGAACTCGTCATAGATATACATGGTCAAACCCTTGGGTAATGCCGTCTCAAGCGCGCCGCCGGGGCGCGAAAGGGGCCGCAGGGCCGGGAGGATGCTGCGGCAGGGCTCACAGATGTTCAGCGTGCGGCTGCGATATCCTGCGGGGCGTGGTCGCCCAGCACGGGGCCAGCCGTGGGGCCCTTCAGACGGATGCGCTCACGCAATGTGCCGGGCTGGGGGCAGCCCTTCTCATCCAGTGTGACACGGGCGGAATAGGCCCCCACCGCGACGCTTTCATCGCCATTGGCCAGATCCAGAAGATCCAGCACAGCTTCGGCGGTGTCGCGCACCACGGCGTCGGCCAGTTTCTCACTCCAGCTGCCATTTGCCGTCAGCCACACCACGGCACCATCTGTCAGCCGGTTGGCCGTCACCACGGTGGGGCCGGAGATTTTCAGCTTGCGTTGCAGGGGAGAGGCCATGGGTGCTTCCGACTGTTCTGCTTTGCCCGCATTCCACGAGAGGGGAATGTTAATGGGCGTGAATTGAATGCATAAAATGTAAAATAACGAATAAAAATGCGCAATAAGAAAATATGAACGTATAAATAGTGTAAAATATGTGCGCTGCCTCTGCCTGCCGCTGTCCGGCGGGCATATGGGCATTGATTATACGCATAAAATTTGTTGTATAAATAATTATCCATTCAATCCATAATGACCATGGATAATGTGGAGTTATAGATATGACGACTCAGCGCAGCCGCTTCGTGCGGGACAGTCTGCTCTTTGCGCTCTCTTATGGCGTGATTGTCGCCGCCGTGCTGTTTGGGTGATGGCGGCTTCTGGAGCCACAACCCGTCAGGTCGCATCCATCTTCATGGTGCGGCTGTCTGATCGGCAGGGCTGGGGTGTTTCTGGATGAGGGCTCTCAGGTGAAGGCGCTCAGCGCGCCAGAACGATCTTCTGCCCGGAATCCGTCATCTCGCCGATGAAGCGGTTTGCGCCATCCGGGCTGAGGCGGGCGGTAACCTTGCCCTGATGGTTCTGTAGAACGAGATCCGGCCCCATCATGCTCCAGCCTTTGGTCATGAAGATTTCGCCGGGGCAGGAAATATCGGCCTGCGCGGCAAGGCCGCTCAGCCCACGATCCGTTGAAAGTTTCAGCGGGCAGCTGTTTTTTCCATCATCCCAATTGAAGGTCCATGCGCCGGCAAGCTGGTCTTGCGCTGTGGAGGGGGCATAGGCCGTTGCGCCGGGATTTGCAGCGGGAGGGGTCAGCGGCACATTGTTTGCGGTGCTGCGTGGAGTGATGGCCCCTGTGGCGCCGTCATTCACATTGGCGACATTGCCGGATGTGCGGCCGGGCAGGGTGGTTGTCTGGCTTGTGTTCTGGCTGGCCGCAGCGGGGGGCGGAGGGGGCAGGGCTGCTGTTTCCACCACACCTGTTGGGGCGCTGAACACCTGATTGGATTCGATGGCCGAAGAGCGGGTGCCGAAGCCGTTCAGTTCCGTGCTGCAAGCTGTCAGACCAAGCCCCGTCAGGGTGAGGGCCAGGGGGAGAACTGCGGAACGGAAGGCCACCTGCATCAAGTCTCTCCACATGCCGCTTTGCCATCCACGCATCGCGGCCATTCAACAAGAGCTTCAGACCCATCTGGAAGGGGTGATTCCGTACCGTTCTGATGCTTCATTCATATTATCCGCCAGAGGGGTTGCGCCGCAAGCACACGCATGGTCGCAAAAGCCCCCTGCCGAACCGGCAGGATTTGAGCAGAAGATGGCAGCAGAATGGCTGTTCGCAATATGTTTGCCGGTGGAGGGGCTTGGCGCGTGGTCATCTGCCGGTATTGGAGGATATGCTGTTCAACAGGTGGCCTCTTAATGCCGCCATTTCATAATCTTCTGGAGGTCGCCCATGTCGTCGCCCATGTCGTCGTCGCCCCATCCGCAAAACACAATGTCGGACGCTGCCGCCCCCATGCTGAACCCGGAAACCCTGACGGTACTGATAACCGGGGCATCCTCCGGCATTGGTGCGGCTGTTGCCCGCCGTTTTGCACAGGCTGGCGCGAAGGTCATCGCCACGGCCCGCCGGGAAGATCGGCTTCAGGCGCTGAAGGATGAGTTTGGCGCGCGCATTCATATTGCGGCGCTGGATGTGCGGGATTTTGCGGCCATGAAGGCGCTGGTGGCCGATTTGCCCGAGCCTTTCCGCAATTACAATGTGGTGTTCGCCAATGCCGGCCTCGCTTGTGGGCTGGACCCGGCCTATGAGGCGAAGGTGGAGGACTGGGACGCCATGGTTTCCACCAATGTCAGCGGCCTGATGTATACGGTGCTGGCCACCTTGCCCGGCATGGTGGCACGGGGCGAGGGGCACGTTTTGCTCACCGGTTCCATCGCGGGGGATTATCCTTATCCCGGAGGCCATGTGTATGGGGCCACCAAGGCTTTCGCCAAGCAGTTCTCGCTGGGTCTGTGGGCCGATCTTGCCGGAACCGGCGTGCGGGTCACCAATCTCGAGCCGGGTATGGTGGAGACCGAGTTTTCCGTGGTGCGCTTCCGTGGAGACAAGGGCAGGGCCGATGCGGTTTATAGCGATATGGAGCCGATGACGGCGGTGGATATCGCCGAGCAGATCTTCTTTTGCTGTACCCGTCCGCGACATGTGAATATCAACCGGTTGCAGGTCATGGCTTCACAACAGAGCTTTGCGCCTTATGCGGTGAAGCGTCGCCCGCGCTGAGAGATGCCGGCCTGAACCCCTGCGCGCCCGGTGCGCCGGCACCTGTCGTGTCTGGCATATATGGTCGGCCCGGTGTCGGGCTGGCCAGCAGGGCCGAGAAGGGTTACCCATCAGGGCGATTAGGGGGCAAGGTGCAGCTGTGTTGGGGCAGGAGGTGAAGATCGTGGTCGTGGACAGGCGTGGAACATGGGGACATCCCCTCCTGTTTCGCGGATGGGAACAGGAGGTTCTGATGCGGGAAAAGACGGGCGGTGCTCAACGGTCCGGGCGTCCTGACGCATCTTTTTCAGCCTCCGTCTTTCAGGTCAGACCCCATGAATGAGCTGAGCCCGCCTTCCGGGTCCGGCTCGGGGGTGAACGTGCCCAATCTCATCACCCTGTTTCGCATCGTGCTGGTGCCGGCCATCGTGTGGGCTATCGCTGCGCATGAGGTGGAACTGGCCTTCGGGCTGTTCGTGGTGGCCGGTGTTTCCGATGCGCTGGATGGCTTCATCGCCAAGCGTTTCAACATGCAGACGGAGTTGGGGGCCTATCTCGACCCCGTGGCTGACAAGGCGCTTCTGGTCTCCATTTATGTGGCGCTGGCCGTGGCTGAGCTGATCCCGCGATGGGTGGCGATTGTGGTCGTTTCCCGCGATGTGATGATTGTGGGGGCGGTGGTGCTGGCGCTGGTCATGGCGCGTCCGGTGCGAATTCGTCCGTTGCTGGTCTCGAAGATCAACACTGCTGTGCAGATCGCCTTTGCCGCCTTTGTGCTGGCAGTTTCCGGCTTCGGGCTGGATTTGCCGGGCGCTCTGGGGATCGGGCTGGTTCTTGTGGGGGGCTTGACGGGACTTTCCGCCGCTGCCTATCTCGCGGAATGGATACGCCACATGGCGAACTGAAAGGCCGGGCGCACCGGCCCCCCGTGCGGCGGGGCAGAAAGCCGCCATCACCGGCCGTACTGCGGGCGGCTGTTTTTGATTCCCGACGCAATGGAGCGCAGCCCATGCGCATTGAGTGGCGCTTCTGGGTCGGTGCACTGGTCGTGGTGGCGCTCGGTCTATGGTTGCTGAGCGGCATCCTGCTGCCCTTCGTCATGGGCATTGTTCTGGCCTATTTCCTCAACCCTGTCGTGGTGCGGATGGAGCGCATCGGCATCCGGCGCATGCTGGCCGCCCTTGTGGTGGTCATCATCATGCTGCTGGTTGTGGTGCTGGTTCTGCTGGTTCTGCTGCCGCTTCTGGCCAGCCAGCTTCTGGAATTCATGAACAGGCTGCCCTCCTATGTGGTGCGCCTGCAAGGGCTGTTTACGGAAGAAAACCGCGAATGGCTGAGCCATATTGTGGGCGATCGCCTGCCGGACATGCAGCGCACGATTTCCGAGCTGATGACGCAGGGCGTCTCCTATTTGCTGGGCCTGCTCTCCTCGGTGTGGACAGGCGGCCGGGCGCTGGTTTCGGTCTTTTCGCTCATCGTGGTGACCCCGGTCGTGATGTTCTACATCCTGTGTGACTGGGACAATATGGTGAAGTTCGTGGACCGTCTGGTTCCGCTGCCGCATCGCCCGGTGGTGCGTGGCCTTGCTGTCGCGATGGATGGGGCGGTGGCCGGTTTCGTGCGTGGCCAGGCCATGGTGTGCCTGTTGCTGGGCAGCTTCTATGCGGTCTCGCTCACCCTCTCGGGGCTGAATTTTGCTCTCTTGATCGGTCTTATCACCGGGGCCATCACCTTCATTCCCTATGTGGGCACGCTCACCGGCTTTGTGCTGGCCATGGGGGTGGCGATTGTGCAGTTCTTCCCGGACTGGTCGATGATCGGCCTGATCTTCGGGATTTTTGTGATCGGGCAGGTTCTGGAAAGCTATGTGCTTTATCCCAAGCTGGTGGGCAACAGCATTGGTGTGCATCCGGTATGGCTGATGTTCGCCCTGTTTGCCTTCGGCTATCTGTTTGGTTTTGTGGGCCTGCTGCTGGCGGTGCCCTTGACGGCCATAGCCGGCGTGCTGGTGAGTTTCGCCATTACCCGTTACCGTGCCTCTATTCTGTATACCGGCCATACGGATCAGGCGAAATCGCCATCCGAGCCGGAGCAGTGCCAGGAAGGGCGCTGAAAGGTTCTCATGGCTGCTGCCCGCGCTCCCTCCCGCCAGCTTGCGCTGCATCTGCCAGCCACGCCCGCCCTGCGGCGCGAGGATTTTCTCGCGGCCCCCGGCAATATGGCGGCGCTGGCGCTGATTGATGCCTTTCCGCAATGGCCGGCTCGTGTGGTCTGCATTGCCGGGCCGGAAGGGGCGGGCAAGAGCCATCTGGCGAGCATCTTTACCGAGGAGGCCGATGCGTTGGTGCTGCCCGCGTGCGAACTGACGCGGGAGAATGTGCCCGCCGCACTGGAGACGGGTGCTCTGGTGCTGGAGGATCTGGCCGCAGGAGGGTTTGATGAAGCCGCCCTGTTTCATCTGCTGAACCTGGCGCGTGAGCAGCAGGCTTATGTTCTGCTGACATCACGCACGCCGCCATCCGGTTTCACGCTGGCTACAGCGGATCTGGCCTCGCGGCTGCGGGCGGTGCCTCTGTTCACTATTGCCCCGGCGGATGACGCTCTGCTGGGAGCCCTGCTGGTGAAGCTTTTCGCGGACAGGCAACTGGCTGTGGATGAAGCCACGGTAAATTATATTTTGTTGCGCATGCAACGTTCTGTGGCCGGGGCGCGACGCATTGTGGAGGCGGTGGATCAGGCCGCCCTTGCCGCCCGTCGTCCTGTTACCCGTACCCTTGCCGCACAGGTGCTGCGCGAGCAGCCCGCCCTTGCCGTTCATGAAGATGAGGGCGAAGATGATGAGCCCGCACGGGAATATGACCAGGAAATATGACATGGCGGCAAAGTTTTTTGCGCCCATGTTCTTCCGTTGCGGTATTTCATGTTGCGACATGTGGGCTATGCTGCGGGATAACCCCTTTCGTCATAGAGTGGTCATCTAACAAGGTCATGGTCGCGCCCGCTGAAGCGGGGGCCGGTTGATGAACCGTGCCGCGACATGATCGATGGAAGCGAGGCGAATGTGAGCACGGCGGATCTGGGCAGGAACGAGCTTGCACTGCGCGAGTTCGGTACGGGAGAGGCAGCCGGTTTCGTGAATGACGAGACCCGCTCGGCTCTTGAACTGGCGCGTTCTCCAGAACGCTTCATCAACCGGGAAATTTCCTGGCTGCACTTCAACCGGCGGGTGTTGGAAGAGGCTTCCAACAGAAACCACCCGCTGCTGGAGCAGCTGCGCTTTCTCTCCATCTCGGCCAATAATCTGGACGAGTTCTTCATGGTGCGCGTGGCGGGCCTGAAGGAGCAGGTGCGCGAAGGCGTGCAGACGCGCAGCCCTGATGGGTTGACCCCTTCCGACCAGCTTTCCACCATTTTGTCCAGCGCGGCGCAGCTTATTTCCGATCAGCAGGAACGCTGGCGCGAACTGCGTCATGATCTGGCCGAAGCCGGCGTGGTTCTGGTCTCCGGGGCGGATGCCACCGAAGATGACCGCGAAGCGCTGGAAACCTATTTCCTCAATCGGGTGTTCCCGGTTCTGACGCCTCTGGCGATTGATCCGGCCCATCCCTTCCCCTTCATTCCCAATCTGGGTTTCTCGCTGGCATTGCAGCTTGTGCGTGAGGGCGACGGGCGCGGCATGAATGCGCTGATCCGCATTCCCGCCAAGGTTGACCGCTTCATCCGCCTGCCGGACCGGGCCGAGCAGCCGGGACAGCGTTTCATCGCTCTGGAGCAGATGATCGGCCTGTTCATCGCTTCGCTCTTCCCCGGTTACGAGGTGAAGGGCCAGGGCGTCTTCCGCGTGATCCGTGATAGTGATCTGGAGATCGAGGAAGAGGCGGAAGATCTCGTCCGTCTGTTCGAAACCGCCCTGAAGCAGCGACGCTATGGTGAGGTGATCCGCATGGAGGCGGATGCCGCCATGCCGGAAGAGCTGCGCAATTTCGTCGCCCGTGAACTGGGTGTGGAAGATGACGAGAATTTCGTCGTCAATGGCGTGCTGGCGCTGAACGAGTTTTCGCAGCTGGTGGGCGTGGATCGGCCGGACCTGAAGTTCCGAGCCTATAATGCCCGATTTCCCGAGCGTATCCGGGACCACGGAGGAGACTGCTTTCTCGCAATTCGCGAAAAAGACATTCTTGTTCACCACCCTTATGAATCCTTTGATGTGGTGGTTCAGTTCCTTCGGCAGGCCGCCCGCGACCCCAATGTTGTTGCCATCAAGCAAACCCTCTACCGAACCTCCTCCGACAGCCCGATCGTGAAGGCGCTGGCCGAGGCGGCTGAGGCGGGTAAATCCGTCACTGCTCTGGTGGAGCTGAAGGCGCGCTTCGATGAAGAGGCGAATATTCGCTGGGCGCGTGATCTGGAGCGGGCCGGCGTGCAGGTGGTGTTCGGCTTCATCGAGCTGAAGACCCACGCCAAGCTGTCTCTGGTGGTGCGGCGCGAGGGGAGTGCGCTGGCCAGCTATGTGCATGTGGGCACCGGCAATTATCACCCCATCACGGCGCGTATCTATACCGACCTCAGCTATTTCACGGCTGATCCGGTGGTGGCGCAGGATGTGGCGCGCATCTTCAACTTCATCACCGGTTATGCCGAGCCGGGTGAGCTGGAAGAGATGGCGGTTTCCCCCACCACTCTCAAGCCGCGCCTGTTGCAGAATATCCGCGAGGAAATCGAGCATGCCCGCGCCGGGCGGCCCGCAGCCATCTGGCTCAAGTGCAACTCTCTGGTCCACCCCGAGATCATTGATGCGCTCTATGAGGCCAGCCAGGCCGGTGTGCAGGTGGATTGTGTGATCCGCGGCATCTGCTGTCTGCGCCCGGGCATCCCCGGCCTTTCCGAGAATATTCGGGTCAAGTCCATTGTTGGGCGTTTCCTCGAACATTCCCGTATCTACTGTTTTGGTGCAGGTCATGGGTTGCCGAGTGCGGAGGCGCTGGTTTATATCTCCTCCGCCGATCTGATGCAGCGCAATCTTGACCGGCGCGTGGAGACTCTCTGCCCCATCACCAATCCCACGGTGCATGAGCAGGTGCTGGACCAGATCATGGTGGCGAACCTGATCGACAATCAGCAGAGTTGGAACGTGCTGCCTGATGGCTCATCAGAACGCATCGTTCCGGCGTTGGGTGAAGAGCCCTTCAACGCCCATCAATATTTCATGACCAATCCGAGCTTGTCTGGACGTGGAAAGTCTCTCAAAGATTCTTCGCCGCGCAGCCTTCTTGTCCGGCGCTGAGGCGGGGGACGATCTGCGCAAGGCACCGGCCCGTTTAGGGGCCGGTGCTCCGGTTGCTGTTATTGATATCGGGTCCAATTCGGTCCGGCTCGTCGTGTATGAGGGGCTGGAGCGGGTGCTGACGCCCCTGTTCAATGAGAAGGCCCTGTGCGGCCTGGGGCGTGAGGTGGTTTCCACCGGGCGCTTGCAGGAGGATGCCGTCGAGCGGGCCTTTTCGGCTCTGCGTCGCTTTCGTGCGCTTTGTGATGCCATGCAGGTGGGGTCCATCCGCGCATTGGCGACCGCAGCCGCACGCGATGCCGAGAATGGCCCGGCCTTCATCACGGAATGTGAGGCCATTTGCGGCACCAAAGTCGAAATTCTGTCTGGCAAACGCGAGGCGGAGCTGGCGGCCTGCGGTATTCTCTCCGGTGTTCATGAGCCGGATGGCGTGGTCGGTGATCTCGGCGGCAGCTCTCTGGAGCTGGTGGATGTGAAAGGGTGCAAGCTCGGAACCGGCATTACCTTGCCGCTGGGCGGGCTGGCCTTGCAGGATCGCTCTTCCCGCTCGCCGCGCAAAGCTGAAAAGATCATCAAAGAGCAGATGTCCGATGCCGGGGTGTTGGATGGGCTGAACGGACGCACCTTTTATGCAGTGGGTGGTACATGGCGGGCGCTGGCGCGACTGCACATGTTCCAGAAAGGTTACCCGCTGCATGTGATGCATGCTTACACCATTCCGGCGCGTGAAGCCCTCGAGTTCGCTCGCGTGGTGCATCGCTCGGAGCCGGAAACGCTGGCGCATATTGATGCGGTTTCTTCGGCACGTCGCCAGCTTCTGGCCTATGGTGCGCTGGTGCTGGAGCAAGTGGTGCGGCAGGGCAAAGCCTCGCAAGTGGTGATTTCCGCCCTCGGCGTGCGGGAGGGCCTGCTCTATTCCCTGCTGAATGAAGAGCAGCAGGAAGAAGATCCATTGTTGCTTGCGGCTGTGGAAGCCAATCAGTTGCGTTCGCGCTCGCCGCGCCATGGTGCGGAGCTGGTGGCGTGGACTGACGCTTTCTTCGGCTCCTCCACGGTGCTTGAAGAATCCGCCGCCGGCTTGCGTCTGCGCCGTGCGGCCTGCCTGTTGTCGGATGTGGGGTGGCGTTCGCACCCCGATTATCGCGGCGAGCAGAGCCTCAACATGATTTCCCGCGCGGCCTTTGTCGGAGTGGATCATGCGGATCGGGCCTTCCTCGCGCTGGCGGTGTATTTCCGTTATGAGGGGCTGAATGCCGAAGATCAGACCAGTCGCATTCTGGAACTGATCTCCACGGGTATGCTGGATCGGGCGCGTATTCTGGGGGGTGCCATGCGGGTGGCTTATGTGCTGTCTGCCGCCATGCCGGGCATATTGCCGCGCGCTCCGTTGGAGGTGGAAGGCGATAAGCTGGTGCTGCGCCTGCCGCGGGATCTGGCACCTCTGGTAAATGACAGGGTGCGTACACGCGTGCGCCAGTTGGCCCGCCTCATCGGTCGCCAGCCTGTCGTGAAGGTGCAGGATTGAGTTTCTGCCCGGATCTGTCTGGAATGAAACCAATCAGTTTGGCTTGGGTGCTGGGCAACTCGCCCTGCGCCTGTTAAGAAATTGCCATCCGGGCGTCCGTCGAGGGCGGTGCCGCAGCGGCCACAGGCTGCGCAGCGCTGCCCCAGATGTGTGCGCCTTCTCCGCAGCAGGAAGGCTTGAGAGTTCTGTAATGGACAAGTTCTCGGTTCTCGAAGGGGTTGCCGCCCCCCTGAAGCTGGTCAATGTCGACACCGACATGATCATCCCCAAGCAGTATCTGAAAACCATCAAGCGCACGGGCCTCGGCAAGGGCCTTTTCTCCGAGATGCGCTACAATGAGGACGGCTCCGAGAACCCGGAATTCGTGCTGAACCAGCCGGCCTATCGCAACGCGAAGGTATTGGTGGCCGGCGATAATTTCGGTTGCGGGTCCTCGCGCGAACATGCCCCTTGGGCGTTGCTGGATTTCGGCATTCGCTGCGTGATCTCCACCTCTTTCGCCGATATCTTCTATAATAACTGCTTCAAGAACGGCATCCTGCCGATCATCGTGACGCAGGAAGAGCTGGATAAGCTGTTTGAAGATGCTGAGCGCGGTGCCAACGCCACGCTGACGGTGGATCTTCCGACGCAGGAAATTCGCGGCCCGGATGGTGGCAAGATCCATTTCGAGATCGACCCCTTCCGCAAGCGCTGCCTGCTGGAAGGGCTGGATGATATTGGGCTGACCCTCCAGAAGGTGGCGTCCATCAACAGCTATGAAACGGCCAAGGCCACCGAGCGCTCCTGGCTGTGAGTGCCGGGGCGGTTGCGCCTTTGCCCGCCTGAGCCTTCTGCATGGCTTAATGGTGATTTTCAGAAGCGCCCTTCAGGGGCGCTTTTGTTTTTTGGGCGGCATTTTCTGTGGTCAGGCTGCCATGGCACTATCTTTGCCTTAGTCTTGTAATGACTCGTCTGTCTCATGGCCGTGAAGATGTAAGTGCATGTGATTGCGGCGTGTGTGATGGCGGCGGGGCTGCCGTCTGATGTGGGAAGTCGTTCTGTCTGTGGTGCGGCTGTGTTTTTGAAGGAGTTCTGAACGTGCCTCATGACACACCGTTAATCGCGACGCTTGTTGGCGCTTTCGTGCTGGCATTTGTGTTCGGAGCCATCGCGCAGCGCCTGCGACTTTCTCCGCTTGTGGGTTATCTGCTGGCCGGGGTCATGGCGGGGCCGTTTACACCGGGTTTCGTGGCGGATCAGCATCTGGCGGGAGAGCTGGCGGAGTTGGGCGTCATCCTGCTCATGTTCGGGGTGGGGCTGCATTTTTCCCTGAAGGATCTGCTGTCGGTGAAGGCCATTGCAGTGCCGGGGGCCGTGCTGCAAATCTCGGTGGCCACACTTTTGGGGATGGGGCTTGCCTATTTCATGGGCTGGAGTGTCGGCTCGGGGCTGGTTTTCGGGCTCTCCCTTTCAACCGCCAGTACTGTGGTGCTGTTGCGCGCCATGCAGGAGCGCCGGCTGATCGAGAGCGAACAGGGGCGTATCGCGGTGGGCTGGCTCATCGTGGAAGATCTGGCCATGGTGCTAGCGCTGGTGCTGCTGCCCGCCTTCGCCTCTGCACTGGGCAGCACGAGCCAGCCTATGAATGCCGCTTCCGCCTGGTTCGGGCCCATGGATGTCTGGACCACGCTGGGCGTAACCCTGGCCAAGGTTCTGGGCTTCGTGCTGGTGATGCTGGTGGTTGGACGGCGGCTTATTCCGTGGATCATGAACTGGGTTGCGCTGCTCGGCTCGCGTGAGCTGTTTCGTCTTGCGGTTCTGGCCATTGCGCTGGGGGTGGCCTATGGAGCGGCGGTTCTGTTCGGAGTGTCCTTCGCGCTGGGGGCCTTCTTTGCCGGCATGGTGCTGAGCGAATCGCCGCTTGCGCATCGTGCGGCTGAAGAGAGCCTGCCCCTGCGCGATGCCTTCGCTGTGCTGTTCTTCGTTTCCGTCGGCATGATGGTGGACCCGGCGAACCTGTTGAACAATCCGCTGGCACTGCTGGCCACGGTGGCGATTGTGCTGGTGGGCAAATCCCTTGCCGCGCTGGCTCTGGTGCGTCTGTTCGGCTACGGCCTGCTCACTGCCCTCACCATTTCGGTCTCGCTGGCGCAGATTGGCGAATTTTCCTTCATTCTCATGGCGCTGGGGCTGAGCCTGGGGCTGTTTCCAGAGGAGGCGCAGGACCTTATTCTGGCGACAGCCATCTTCAGCATCATGATTAACCCCTTCCTGTTTCTCGCGCTGGATCGGTTCCGTGCGAAGCTGGCCGATCCGGTGGCGGATGAGCCCGTGCCGGAGACAGTGCTGGTGCCGACCATGAAGAGCCATCACACCATTCTGGTGGGTTATGGGCAGATCGGCATTCTGGTGGGGGAGGGGCTGAAAGCCGCCGGTTTGCCCGTGGTGGTGATCGAGGATCAGGAGGACAGGGTGGCGGAGGCCCGTGCTGGCGGGCTGGAGGTGCTGGATGCCAATGCTGCCATACCGGAAACAATTGAGGCGGCGAATGTGGCCGGGGCTGAGCGTATCATCATTGCCATTCCGCATAATTTTGATGCTGGCGGCATCATCCGCAAGACGCGTGCCTTGAACCGAAATATCGAGATCATCGCTCGCACGCATAGCGAGAGCGAGGTGGAGGCTCTGCGTGAAAGCGGCGCCGATTTCGTGATTGTGGGTGAGCGGGAGGTGGCGCGCGGCATGTTGAGTCATGCATTGGCTGCGCGCTCTGTGGCTGGAAGGGGAGCGGGCCAGGAAAATGGCCCCATGCCTGAAGGCGGGTTGCCGGTGCCGGTGGTTCAGCGCAAAAGCTCTGCGCCTCAGCCTGGCCCGGAGGACAGAGCAGAGAAGGCCGCGCCGCAGACGGAGGCTATGGAACCTCAGGAAGCGCAAAGGCTTGAGGGTAATTTGGGAGCAGCCTGATGGTTCGCATCTTAAATGCAAATAATTTGCAGAAGCGAAAATGGATGGCTATCCTCACGCCTATCGAATCACGGAGGTCCAGATGCTGGGTGAAGAACCATGTCGTGCGGTTTCCAAATTCATGGGCTCGCTGGTGGCTGTGCGCCGTAAGCGCCTCTCCAGCCTTGCAAGACTGGCCCGGTATCTGACGACAGGCGCGCTGCTTGCCAGCCTCACTCTGGCCACGGGCGCTGCGGCCGCTGAAGACAGGGCGGAGAAGTTCAAGGCTGTCACCACATTTACGGTGATTGCGGACATGGCGCGCAATGTGGCGGGGGATGCCGCCATTGTGGAATCCATCACCCGGCCCGGCGCGGAAATCCATAACTATCAGCCCACGCCCGGTGATCTTATCAAGGCGCGCGATGCGCAGCTTGTGTTGTGGAATGGCCTGAATCTGGAGCTCTGGTTCGAAAAATTCTTCAAGCGCCTCAAGGGTGTGCCCAGCGTGGTGGTGAGCGAGGGTGTGACGCCCCTGAGCATTGGCTCCGGCCCTTATGAGGGCAAGCCCAACCCCCATGCGTGGATGTCACACGAGGCGGCGCTGATCTATGTGGACAATATCCGCGATGCCTTTGTAAAATATGATCCGCAGAATGCCGGGATCTACACGGCCAATGCTGAAGCCTACAAGGCGAAGATCAACGCGGCGCTGGAGCCCGTGCGCGCTGAACTGGAGAGCCTGCCGGAAAACCAGCGCTGGCTGGTGACGAGCGAGGGCGCTTTCAGTTATCTGGCGCGCGATTACGGCCTGAAGGAACTCTATCTGTGGCCGATCAATGCAGATCAGCAGGGCTCGCCCCAGCAGGTGCGCCGGGTGATTGATGAGGTGAAGGCCAACGCTATCCCGGTTGTCTTCTCGGAAAGCACCATTTCCGACAAGCCCGCAAAACAGGTCGCCCGTGAAACCGGCGCGCGATATGGCGGAGTTCTTTATGTGGATTCGCTGAGCACGGAAGATGGCCCGGTGCCCACCTATATCGACCTGATGCGCGTGACTGGCGAAACCATCGCCAATGGGCTGGCTCCGAAAAAGACGGAGGCGCAATGAGTGCGCAGAATGTGAGTGGGGGCGAGGGTGCAGGTGGGGGCGCAAGTGGGGGCGCTGGAGCGGTGGCTGGTATCAGCGTGCAGCACCTCACCGTGACGTATCGTAATGGGCATACGGCTCTTCGCGATGCCAGCTTTGAAATTCCCGCCGGCTGCATCGCTGCGCTGGTAGGGGTGAATGGCGCGGGAAAATCCACTCTTTTCAAAGCCATAATGGGGTTCCAGCAGGCTGCACGCGGGCAGATTTCGGTTCTTGGTCTCAGCGTGCGGCAGGCGCTGCGGCGCAATCTGGTGGCCTATGTGCCGCAGGCCGAGGAAGTGGACTGGACGTTCCCTGTTCTGGTGGAAGATGTGGTGATGATGGGCCGCTATGGCCACATGAACATGCTGCGCATGCCCCGCGTTCAGGATAGGGCCATGGTAGAAGCGGCCCTGGCGCGCGTGAACATGCTGGATTTCCGCAAACGGCAGATTGGTGAGCTTTCCGGCGGGCAGAAGAAGCGGGTGTTTCTGGCCCGCGCCCTGGCGCAGGATGCGCAGGTCATCTTGCTGGATGAGCCCTTCACAGGCGTGGATGTGAAGACGGAAGACGCCATCATCGCCCTGCTGAAAGCCCTGCGCAATGAGGGGCGGGTGATGCTGGTCTCCACCCACAATCTGGGCAGTGTGCCGGAATTTTGTGATCGCACCATTCTCGTGAAGAATACTGTTCTGGCCTATGGTCCGACAGATGAGATTTTCACCCAGTCCAATCTGGAGAAGGCTTTTGGCGGCGTGTTGCGTCACTTCATGCTGGATGAAAGCCATGGCTCGCGACCCGGAATGGTGGGCGTGCTGACGGATGATGAACGCCCCCTTGTACTGGTGAAGGATCGCCCCGCCGCAACAGCCCGCCCGGAGGAAAAGCCGTGAGCGTGCTGCTGGAGCCCTTCGCCTATGGCTATATGACCAACGCCATGTGGGTGAGTGCGCTGGTGGGAGCGGTGTGCGCTTTTCTTTCCGCCTTTCTCATGCTCAAGGGCTGGTCGCTCATTGGGGATGCGTTGTCCCACTCCATCGTGCCCGGCGTGGCTGGGGCCTTCATGCTGGGGCTGCCCTTTTCCATCGGGGCCTTCTTTTCCGGGGCTCTGGCGGCGGCGGCCATTCTGTTCTTGCAGGAGCGTACAAGGCTGAAGGAAGATGCGGTGATCGGGCTGATCTTCACCTCCTTTTTCGGTCTGGGCCTGTTCATGATCTCGCTGTCGCCCATGGCGGTGGATGTGAAGACCATCGTGCTTGGCAATATTCTGGCCATTTCGCCGGAAGACACATTGCAACTGGCTATTATTGGCTGTGTCTCCCTGGCCATATTGCTGGTGATCTGGAAAGATCTTGTCGTTATCTTCTTCGATGAAACCCATGCGCGCAGTGTGGGGCTGCGGCCGCGGCTGATGAAGGTTCTCTTCTTCAGCATTCTGGCGGCCTGCACCGTGGCGGCCATGCAGACGGTGGGGGCGTTTCTTGTCATCGCCATGGTGGTGACGCCGGGCGCCACGGCCTATCTGCTGACAGACCGCTTCCCGCGCCTGATCGCGATTGCCGTATTGCTGGGGGCGGGCACCAGCTTTGTAGGGGCCTACGCTTCCTTCTTTCTGGATGGCGCGACGGGTGGTATCATCGTGGTGTTGCAGACGCTGATCTTTCTGGCGGCCTTTATCTTTGCGCCAACCCATGGGGTGCTGGCGGCCCGTCGCCGCGCTGCCGCCGCACTGGCCGAAACAGCGGGGGAGGCGGGCTCATGAGCAGTCTTGTGGAGACCCTGCTGCTGCCGTTCGAGTTTGATTTCATCATCTATGCTCTGGTCATTTCCGCGCTGATGGCATTGCCGATGGCGCTGCTCTCCTGCTTTCTGGTGCTGCGGGGGTGGTCGCTGATGGGCGATGCCGTTTCCCATGCCGTGCTGCCGGGCGTGGTGCTGGCCTATATGGCTGGCCTGCCGCTGGCGCTGGGGGCGTTTTGCGCCGGCATGGTGTGCGCGCTGGGCACAGGCTATCTCAAGGCCAACAGCCGTGTGAAGGAAGACACGGTGATGGGGGTGGTGTTCTCCGGCATGTTCGGCCTTGGCATTGTGCTTTTCACAGCCATCCAATCCGATGTGCATCTGGATCACATCCTGTTTGGCGATGTGCTGGGTGTTGGGCTGGACGATATTGCCGAAAGCGCCCTGATTACCGTGCTGGTGACGGGGCTGATCGCCGTGAAATGGCGAGATCTTCTGCTCTTTTCCTTTGATCCGGCCCAGGCGCGGGTGGTGGGGCTGCCGGTTCGGCTGCTGCATTATGGCTTTCTGGTGCTGCTCTCGCTCACCATTGTGGGGGCGCTGAAGGCGGTGGGAATCATCCTCGCCGTGGCTTTGCTGATCGCGCCGGGCGCAATCGCCTTCCTGCTCACGCGGCGCTTTGGCACCATGCTTCTGGTGGCCGTTCTGGTGGGGGTGGGCTGCGCGATGCTGGGTGTTTATGCCTCTTTCTTCATCGACAGTGCGCCTGCGCCAACCATTGTGCTGTTGATGACCGGGTTGTTTCTTGCCGTTTTCATTGGCACCCGCCTGCGTGCGCGGCACATTATGAGCCGCCATGCGCAAGGTGATGCTTGACGCGGGCCTCGCCGAAGCGTATCTGCGGCGGCGGGACACCTCCCCCCAACGGGAGGCGCTCATCTGCAAGGATGGTCACATGACTGCGAATACTGCCCCGGCAATCCGCCCGGAGAACCCCAATTTTTCTTCGGGCCCGTGCGCCAAGCGTCCCGGCTGGACGCTCGAAGCGCTTGCCGATGCGCCCCTCGGCCGCTCGCACCGTGCCAAAGTTGGCAAGGCGAAGCTGAAAGAGGCGATTGATCTCACCCGCGAAGTTCTGGAAGTGCCTGCCGATTATCGCATCGGCATTGTGCCGGCGTCTGATACCGGTGCGGTGGAAATGGCCCTGTGGTCGCTGCTCGGTGCGCGCCCGGTGGACATGCTGGCCTGGGAAAGCTTCGGCGAAGGCTGGGTCACCGATGTCGTCAAGCAGCTCAAGCTGGCTGATGCCCGCGTTCTGAAGGCCGCCTATGGCGACCTGCCGGATCTGACCCAGATCGATTTCACGCATGACGTGGTCTTCACCTGGAATGGCACCACTTCCGGCGTGATGGTGCCGGACGCCAACTGGATTCCGGCTGATCGTGAGGGCCTGACCATTTGCGATGCCACCTCTGCGGCCTTTGCCCAGCCGGTGGACTTCTCCAAGCTCGATGTGGTCACCTTCTCCTGGCAGAAGGTGCTGGGCGGTGAAGGCGCGCACGGCATCCTCATCCTCTCGCCCCGCGCTGTGGAGCGGCTGGAAACCTACAAGCCCGCATGGCCGCTGCCGAAGATCTTCCGCCTCACCAAGAACGGCAAGATCAATGAAGGCATCTTCAAGGGCGAAACCATCAACACCCCGTCCATGCTTTGCGTCGAGGATTATCTCGATGCCCTGAAGTGGGCGAAGGAAATTGGTGGTCTGAAGGCGCTTCAGGAACGTTCCAACCGCAATTTCGAGGCCATTGCCCAGTGGGTGGCCCGCACGGATTGGGTGGATTTCCTGGCGAATGATCCCGTCACCCGCTCCAATAGCTCGGTGTGCCTGAAGGTGGTGGACCCGGAAGTCACCGCACTTCCTGAAGATGCGCAGGCGGCCTTCGCCAAGGCGATTCCGGCCGGCCTCGAAAAGGGCGGTGTGGCTTATGACATCGGCGCCTATCGCGATGCCCCTCCCGGCCTGCGCATCTGGTGCGGTGCGACGGTTGAGCGTTCCGACGTGGAAGCGCTGACCCTGTGGCTGGACTGGGCCTTCAACGAGGCCAAGGCTGCGCTCAAGGCCTGATACAAGGCCGATGAACGGGGATGGGCGCGCCCTTTTGGTGCGCGCCTTCCTTCACGGTGCTGTCGCGTTGCGGTCATCCCGCACGCATAAAAGCGCCTGACGGCTCGACTTATCTCTTTCAATTCGCAGCCAGTTCGTTTTCGGGCTGGCTCTCACACCGGCCCGTGCCGTGTGGCATGCCGGTTGCGATCCTCACATCTGATGGAGCCCATCATGGCACCTCGCGTTCTCATTTCCGACAAGCTGTCCCCCGCCGCTGTGCAGATCTTCAAAGATCGCGGCATTGATGTCGATTTCCAGCCGGACCTCGGCAAGGACAAGGACAAGCTGGCCGAAGTCATCGGCAATTATGATGGTCTGGCCATTCGCTCGGCCACCAAGGTCACTCCGAAGATTCTCGAAAATGCTGCCCGTCTGAAGGTGGTGGGTCGCGCCGGTATCGGCGTGGATAATGTGGATCTGCCCGCCGCTACGGCCAAGGGCGTGATCGTGATGAACACGCCGTTCGGCAACTCCATCACCACGGCTGAGCACGCCATTGCGATGATGTTCGCCCTGGCCCGTGAAATCCCCGCAGCGGACGCCTCCACCCAGGCCGGCAAGTGGGAGAAGAACCGCTTCATGGGCGTGGAGCTGACGGGCAAGACCCTCGGCATCATCGGTTGCGGTAATATCGGCTCCATCGTGGCGGACCGCGCCGTGGGCCTGCGCATGAAGGTGATTGCGTTCGACCCCTTCCTTTCGCCCGAGCGTGCGGTGGATCTGGGCGTTGAAAAGGTGGAGCTGGAAGACCTGCTCGCCCGTGCTGATTTCATCACCCTGCACACCCCGTTGACCGAGAAGACCAAGAACATTCTCTCGGCCGAAAACCTCGCCAAGACCAAGAAGGGCGTTCGCATCATCAACTGCGCCCGTGGCGGTCTGGTGGATGAGGTGGCTCTGCGCGCGGCGCTGGATTCCAAGCATGTGGCGGGTGCGGCGTTTGACGTGTTCACCGTCGAGCCGGCTGAAAGCAACCCGCTGTTCGGTCATCCGAATGTGGTCTGCACCCCGCATCTGGGCGCTGCTACCACCGAGGCTCAGGAGAATGTGGCCCTTCAGGTGGCCGAGCAGATGAGCGATTATCTGCTGGATGGTGCCATCACCAACGCCATCAACTTCCCCTCCATCACCGCCGAGGAAGCGCCGAAGCTGACGCCCTTCGTGGAACTGGCGGAGAAGCTGGGTTCCTTCGCTGGCCAGCTCACTGATACCGACATCAAGACCGTGCGCATCACCTATGAGGGCCCGGTTGCGGAACTGAAGGTGAAGGCGCTGACCTCTGCCGCAGTCGCCGGCCTGCTGCGCCCGGCGCTTCAGGACGTGAATGTGGTTTCGGCCCCGTCCGTCGCCAAGGAGCGCGGCATTGCGGTGGAAGAAACCACCCGCGCCACTTCCGGCGATTATGAGAGCCTCATCACCGTAACGGTGGTGACCGACAAGTATGAGCGTTCTGTCACCGGCACTGTGTTTGCTGATGGCCAGCCGCGCATGGTCAACATCAAGGGCATCAAGATGGACGCGGAGTTCGCGCCCTTCATGATCTATGTGACCAATGAGGACAAGCCGGGCTTCATCGGTGCTTTCGCGGGCCTGCTGGGCGAAGCTGGCATCAATATTGCCACGTTCGCGCTGGGTCGTCATGCGGAAGGTGGCGAAGCCATCGCGCTGGTGTCTATTGATGGCGCGGTGCCGGAAGCGCTTCTGGCCACGATCCAGGCTCTGCCGCATGTGAAGCAGGCCAAGCTGGTTCAGTTCTGAGCTGGGCTGTTCTTCCTTGAGGTGGCTGGCTGAGGCCGGCCACCGGCATACAAAATAAAACCCGCATATCCGAATGCCGGATATGCGGGTTTTTCTTTAAAGCGTTGGCAGGGCTTCAGTTGCCTCAGGTGGGAGGCTGGAGCTTGGCGGGTTTCTGGCCAGCGCGTGTCGCCAGAAAAATACCGCAAATCACCAGCGCATATCCCATGAGGTGGAACCAAGCCAGCGCCTCTCCCAGAAACACGATGGCCAGCGCAGTACCGAACACCGGCATGAGATGCAGGAAGGGTGCGGCCCGGTTGGCGCCCACCAGTTCCACCGCCCGGTTGAAAAACAGATAGGCGACAAGCGAAGGGCCAATCATTACATAGCCCAGCGTCAGTACGGTTTTGATATCAAGGTGCAGGCTCTGGCCTGCGACCAGTTCCCGCGCGGAGAATGGCACCAGCAAAATGGAGCCCAAGGCCATGATGACAGCCAGAAAGGACAGCGCGCCCATGGGTGGGCGATTGCGCAATATGGCCGTGTAGAAGGCGTAGATCAGCAGCGCGATCACCATCCACATATCCCCGACATTGGGTGTGAGATGGAGCAGCGTATCCATATCGCCCCGACTGATAATCAGCACCACGCCACAAAGAGAGGTGCAGATGCCGGCAATCTGGCCCAGAGAGAGCTTGTCCCGGAACAGGAAGAAGCTCCACAGCCCCACCAGCAGCGGGGCCATGGACTGGAGCAGCAGCGCATTCACCGCCTGCGTATATTGCAGGGCGTGATAGCTCATGGCGTTGAAGCAGGCGATGCCCGTGGCCGCCAGCAGGAGCAGCAGCCAGAAGAAGCGGCGGATAAGCGGCAGATCGCGCTTCAGTTGCGGCCATGCGAAGGGCAGGATGATGGCTGTCGCCCCCACCCAGCGCAGCAAGGCAAGCGTAACAGGCGGCACATGACCGGCGACATAGCGGCCGAGAACCAGATTGCCAGCCCACAGCAAGGCTGTGAGAGACAGTAACAGATAGGGCGCATCAAACAGCCCGCGCAGGGAGCGGGGCGCCGGGGAGGGGGACATGGTTTCTCCTGTGGCCGCATCCTGACTGATCTTGCAGCACGCTTTTGCGCTGGTCTGAGCGCAATTGAAATGCGAATCAAGCACAGTCCAAGGCTGCGTGACCTTCCGGGAAAGAGTGGATTCGGGGATAGACAGATCCTGCACCCTGAAAGGTGTAGGGGTACGGGTTAAGACGATGGAGCCGGGTTGGCAACTCTCTTCAAGCCTGACCTAACGTCGGATCTGAAGGTGGCGAGTCCATATACAAAAGAAAATGGCCGCACGGGGCGGCCATTCTGAGAAATGAAACCGGCAGCATGGAAACGGTGTCCCCTGCCGGTTGATACCTGATGCGTGGTATCAGGCCGCCTTGCTGGTGCGTTCATCCACGATGGAGACGACATCTGCCATGATGCGGTTCAGCTCGAAATTCTTGGGCGTATAGACAGCCGCCACGCCAAAGCCGAGAAGCTGGGCTTCATCTTCCGGCGGAATAATGCCGCCGACAACGACCGGCACATCATCCAGCCCTTCGGCACGCATCCGTTCCATCACATCACGCACCAGCGGTACATGCGAGCCGGAAAGGATGGAAAGCCCCACCACATGCACGCTCTCTTCAAGGGCGGCATTCACGATCTCGGCCGGGGTGAGGCGGATGCCTTCATACACCACTTCCATACCGCAATCGCGGGCGCGTACGGCAATCTGTTCCGCGCCATTGGAATGGCCATCCAGCCCCGGCTTGCCGACAAGGAACTTGATGCGACGGCCGAGACGGTCCGAAACGGCATCTACATCCTTGCGCACCTCTTCCAGGCCCTGTGTATCGGCACGGGCAGCACGGCCCACGCCGGTGGGGGCGCGATACTCGCCAAACACTTCACGCAGGCAGGTCCCCCATTCACCTGTGGTGATACCCGCCTTGGCGCAGGCAATGGAGGGCTCCATGATATTGCGGCCTTCCTGCGCCGCGCTCTTCAATTCGGCCAGCGCCTTTTCCGCTGCCTTGGCATCGCGCGCCTCGCGCCAGGCCTGAAGACGGGAGATCTGCTCGGCTTCAACACCTTCTGGCACGGTGAGAATGGCGCCTTCACCCGTGGTGAGCGGAGAGGGCTCAGTCTCGGTCCAGCGGTTCACGCCTACAACCACCTGATCGCCCCGCTCAATGGCTTCCAGACGGCGGGTGTTGGATTCCACCAGCGCCTGCTTAAGGTAGGAGTTTTCAATGGCCGCAACAGCGCCGCCCATGGCCTCGATACGGGCGAGTTCCGAACGCGCCTCTTCCTTCAGCTCTTCCACCTTCTTGTTGATTTCGGTGGAGCCATCGAAAATATCGGCATATTCCAGCAGGTCGGTTTCATAGGCCAGCACCTGCTGCATACGCAGCGACCATTGCTGATCGAACGACCGCGGCAGACCCAGAGCCTCGTTCCACGCCGGAAGCTGCACGGCACGGGCGCGGGCCCGCTTGGAGAGGGTGACCGCCAGCGCCTCGATGAGAATGCGATAGACATTGTTCTCGGGCTGCTGCTCGGTCAGCCCGAGAGAGTTCACCTGTACGCCATAGCGGAACAGCTTCTGCTTCGGGTCTGTCACGCCATAACGATTGACGCAGATCTCGTCCCACAGATCCACGAAGGCGCGCATCTTGCACATCTCGGTGATGAAGCGCATGCCCGCATTCACGAAGAAGGAAATGCGGCCCACGACTTCACCGAAGATGGGGCCTTCGGCCTCGCCGGAATTCTTCACCGTATCGAGCACGGCGATGGCGTCGGCCAGCGCGAAGGCCAGCTCCTGCACGGGCGTCGCGCCGGCTTCCTGAAGGTGGTAGGAGCACACATTCATCGGGTTCCACTTCGGCAGATTCTGCGTGGTGAAAAGAATGGTGTCCTTGGTCAGCCGCATGGAAGGTGCGGGCGGGAACACATAGGTGCCGCGCGAGAGATATTCCTTGATGATATCGTTCTGCGTGGTGCCTTTCAGCTTGGCGCGGTCGGCGCCCTGCTCATCGGCCACCGCGATATAAAGCGAGAGCAGCCAGGCCGCGCAGGCATTGATGGTCATCGAGGTGTTCATCTCGGCCAGCGGAATGCCGTCAAACAGGGTCCGCATGTCGCCGAGATGGGAAATCGGCACGCCCACCTTGCCCACTTCGCCGCGGGCGAGGGGGTGGTCGCTGTCATATCCGGTCTGGGTCGGCAGGTCGAAGGCGACTGATAGGCCGGTCTGCCCCTTGGCCAGATTCGAGCGGTAGAGCTTGTTGGATTCCGATGCCGTGGAATGGCCGGCATATGTGCGGAAGAGCCAAGGTTTGTCGCGGACCACCATCCGAATTACCCCGTTATTCGACCGAAATGTTTAGCCTTCACCCTGGTTTGAATGGGGCGAAGTCCTCCCGCCTGATTCCTGTGAAGCAAGCCGGCTTATTGTGCGACGCAGCGCGCGGCGCGTCGATGGAAAAGTTCCAGACCTTACGTCCGACATGATTTCATGCCTGACGTAAGGTGCAACTGTCTACCGCAAGTGGCAAGTGCATTTCCAGCCATGCGGCTGTGTTCACTGCTTTTCAGCGTCTCTGGATCAGGGACATGACGAACAGCAGGATGACGGCCCCGATGGTGGCGCTGATAATGCGCCCCACAAGGCCGCCAACCAGAAACACATTGCCAAACAGAAAGCCGCCAATGAGCGCGCCAACCACGCCCACGGCCATGTTTCCGACCAGCCCGAAGCCGTAGCCGCGAAAAATCTGCCCGGCCAGAAAGCCGGCGATCAGGCCGACAATCAGGGTCATCACAAGGGCTGCCATGGGGTGTGTCCTTCCGAGTTCAGGCTGTGTCCGGCCAGTCTAGTGCGATGGGGCCCGCGCGTGAACAGGGAAAGGCGAGGCGGATCATTCGCCTAAAGAGGGGGGGATGCGCCGCTCAGGAAAGCAGTTGCTGCGAAAATCTTCTCTGCTACGCTGCATTGCGATAATGATCTAAAAATGGAACCTGAGGTTCTTGAGAGGAAGAGAGGACGGAACGCTATGGGCCAGAACGCTGAAACGGGTAGCACGGCGCTGAAGGATCTCTATGAGATGGGCGAGATTCCGCCCCTCGGTCATGTGCCTTCGAAAATGTATGCCTGGGCTATCCGGCGTGAGCGCCATGGGCCGCCAGAACAGTCATTCCAGCTTGAGGTGGTGCCCACCTGGGAGCTGGGCGAGCATGATGTGCTCGTGTTCGTGATGGCTGCCGGCGTGAACTACAACGGAATCTGGGCTGGCCTCGGCGAACCCATCTCCGTCTTCGATGTGCACAAGCAGCCTTACCATATCGCCGGTTCCGATGCCGCGGGCATCGTGTGGGCCGTGGGCGCCAAGGTGAAGCGCTGGAAGGTGGGCGACGAGGTTGTCGTGCACTGTAACCAGGATGATGGCGACGATGAGGAGTGCAACGGCGGCGACCCGATGTTCTCTCCCTCGCAGCGCATCTGGGGCTATGAGACGCCGGATGGCTCCTTCGCCCAGTTCTGTCGCGTGCAGGCGCGTCAGCTCATGCCGCGTCCCAAGCATCTCACCTGGGAAGAGAGCGCCTGCTACACCCTGACCCTGGCCACCGCCTATCGCATGCTGTTCGGCCATGCGCCGCACACGGTGAAGCCGGGTGATTATGTGCTGGTGTGGGGCGCTTCCGGTGGTCTCGGCGTGTTTGGCGTGCAGTTGGCTGCCGCTTCCGGCGCGCATGTGATCGGCGTCATCTCGGATGAATCCAAGCGCGATTATGTTCTTGGCCTTGGCGCCAAGGGCGTTATCAACCGCAAGGATTTCAAGTGCTGGGGACAGCTGCCCAAGGTGAACTCGCCCGAATATGGCGACTGGCTGAAGGAAGCCCGCAAGTTCGGTAAGGCCATCTGGGAAATCACCGGCAAGAAAGATGTGGATATCGTGTTCGAGCATCCGGGCGAGAACACCTTCCCGGTGTCGACCCTGGTGGGCAAGCGCGGTGGCATGATCGTGTTCTGCGCCGGCACCACCGGCTTCAACATCACCTTTGACGCCCGCTATGTGTGGATGCGCCAGAAGCGTATTCAGGGTTCTCACTTTGCCCATCTCAAGCAGGCATCTGCGGCCAATGACTTCATCATTGACCGTCGCGTGGACCCTTGCATGTCGGAAGTGTTTACCTGGGATCATATCCCGGCGGCGCATGGCAAGATGCTGGCCAACAAGCACGCGCCCGGCAATATGGCGGTGCTGGTGAATGCGCCGCGTCCCGGCCTGCGGACCTTTGATGATGTCGTCGAAGCGTGCGGCGGCAAGTGAGGCGGCAAGTGCGGCTGCAAGTGCGGCTGCAAGTGTGTCTGTGAGCTGAATATTCCATGATGAAAAAGCCCCCTCCCGGATCAGGAGGGGGCTTTTTCATGGGCGCACCGCTGATCGGCCCGGCCTGAAGCATGCCGGGGCGGGCGAGAATGAGCAGACACGAAAAAACCTCCCCGACCATGGATCGGGAAGGTGTGTTGTTTTTATGCAGGCAGCCTTCAGGGGCTGTGATGAGGTGCGTCAGCTCTCGATCGGTTCCACACCGGAAATGGCGATGCCGAAGCCGTTGAGCCCCACATAGGTGCGCGAGGTGGAGGACAGCAGCCGGATGGAGGAAATGCCCAGATCACGCAGTATCTGCGCACCAAGGCCCACCTCGTGCCACTGGCGGTCCCGCTCGGCTTCGCTGCTGGTCTGTTCGGTCGGGCCCAGCGCATTGGTGGGGACGCCAGCCGTACCATCGCGCAGATAGATCAGCACGCCGCGGCCTTCCGAATCAATACGCTCCAGGGATTTGAGCAGGGTCTGGCCGCCTGCAAACAGATCGGCGATCGGGTCGGCGCGGTGCAGGCGCACCAGCACATTTTCCCCGTCGCCAATGCGCCCCTTCACCAGTGCGAGATGGTTCGCCGTATCAAAAGGCGTGGTGTAGGAGAAGCCCTGCAATTCGCCGATGGCGGTGGGCACCGGGAATTCGGCGCAGCGCGTCACCAGCTTTTCGCGAGCCTGACGGTAGGCGATGAGATCGGCCACGGAGATGCGCAGCAGGTTATGCTGTTCTGCAAACTCCGATACTTGCGGGCCGCGCTTCACGGTGCCGTCATCATTCACCAGTTCGGAGATCACGCCTACGGGCGGCACACCGGCAAGGCGGCACAGATCCACCGCTGCCTCAGTATGGCCCGAGCGCATCAGCACCCCGCCTTCGCGTGCGATGAGGGGGAAAACATGGCCGGGGCGCACAAAATCTGCCGTGCCCATATTGGGATTGGCCAGCGCCCGCACCGTATTGGTGCGCTCTTCTGCCGAAATGCCAGTGGTGGTGCCGTGGCGCACATCAATGGAGATGGTGAAGGCCGTGCTCAGGGGCGCATCATTGGTGGAAACCATCGGGTCCAGCCGCAGGCGGCGCGCCTCGGAGGCGGGCAGGGGCGCGCAGACGATGCCGGAGGTGTTGCGGATGATGAAGGCCATCTTCTCAGGTGTGGCCATGGAGGCGGCGAGAATCAGATCGCCTTCATTCTCGCGGTCATCATCATCGGTCACGACGACCATTTCACCACGGGCGAAGGCTTCGATAGCGGCCTGAACACGGGCCTGAATGCTGTTTTCTGTCACGAGCACACTCCGGGCGGGAGGGGTGGAGAGGCCGAGGAAATCGTTGGGGGTCACCGCATTTTCGGTGGCCTGCGCAATCCTCTCGGCGCTTTCGCGGGAGATCCAGGCACGATCGTCATTGCACAAAGCCGTAATGCTGGCGGGGGAAAGCCCCACCAGCCGGGCAAAGGCGCTACGTGTCGTGCCAGTGGCTTCCAGCCATTCCGCAAGTTTCATGCCCGTAGCTTAGCACTCCTGTTTTCAGTCGCAATGAAAAACAGGAAAATTTCAGTCTGGCTGAAATTCGGCAGATTTCAGTTCTCAAAGGGCCAGACAGGGGTAGCGCCGACCTGTCCGCGATGACGCAGCAGATGATCGGCGAGCACACACCACATCATGGCCTCGCCCACAGGCACAGCGCGGATGCCGACGCAGGGGTCATGCCGGCCCTTGGTAAAGAGGTCTGTCTCTTCGCCGGTGCGGTCCACCGTCTTGCGGGGGGTGAGAATGGAGGAGGTGGGTTTCACCGCAAAGCGCGCCACAATAGGTGCTCCGGTGGAAATGCCACCCAGGATGCCCCCGGCATGGTTGGCCAGAAACTGCGGACGCCCCTCATTGCCACGCCGCATTTCATCGGCATTGGCCTCGCCTGTCAGGCGGGCGGCGTTGAAGCCTTCGCCAATCTCCACGCCCTTCACGGCATTGATGCCCATGAGCGCACCCGCCAGATCCGCATCCAGCTTGCCATAAAGCGGTGCGCCAAGGCCGGCCGGCGCACCTTCCGCCACCAGCTCGATCACTGCACCAACGGAGGAGCCGGCCTTGCGGATGCCATCGAGATATTCGGTCCACACCGGCACGGTTTCGGGGTCGGGGCAGAAGAAGGGGTTGTTGTCGATTTCATCCCAGTTCCAGCGGGAACGGTCGATTTCAATATCGCCAATCTGCACCAGAGCTCCGCGCACGGTGACGCCCGGCAGCACCTTGGCGGCAATGGCCCCGGCGGCCACACGGGTTGCAGTTTCCCGCGCGGAAGAGCGCCCGCCGCCACGATGGTCGCGGATGCCATATTTGATGTCATAGGTGAAATCAGCATGGCCCGGCCGGTAGGCGCCGGCAATGGCGGCATAATCCTTGGAGCGCTGGTCTACATTCTCGATCAGCAGGGCAATGGGGGTGCCGGTGGTGACAAGCCCGCCTTCGGGGTGGTCCATCACGCCGGAGAGCACCTTGACCTGATCCGGCTCGCGTCGCTGAGTGGTGAAGCGCGACTGGCCGGGGCGGCGACGATCCAGCGCGGCCTGCACCTCATCCAGCGTGAAACGCAGCTGTGGGGGGCACCCGTCCACCACGCAGCCAATAGCCGTTCCGTGGCTTTCGCCAAAGGTGGTGACGCGGAAAAGATGGCCGAAACTGTTGAATGACATATCTGGACCCTGCTTTGCTCCTCTGCTGCATAGACCAGCTTGGCGATTATGCAAATCTTCAGCACGTATTTCGCCTGACGGATGCGATTTGCCCTGACTTGCCGTTAGGTGATGGTCGCCCCTGTGCGCTGCATCATGCTATGCAGTTGCGGAAATTCAGGGATGATGGGCGTCATGCCTTTTCTGGACATTCTTATCGTTTTGGGTCTGGTTCTGCTGAACGCCGTGCTGGCGGCGGCTGAGCTGTCTATTGTGTCGTCGCGTCCGGCACGGTTGCGGTCCATGGCCGCGCAAGGGCAGCGGGGCGCGCAGGCAGCCTTCAATCTGGCGGCGGAACCCGGACGTTTCCTTTCTACCGTGCAGGCCGGCATTACGCTCATTGGCATTCTGGCCGGGGCTTTTTCCGGGGCCAGCCTCGGGGCGCAGCTTTCTGATGTGTTGCGGGCGGCGGATGTGCCAGCCAGCGTGGCCGGCCCGCTGGGTTATATCGCGGTGGTGGCGGCCATCACTTATGTTTCGCTGGTGATTGGTGAGCTGATTCCCAAGCGTCTGGCTTTGCAGAATCCCGAATCTCTGGCCTGCGTTCTGGCTCCGATGATGGTGGGGCTCTCCAGGGCGGCAGCCCCGGCGGTATGGTTGCTGGATGCCTCATCGCGTCTGGTTCTGCGTTTGCTTGGCGCAGGTCAGGGCAGTTCCAGCGCGGTGACGGATGAGGAAATCCGAGCGCTCATCACCGAGGCGGAAAGCGCCGGCGTGATCGACCCGGCCGAGCGGCGCATGATTTCAGGCGTGATGCGTCTGGCGGATCGCCCTGTCACCGCCATCATGACCCCGCGCACAGATGTGGAATGGGTGGATGTTTCAGCTGATCTGGATGAGGTGCGCGCCGCCCTGCTGGCCACACCCCACTCCCGCTTGCCCGCCTGTGATGGGACACCGGAAGAAACAGTGGGGGTGATTCAGGCCAAGCGCCTGCTGGATGCCTATTTGCGCGAAGAACAGCCGGACCCGCGGGCTTTCGTGCAGACGGTTCCCTTCATTGTGGAAAGTGTCGGGGCGCTGGAGGCCATGCGTATTCTGCGCGGGGCGCAGGTGCCCATGGGCATTGTGGTGGATGAATATGGAGATATGGCCGGTGTGGTCACGGGCTATGATCTTCTGGTGGCGATTACCGGCCTGACGACAGGCGGCGCTGAAGGGGTGCCGAACACGGCGTCCAATGTGGTGGTGCGGCAGGATGGTAGCTATCTGGTGGATGGCGACACTCCCATGGATGAGCTGCGGGAGCTGCTGCATGTCGATTTCCCGGAAGATGAGGATTTCAACACGGTTGCTGGCTTCGCCTTGTCCTGCCTGAAAGAGCTGCCCGCTGAAGGGGATGTTTTCGAAGATTCTGGCTGGCGTTTCGAGATTGTCGATATGGATGGCCGGCGGATCGACAAGCTGCTGGTCTCACGCACCCATTTGCTGCGTCGCCAGCCGGTGTAATGTGTCGGGTGGCGGACCCTTCGGCGGTTTCTTTGCGGGTCCGGCCACAGGCTGTGTCACACGCTGCGTAATGGTTTTTCCAGCACAGCGAGAACGCGGGGCAGTTCGTGCCCGCGTTTCAGGATGAGCCCGGTTTGTGACACGACGCTATAGGCCCCCTGCTTCCGGGCCAGGCGCGGATCTTTCTCGATACGATAAACCGGCACATCAGACGCCCTGCGGAATATGGAAAAGATGGCTTTGTCGCGTGTGAAATCAATGGCGTAATCCCGCCACTCACCTAGCGCCACCATGCGCCCATACAGCCCCAGAATACGGTCCAGCTCCCGGCGATCGAATGTCACGCGGGGTGGGGGCGGTGGTGTATGGGGGACGGCGGGCGTGGATGAACGGGCTGCGCGAGATTGGCGCACGGGCACCACGATCCCTGTGGCGGCGCATATGGGACTTTCATCTTCCATGAAGCCTCCCGAAGAGTTTCCTGCGTGATGAAAACACTGAGGTGCCGGCTCATGATTGCCGCACTGCGTCCAGCTTGCAAGGTCGGCTTTGTTTTGCAGGCCACAGCCTGATGAGGTGGAGAGCGATCACGGCGATGTTAGCAGGCACCACAGTGTCGCCGGAATTTGGTCAAGACGTCGCCTGTCCGCTCGCAGAAAGTACATCCCATAGCAGGGTCGGTTCGTGAGGCGCTTCGGTCTATCCCAGCCCCCCCAAGCCCCCCCGAGGTGCTTCCGAACCGGCCACTGCTTACCCCGTTTGAGCCCGCAGGCCGATGTGAAGCTGACATGCTTCATAGGAAGATGGCCGATTTTCGTCATTTCTCCGAAGTGTTCGGACAGGTAGCGCATGATGGCGCCCAGCGTGCCAAGAGGCCCATCTGCTGCGTGGAGCAGGGCGAGGCCGTAGAGGGGCTTTGAATTTCCTATCTTTCTGAACCGGCAGGCAGGGCCACAGGGCTCGCGGAAGGCGAGGGCGTTCTTGTGCGCTCAGGAGTCATGTAGCTGCGCTCGGTCTTTCGCAGGCTGTTGCCGATGCGAGAAATATTGGCGGGCTCTTCTTCCGGGACTGGAGTGAGGGGAATCATCGCTGCTCCGAGAATGGAGCCAGGCGATTTGGATGCGCGAGGCTGCACCAAAACAGCAAGCGAATCGGCCCCCTTCAAACTAAGGGCGGCAAGCGGAACGCGCTCTTGCATCGCGGCTCCATTCCAGTCTGCCAGCTTGACCCAGCCCCTTACAACATTCGTATAGGTGAGGGTCCGGCCTTCATTTTCTCCGGCAGTGATATCCACGGTTACAGATGTTGTGACCGGGCAGACCCAGATTTCCGCGCCCGCTTCACCCAGATGGGCATGGGGGAGGTTCACCTCAATATCATGGCCCTCCTGCCGCACCGTAACGGGGATCAGGGGCGCGGTGTTGTGGACCTCGCTTTCCTGAAGAATGCGTCGAAGCGACCGGCGATCATGCCCTTCCACCACCAGAGAGCCATTGATGACAGCCTGTGGGGTGAGGATGCGGTGATCGCCTCGCATTTCGGCATAGGCGCGTTGCCGGCGGGAATTTGCGTTCAGGGCCAGTGTGTCATGCCAGCCGGTATAATCCCAGTAATCCACCGGCAGGGTCAGTGCGATAACGGAGGGGTCATCAGCCAGTTTGGTGACGCAATCATCCATGCGCGGGCAGGCGGAGCAAGCCTGGCTGGTGAACAGTTCAACCACCGCCCTGGGTTGTGCCAGAGCACCCCCTGCCGGCCCCATACTGGTGACCAGCATGGGCAATAGCGCCAAGGCAAGCGTGGGAACAATGTTGCGAAAAATCATGCTCGCAAAGCCGCTTTATCTGGATCTCCCGCAAACTATATCTGCCCGGCATACCGGCGAGTAAAGGATTGGATCGCTCACAATGGAGTGTTCAGAGTCACATTCCGGTGTGCTGCGGGGCATGAAAACTGATGGTTGACGCATAAGTCTTTATGTCGTCGTCCATTTCTCAATGAGTTGCATAAGAAGCGGGGCAGCTCGTCATCTGGGGCATAAGCGCGGGCCGGGCGGGGACTGGCGCAGAAGAAGGCACTCGATCTGCCCATGATGGGCCCATGATTGCACCGGACATGACAACGCCGGCCCGAGAGCCGGGCCGGCGTGTCTTTCTTCAGATTGTGCGCTGGGATCAGGAAGCCAGCGAACGCAGCACGTAAGGCAGGATGCCGCCATTGCGGAAGTAATCCAGCTCATCGAGCGTATCGATGCGGCAGATCAGATCCACATTCTTCTCAGAACCGTCCGCGAACTTGATCTCGGCGGTCAGGGTCTGGCGGGGCTTCAGATCACCCTCAATGCCCTTGATGGTGACCTGTTCGTCACCCTTCAGGCCCAGCGTCTGCCAGCTTTCGCCTTCCTTGAAGACCAGCGGCACGATGCCCATGCCCACCAGGTTCGAGCGATGGATACGCTCGAAGGACTGGGCCACGACAGCGCGCACGCCAAGCAGGTTGGTGCCCTTGGCCGCCCAGTCACGCGAGGAGCCGGTGCCATATTCCTTGCCGGCGAAGACCACCAGCGGCACACCCTCGGCCTTGTAGGCCATGGATGCGTCGTAGATGAACTCCTGCTTGCCTTCCGGATAGTGGATGGTCACGCCACCTTCAACGCCCGGCACCATCTGGTTCTTGATGCGGATATTGGCGAAGGTGCCGCGCATCATCACCTCGTGGTTGCCACGACGGGTGCCATACTGGTTGAAGTTCACCGGATCGACGCCATTGTCGATCAGATACTGGCCAGCCGGGGAGTCCTTCTTGATGGAGCCGGCAGGCGAGATGTGATCGGTGGTGATGGAGTCGAGGAACAGGCCGAGAATGCGGGCATTCTCGATGTCCTTCACCGGAGCCGGGGTCTTGCCCATGCCCACAAAGTAGGGCGGGTTGCGGACATAGGTGGAATTGTCATCCCACGCATAGGTCTGGCCCGACGGCACGGTGATGGCCTGCCAGTGGGCGTCGCCCTTGAAGACGTCGGAATATTTTTCCTGGAACATCTTCTTGGTGACGTTCTCGCGGATGAACTGCGCCACTTCCTTGTTGGAGGGCCAGATATCCTTGAGATAGACCGGCTTGCCTTCGGTGTCGGTGCCGAGCGGCTCGGTGGTCAGGTCGATTTGCAGCGAACCGGCAATGGCGTAGGCGACGACCAGCGGCGGGGAGGCGAGATAGTTCGCCTTCACGTCGGGGTTCACGCGGCCTTCGAAGTTGCGGTTGCCGGAGATGACGGCACCGGCCACGAGGTCATTCTTGTTGATGGCCTCGGAGATGGCTTCCGGCAGCGGGCCGGAATTGCCGATGCAGGTGGTGCAGCCGAAGCCGACCAGATTGAAGCCGAGCTTATCGAGATCGGTCTGGAGGCCGGAGGCGTTGAGATAGCCTTCCACCACCTGGGAGCCGGGCGCCAGCGAGGTTTTCACCCACGGCTTCGTGGTCAGGCCCTTCGCGGCGGCATTGCGCGCCAGCAGGCCGGCGGCGATGAGCACGGAGGGGTTGGAGGTGTTGGTGCAGGAGGTGATGGCGGCGATCACCACATCACCATGGCTGAGCGTGTAATCGGCACCGGAGACCGGCACAGCCTTGTCGACTTCGCCAGCCTTCTTGAATTCGCCTTCCAGAGCGGCGCGGAAGCCGGTCTTGGTTTCTGCGAGCAGAACGCGATCCTGCGGGCGCTTGGGGCCGGCGAGCGAGGGCTGCACCGAGCCGATATCCAGCTCCAGCGTATCGGTGAACACCGGGTCCGGCGTGTCCTTGGTACGCCACATGCCCTGAGCCTTGGAATAGGCTTCCACGAGCTTCACGCGGGCATCGTTGCGGCCGGTCTCGTCGAGATAGGCGATGGTTTCGCCATCGACGGGGAAGAAGCCGCAGGTTGCGCCATATTCCGGGGCCATGTTGGCAATGGTCGCACGGTCGGCGAGGGAGAGGCTCTCAAGGCCGGGGCCGTAGAATTCCACGAACTTGCCGACCACGCCCTTCTGACGCAGCATCTGGGTGATGGTGAGCACCAGATCGGTGGCGGTGATGCCTTCCTGCAACTCGCCATTGAGCTTGAAGCCGATGACTTCGGGAATCAGCATGGAGATGGGCTGGCCCAGCATGGCCGCCTCAGCCTCAATGCCACCCACGCCCCAGCCCAGCACGCCCAGGCCGTTGACCATGGTGGTGTGCGAGTCGGTGCCGACGAGGGTATCAGGATAGGCGACCTCAACGGTCTTGCCATCCAGCTCTTCCTTGCGGGTCCACACCGTCTGGGCGAGATATTCGAGGTTCACCTGGTGGCAGATGCCGGTATCCGGCGGCACCACGCGGAAATTGTCGAACGCGCTCTGGCCCCACTTCAGGAAGCGGTAACGTTCCTGATTCTGCTTGTACTCTTCTTCCACGTTCTTCTTGAAGGCGGAATCGGAGCCGAAGAAGTTCACGATCACGGAGTGGTCGATCACGAGGTCAACGGGCACCAGCGGGTTGATCTTGGCGGGTTCGCCACCCAGCGCCACCATGGCGTCACGCATGGCGGCCAGATCCACAACGGCGGGCACGCCGGTGAAGTCCTGCATCAGCACGCGGGCGGGACGGTAGGCGATTTCCTGCCCGGCCTTGCCCTTGTCGTTCAGCCAGGCAGCGACGGCCTGGACGTCTTCCTTGGTGACGGAGCGACCATCTTCATAGCGCAGCAGGTTTTCCAGCAGCACCTTCATGGAGAAGGGCAGGCGGGAAACGCCTTCAAGGCCATTTCGCTCCGCAGCTTCAAGGTTATAGTAGACGTATTCCTGATCATCCACCTTGAGGGTGGTTCGGCACTTGAAGCTGTCGAGGGAAGTCACGGCGTTCTCTCCGGTTTCAGTGGACGACTGTCGCCAGGGCCGCAGGTGCGGGAGAAAACTCCCGCCACCCTTGGTCGGTGCGGTTGGCGCGCTTTATAGAGCCATTTCAAGTCGCGGTCATGCGATAATGAAGTGGAAAGATGCAAATGCAACGAAAGCAGCACGGATGAGTTCCACGCCCATTCAGGCCCTGAAGGCTGAAGGATTAAGCTGTCGCAGGGGTTTCAGGCTGTTATTTGAAGGGCTTGATGTGCAGGCGCGGGCCGGCCGGGCCCTGGTGATTGTGGGGCCAAATGGTGTTGGAAAGTCATCCCTGTTGCGGATTCTGTCAGGTTTTCTGGCTCCGGCGACAGGGCGTGTCTGGCTGGAGGGGGGCGCGCAGGAGACCCCTTTGCGGGAGCAGATGCACTATCTTGGCCATGATGATGCACTGAAGGGCGCGCTGAGCGTGGCCGAGAATCTGGAATTCTGGCGGAATGTGCTGGGCGGGGATGGGGTGGCTGTGGACGACGCTCTGGAAGATGTGGGGCTTGGTGGGCTGGGGCGGCTGCGCGCTGCTGTGCTCTCCGCAGGGCAGAAGCGCCGGCTGGCCATTGCCCGGCTGCTGGTATCCCGGCGGCCGGTCTGGATTTTGGATGAGCCGACCACGGCGCTGGATGTAAAGGCGCAGGCGCGTTTTGCAGCCTTCAGCCGGGCGCATCTGGCGGCGGGTGGCGTGCTGGTGGCCGCGACACATGCGCCGCTGGATCTGGGAGAGAGTGATGAATTGCGGCTGGGGAAGCTGGCATGATGAAAGCCTTCTGGGCCGTGGTGCGGCGGGATCTTCTGCTCTCTCTCGGGTCGGGCGGAGGGGCCGGGCTGGGGGTGGTGTTCTTCCTGTGCGTCATCACCGTGGTGCCTTTTGCCGTGGGGCCGGATCTTGTCTTGCTGGCGCGCATTGGCCCGGCTGTGTTGTGGATTGGTGCGCTGCTGGCCAGCCTGATCGGCCTTGAGCGCCTCTTCGCCGCAGATGTCGAAGATGGCTCGCTGGATGCGCTGACGCTTTCGGCCTTGCCGCTGGAACTGGTGGCCGCAGCCAAGGGGCTGGCACACTGGCTGGCCACCGGCCTGCCGCTGGTGGTGGCCGCGCCTGCGCTGGCGCTGATGCTGAACCTGGAGCCGGCGGCCATTGGGGCAGTGGTGCTGACGCTGCTGGTGGGAACGCCGGCCGTGACCTTTCTGGGGCTGGTGGGGGCGGCTTTCGCCGGGGCCTTCCGCCGGGGTGGTTTGCTGATTGCCGTACTGGTGATTCCCCTCACCATTCCAGTGCTGATCTTTGCTGTTTCCGCCACCACTTCTGCGGTCTCCGGCCCGGTGCCCTTTGATATGCCGTTCCGGGTGTTGTTGGGGCTGGCGTTGTTCGCCCTGATTCTGGGGCCGGTGGCGGCGGCTGCCGCATTGCGGGCGGCGCGCAGTTGATGGGAAGGCCCAAGAGAATGCCGGGCGCTTGTGTCGCACCTTTCTGCCGGCTTTCATCCCCTGAAAGTGAGGGGGAAGAGGCGTTCTGCGACGTCTGGCATCTTCCCTCTGCGCACGGGGCGCACTAGAACCGCTCCATGGCTCTGCTCGATCTTGCCAATCCTGTCCGTTTCATGGGCCTGTCCGCCCGTCTGCTGCCTGCGTTTGCGGTTGCGACGGTAGTGGCGCTGGCCGTGGGCTTCTATCTCGCCTTCGGCGCACCTGCGGATTACCAGCAGGGCGAGACGGTGAAGATCATGTATATCCATGTGCCTTTCGCCTGGCTGGCCATGGGGGGCTATACGCTGATGGCGCTTTCCGCCATCGGCCTTCTGGTGTGGCGACACCCGCTGGCCGATGTGGCACACAAGGCGACTGCGCCCGTGGGGGCCACCTTCGCCGCTCTGTGTCTGGTGACAGGCTCACTGTGGGGGCGGCCCATGTGGGGAACCTACTGGGTGTGGGATGCCCGCCTCACCTCCATGCTGGTGCTGTTGCTGCTCTATCTGGGCCTGATGGCGCTGCGGGCTGCCATTGATGATCCAAATCGCGCCGGACGTGCGGCGGCGGTGCTTACACTGGTGGGCTTCATCAATGTGCCGATTGTGAAATTCTCGGTTGATTGGTGGAACACGCTGCACCAGCCGGCATCGGTTTTCCGCATGGATGGACCAACCATTGATCCCAGCCTGTTGTGGCCGCTTTTGATGTGCGCACTGGGGTTTGGGTTGCTGTTCATCACCTTGCAGATGTTGGGTATGCGCACGGAAATTCTGCGTCGCCGCGTGCAGGCGCTGGAAGCGCGGGCCGCTGCCGAGGCCGGGGCCTGAGATGATGGGACTGCACATCTCCATGCCCGTTTCCATGTTGGCCTGCGCTCTTTCGGGGGGTGAAAACGTATGACCCATTTCACCTTCATCGCCACGGCCTATGGCGTTTCTCTTCTTGGTCTTGCCGTGCTCGCCCTCTGGCTGGTGCTGGATTATCGCGGCCAGAAACACCTGCTGGACGAGATGGAAGCCCGCCGCAAGCGCCGCCGGCGTGAGGCTGCCGAGCGCCAGCTTGAAGCCCGCAGGGCCGAGGCGGAAAAGCCCCGCACAGCGTAACCATGGGGCGGACCAACAGGCCATGGAACAGGGACGAACGGATATGAATGGCGAGATGCAGCCCACGCCGCGGCGTCGCCGGCTCTGGTTGCTGGTGGTGCCGCTGGTGCTGTTTCTGGGGCTGGCCTTCCTGTTTCTGGAGCGGCTGGAAAGCGGGAGCGACCCATCGCGTCTGCCATCCGCTCTTGTGGGGCGCCCGGCGCCGCAAATGGTGCTGCCGCCGCTTGAGGGCCAGCGTGATGCCCATGGCCAGCCCTTGCGTCCGCTGGAGGTGAAGGCTCTGAAGGGTAAGCCGGCGCTGGTGAATATCTGGGCCTCTTGGTGTGTGCCCTGTCGGCAGGAACACCCTGTGCTGATGGAGCTGTCGCGGGATCCGCGCATCCGCGTGGTGGGGCTGAACTACAAGGATGCCCCGGAAAACGCCCGTCGCTTCCTCGGTCAGTTCGGCCTGCCTTACGAGAGAGTGGGGGTGGACCCGAAGGGCCGCGCAGCTATTGAATGGGGCGTTTATGGGGTGCCGGAAACTTTCGTGCTCGATAGTGACGGGCGCATCGTCCACAAATTTGTCGGCCCGCTGACGCCGGAGACGGTTCAGAGCACGCTGATGCCGCTGATCGACAATCTGGTGGCGGCCCAGACCGGGGACGAGCCGAAAGGCGCGGGAGCGCAGTAGCAGGGTTGTGAGGTCGCCTTTACACGGGGCAGCTTCAGGCAGGGAGCATTCGGCGGCATGGCATTTTCTGCGGAAGAGGTGGAACGTTACGCCCGCCATATCGTGCTGCATGATGTGGGCGGGCCGGGCCAGCAGAAGCTGAAGGCGGCGCGCATTCTGGTCATTGGCGCAGGGGGGCTGGGCGCACCGGCGCTGTTATATCTGGCGGCGGCGGGCGTGGGGCAACTGGTGCTGGTGGATGACGATGCTGTCTCTCTCTCCAATCTCCAGCGCCAGATCATCCATCGCACGACGGATATTGGCCGCCCCAAGACAGACAGCGCCCGCGCGGCGATAGACGCTCTGAACCCCCATGTGGAGGTGGTGACCCATCACACCCGGATCACGGCCGACAACGCCATGGAGCTGATTGGCGGTGTGGATGTGGTGCTGGATGGATCTGACAATTTCTCCACCCGCTTTCTGGTATCGGATGCTTGCGTTCTGGCGGGCCGGCCGCTGGTGGCTGCGGCGTTGGGCACATTTGACGCCAGCGTCACCACCATCCGCGCCCATGAGCGGGGTGCGGATGGTGTTTTGAACCCCACATATCGCTGTTTGTTTCCCGAGCCGCCACCGCCCGGCACTGTGCCCACCTGTGCGGAGGCCGGCATTCTGGGCGCGCTGGCAGGCATTGCCGGTTCCATTGCCGCCATGGAGGCCCTGCGTGCCATCGTGGGATTTGGCGAGGGGCTGGTGGGGCGCTTTCTGATGATTGATGCGCGCACCATGCGTTTTGAAACGCTGAGCTATGGCTGGGACCCGGATAATCCGCTGACCGGGGAAAAACCGACCATTCGTGATCTGTCGATCCATCGCGGGGCTCATTAAGGGCGTATTGTTTTTCAACCTGTTGCGCGGGAGACATTGCGGCTTTTTCGTGTTTCTGTATCCTGCGACGGGCATGGCGAAATTTTTAGCAGCCGATGCCAGCGAAGGAGCCAGACGCATGTTTCACACGCTCTCCGACTTCATCGCCGAGATTTCGGGCGGGCGTCGCGATGCGCAGGCTTTCGGTGAAAATGATTATCGCCTCGCCACTGCCGCACTGCTGGTCCATGTGGTTTCCATCGACGGTGCGGTGACAGATGCCGAACGTGAGCGGCTGAAGGCTATTCTGGCCAGCCGTTTCGATCTTGATGCAAAAATGAGCAGCGCTCTGATGGCGCAGGCTGTTGTCAAGGATGCCGAAGCCGTCGATCTTTATGCCTTCACCAGTGTGCTGAACCGTGCGCTGGACGGGGAGGGGCGGCGTCGCATCGTGGAGATGCTGTTTGAGGCCGCCTTTGCGGATGGCGGGCTCACGGAGTTCGAGGACAATCTCGTCGCGCGGGTGGCGGAATTGCTGAATATCGAAGACCGTGATCGTGTCGCGATCCGCCAGGAAATCAGGGAAGAGGCGGAAGCGGGTGTTGAACAGCAAGACAGCAGCGCAGGGCACGGCGATGAGGGGCGCAGCGCCTGAAACAAAGGATGTTCTGGTTATCGTTCATCAGGCCTGTTCTTCAGCCGGGCGTGTGGGTGAACGGCTGGAACAGCGCGGCTACAGGCTGGATATGCGCCGCCCCGCGCTTGGGGAGCCCTTGCCGGATACGCTGGAGAATCACGCCGCAGTGGTGGTGTTTGGCGGGCCGATGAGCGCGAATGACGATCTGCCATTCCTGCGCACCGAAATGGATTTTATTGACAAGACGCTGGCGCAGGGTGCGCCCTTGCTGGGCATTTGCCTTGGGGCGCAGCTTATGGCGCGGGTTCTGGGCGCGCAGGTGCAGCCGCACCATGAAGGCGCATGCGAGATTGGCTATTATCCGATTTCAGCCACTGAACAGGCGGCCTCCATGTTGCCCTGGCCGGATCATGTCTATCATTGGCATTCGGAAGGCTTCGAGCTGCCGCCGGGGGCCGAGCTTCTGGCGACAGGGCCGACCTTTCCCAACCAGGCCTATCGTTATGGCTCCAACGCCTATGGCATCCAGTTTCACCCTGAGGTGACACGGGACATGATGTGCATGTGGACCCGTCGCGGGGCCGAACATCTGAACCGACGTGGGGCGCAGGACAGGCCGGCGCATCTGGATGGGTGGGAGCAGCATGATCCGGCTGTTTGCCGCTGGCTGACGGCTTTTCTGGAAACGTGGCTCAACGCCTCAAATGAAAAGGCCTCGCTGGCCGGACGGGTGCTTGATCCGGCCTGATTTTCCGGTTTCGCAAAATGGATGCTGCGACGGCTGAGATTCGCAAATTGCAAAAATAAATTTGCGTCTTGCAAATAAAAAATGATGCGCGGCATATATGTGGTACCGCTTGCATTGTATCAGCCTATATGTAGGGCGCATGCAGATGGCGCGCCTTTTGCTGCTATATGGGTGCCGGTTGTCAGGTTTATGCGTCGCCGGCCTTCAGAGCGCCCGCCTTGTGCGGGCGCTCTCTATTTGGGCTCTCTTTTCGCCCTTCTCTCATCGTTCCTTGTCTGCTTTAGCTTCTGGAGCAGTCTGCTGCTCTGCGGTGCCCGCCGGGGCATCCTTGGGCCGTTTCGTCGTGGGCTCTTCCGGTGCAGGGCGAGAGGACGTGTCCTCATTCACGACATGCAACGGCTGGACATGGCCGCTTTTATCCACGCCGAAATACAGGGTCTGATGCGGGAAGGGCACCTGAATGCCCCTGGCATCGAAGGCTGCCTTGATGCGGCGATAATATTCACGCCTCACCTGCCACTGGCTCAGCGGCATGGTGCGAAAACGGCCGCGCAGCCACACGGCGGAATCACGCAGCGCTTCGACACCAAACATTTCGAAGGGGGCGGTGATGAGCGGCGCAAATGTTCTGTCCCGCGCCAGTTCCGCCGCCACCTCTTCCATCACCGCCATGGCCTCATCAGCATTCTCCCGGTAGGAGATGGCGACATCCACCACGGCATGGGCGAAGTGCTTCGACATGTTCTGAACGACCTGCACCTCGCCAAAGGGCAGGGAGTGCACATTGCCGTCGAAATCGCGAAGATGCACCGTGCGAATAGAGATTTTTTCCACTGTGCCGGCATGGCTGCCCAGTTGCACGAAATCACCCACGGAAAGCGTATCTTCCATCAGAATGAAAATGCCGGTGATGACATCCTTCACCAGTGTTTGCGCGCCGAAGCCGATGGCCAGGCCCAGCACGCCGGCGCCCGCCAGAAGCGGGGCAATATCCACGCCCAGTTCCGAAAGCACGATGAGCGAGGAGATGGTGATGAGTATCACGCGGAAGGCATTTTGCAGGAAGGGCAGAAGCGTCATCATGCGGGTGGAGCTTTGATGACGCTCATACATGCGCGCCGCGAACATCATGCCGATTTCCCAGACAATGAGCGCAAGCGTGGCCACGAGCAGAATGGAGATGACCCGGCCCATCAGGGCCTGTCCATCGGTTGAGGCCAGCCACTCAAACGGCCCTATGCCCCAGATCTCCAGCAGGATGAGCAGGGTGATAAAGGAGATAAAGATACTGACACCCTGCTTCAGCACAGGCACATAGCGGTTGGCGCGGGCCTCAAGGGCGGGAAACTCGGCGCGCAACTCATCATTCAGGCGGAACACGCGGCGGAATACGCGGAATAGCCCAAGCGCCATCAGCCGGGCGACGAGCAGCGCCAGAAGAGAAAGCAATGTCGCCTGAATGATGAAAGCCGTGCCGCCTTCAATATGCAGCACCCAGATGATGAACACCGCGATGATATAGACAATCGCCAGCAGGTGCCAGAAATTGGCCACACGGTTGCGGATGGCCTCCATGCGCCCGGAGAGCCTTCCCATGTTGCGCAGCCGCCGCGCCACGGGCTTTTGCACCTGAAGCACGAAGACAATCATCATGCCGGCCAGAATGAAGGCCAGCAGATCCAGCATCATGCTGAAGGCTGGCGTGGAAAGCCCCAGCAGCCAGGCGGCCCGCAGCAGGAAATAACCATAGATGAAGGTATGAGCGAAACGCCGCGCCCACAAAAAGCAATAGGCGGCGCTTTCATCCCCTATCGGGATCAGCCTCAGCCGGGGCATTTCCGGGGCCAGAAGAGCACGGGATGCAGCAATGGTGATGCGATCAAGCAGGCTGGCATTGATGATGGTGAGGGTCGCCAGGCGTATGGCGAAAGGCAGGTCCGTAAAGGTGAGCACGCCGAAAGCCACAACGGCAAAGGCCACGATCGGCAGCACATCCAGCACGGTATAAAGAGCGAGCAGAAGGATGCGCCGGATCAGGCTGTGCCCCTCCCATGTCTCGATGGAATGACGGGGCCGGCGCAGCAGGAAGGTGATGATGCGTTCGGCGCTAAGAGCCGCGGCCAGAACCACCAGCACCATGAGACCCGCCCAGGTGATGTTCTCCGTGATGGTCGGGTCTGAAAGGCTCACAAACAGGTGCCAGATTCTCTGTGGCAGGGTGTGGATCTCGCTTACCAATTCGAGAATCAAGGTGGAGAAGCTGCCAAGCGCATGAGTTGCCTCGCCCAGCCAGTCGCCCTTGTATTCAGTGTGATCCACGGGCTTGGTGACGGTAACCAGCGTTTCCAGATTGCGCAGAAAATCGGTGCGCGTTTTTTCATCCTTCAGGGTCTGAAGCAGGGCTTCGATATTGCGTCTCTGCTCCTCACTCAGGGGCGCTTCCGGTTTGACAACAGTGGCAGCGGGCGCTGAGGCGCTTCCATTGCCTGATGTTGCGCTGGAAACCGCGCTCAGGGGCGCTGCCATCTGAGCCTGCGCAGGCGACATGGTGGCCGTGGCCATCACAAGTGCGGCGACAATCAGCAACAGGCAGTGCCGGAAAAAGGAAAGCGCATCATGGGGGCGCATGTGCAGCGACATTGCAGATGTCTCCCGGCAGGGCGGAGGGGATCATGGGGGCGAAGGGGCATTGAAACTTGGGGCATTGAGCGTGACGTCGCAGCCTAAGCTGTGCTCCATCGCACATTGTGCCTGGATTTGCCTGATACTTGACCTGGCAAGCGTGTCAAATTTTCATTGCAGGGCAACATTGTCCAGCCCGGAATCTGGTGGGAAGACTGCGGGGACGAAAGTCTGTGGGGCGGTGTGTTCTTTCGGCCTGTGGCGTGTGCGCATGCTGGCTGCCTTGCGTAGTGCCCGGCGGCTTACCATATCCAGAAAGCGGGGCGCCCATTGGGCCCTGCGGGTGTGGACGGGATGTGCACACCCGGCAATGCAAAGTCGCTTGATGAGGGCTTTGAGGTATGTCGCGAGTTTCTTCATTGTCGAGCCCGTTTCTTCTGGGCTTTGACGAGGTCGAGCGGGCTCTCGATCGGGTGACCAAAGGTGCCGATGGCTATCCGCCCTATAATGTGGAGCGGCTGGATGTCGGGCCGGGTGAGCCGCCCCGTTTGCGGATTACGCTGGCTGTGGCCGGTTTTTCCGCAGAACAGCTTGAGGTTACGCTTGAGGAAATGGAGCTGACCATTCGCGGCCGGCAGGCTGATGAGGTGGAAAGCCGCACCTTCCTGCATCGCGGGATAGCGGCGCGCCAGTTCCAGCGCACCTTTGTTCTGGCAGAGGGCATGTCTGTGCTCGGTGCCGAACTGCGCAACGGCCTTCTCTCGGTGGATCTTGTTCGCCCGGAGCCTGTGCGCAGCGTCAAGCGGATAGATATCGTGTCACGACCCTGAGGGTGTGCGCGCTGTCGGCAGAGCCAGCAGACAGGAGACCATCAACATGATCCAGACCACTACACCGCAACACATCAGCCCTGAGGCTCTTGCCGGTATGGGCGGCGGGCAGATCGCCTATGTGCGCACCATCCGCTCGGAAGATGTGCGGGACCTTTACCCGCAGGCGCCGGAAATTGCGCCGGGTATGACCCTGTTCACCCTGCATGCCGCAGATGGGACGCCCATTCTGCTGACAGACAGCCGGGAGGCGGCTCTGGCCAATGCGGCCGAGCATGAACTCGTGACCATGAGCGTGCATTGATTCATGAGCGCAAGGGCCTCCGGCGCAGAAGCCTGCGGCCGGGTATTCATGAATATGCCCCACATCGGAATGCAACATGCGTGAGCGCGCGTTGAGGAATGCGCGCTCTTGTCTTATTTAGAGCCGGATGTCCCGGTCCGGGTATATCGCGCTGAAGTTCTTGCGTGATGCGTGGGGGGTGTTGTGCAGATTTGAGACGCCCGAGAGGCCGGACTTCAGGCCGCGTTGGAAGCTGCTGCCTGAGTCAGCAGGTTGAACATGGCGTCTGCATCCCGCGTGGCACGCAGCTTTTCCACCATTTCGGAATCCCGCAACAGGCGGGCTACGCGCGCCAGCGCCTTGAGATGATCCGCCCCCGCAGCTTCCGGCGCGAGAAGCAGGAAGACCAGATCCACAGGCTGGCCATCAAGCGCATCAAAATCTATCGGTTTTTCAAGGCGGGCAAACATGCCCAGCAGCTTGTCGAGCTTTTTGAGCTTGCCGTGGGGAATGGCAATACCATTTCCCACGCCGGTCGAGCCCAGACGTTCACGTTCGAGCAGGGTCTCGAAAATTTCTCTCTGGTCCCTGTTTATCAGGCCCGCAGCATTTTGAGCCAGTTCCTGTAGAAGCTGCTTCTTGCTGCTCGCCCGCAACATGGGAAAAACCGCGTTGGGCACGAGTAGATCGGCAAGGGGCATTTCTCGGATCCTGAGACTGATGGAGGCCCGGCTCGGGTAGCGTGGCTTGAAGCGCCGGACGCTAATCCCGAGCCGGGCTCCGGGTCAATGGGCTTGGTCAGATGGTTCGATCCAGCCAACATTGCCATCAGCGCGGCGATAGACCACGCCGAGGCGTCCATGGCTGGCATGACGGAACACCACGACAGGCGTACCGGTGATCTCAAGTTCCACAACCGCATCGGCGACAGAAAGCGTGCGCAGATGGGTGGGCGCCTCGGCCACCACAGTGGGGCTCCAGCTGTCAGGCACATCATCCGTTTCCGATTCGGGCGCGGATGAGAGCACATAAGCCTGGGCGGCGATGCTGGCTGTGGTGGGCGTGCGCTCCTTGATGCGCAGCTTGCGCTCCTTGTAGCGCCGCAGCCGCCGCTCGATCCGATCCACAGCAGCATCGGCGCTGGCATGGGGGTCGGTATCGGTTCCCTGAGCCTGAAGGTTCACCCCGGTATCGAGATGAAGGATGCATTCGGAGCGATATCCCGAACCTTCGCGGGAAACGGTGACATGCCCCGACCACCCGCCGTCGAAATGTTTCGAGATGACGTCGGAAACACGAGACGTAAGACGCTCACGCAGAGCATCGCCGATATCGATGTTTTTTCCGGACACGCGTAGGGCCATGCGATTTGATCCCCTTTAAGCAGGCGCTTCAACGGCGCAAACTGCATTTTTTACAAACCGGCCGGTAACATAAGAGGTAGGGTTGCTTTGCCGGCCTGTCAACGGAGGGGAGGCAGATCGCTTCTTTTCAGGACGATTCCAGGTGATGGAAAGCCATTCTTGGTGCGGCTTCCGGGAGAATTGGGGATATTCTGGCGCAGGCGGTGTCATGAGGCTGAAAGCGTCAGGGGCGGGTGTAAAATAGGCGCGTTATGCCTGCGGGAAGAGGTGATTTGCTCTCTTGAGGGTGTGCGACATGAGGGGCAGCCGGCGCAACAATGTGCCGTGCAAGGCGCAGGCACCTCAAGGCACAGGGCCCATTGGCGAACCATCTAGCGAGCCGACCATTAACCACTTGAAATATAAGGCCTTTGGTGTCCCCGGCGTGACTCGAACACGCGACACCAGGTTTCATCCCACTTCGGCTTTCGCCGCCGCCGGGCCCTATGCCTGGCGTTCGTGGTCTGGACTATCCCTTCGCCATAGCCGTACTTATTCCGTGAGGGAATAATTACAGTGCCTTAGGCGCCGCCCGTCTAGTCTCTACACCTTCCCGATGGCTTGCACCGTCAGGCTTGGCTCGGGATTGGCATGACCATACGGCCGAAGCTTTCCCCGACTTTGAGCGGATTCACGCCGGAGTTTCCAGCCGGCGTGCCCAAATTTAGGAAACCTGTGCTCTATCCTGCTGAGCTACGGGGACCTGCCGGCCTGTATAGCGGCACCGTGGCGCATATGCCAGCCCCTTCAACGGGCCGGCATGTTTCTGCCCACAGAATGGGGCGCTGCGGGCTGCCGGGAATGTTCAGCCGTGCGCGAAGGCCGGGTGCGGAATGGGAGGCGCTGGCCGACGCAGGGCCTCGAAACTCTCCAGCGTATCTTCCGTCCACTTTTCAAGCGTGTAGCGCTGGGCGGATGTGCGCAACTGGCCCATGCGGCCGCGCGCCTCGGCCTCTCCCATGGCCAGCGCCTGATCCAGCGCCTTGTCCATATGGGCGTAGGAGAAGGGGTTGACCGGAATGGCCCCTTCCAGCAGTACGGACGCCCCTGCAAACTCGGAAAGCACAAGCGCCCCGCGCCCTTCCGGCCCTTGTGCGGCACAAAATTCGCTGGCCACCAGATTGAGCCCATCCGCCAGCGGGGTGATGGAGGCAACATCTGCCGCCCGGTAATATGCCACCAGCTCGGCGAGCGGAATGGCGGTGGAAATCAGAGAAACAGGTTGCCATTCAAAGCTGCCGAATGCGCCATTGATGCGCCCGGTGAGTTCCTCAATACGTTGCTGAATATCGCCGTAAACAGAGGACATGCCGCGAGTAGCGCCCACGGAAACCATCATGAAGCGCACCTTGCCCCGCAACTCCGGCCGCCGCTGCAACAGGCGCTCGAAGGTTTCAAGCTGCTGGATGACGCCCTTGGTGTAATCCGTGCGCGAGACGGAAAGAACAAGCTGGCAGCCATGCAGTTCGGCGCGGATGGCGTCCATCTTTTCCGTCACGGCCGGGGCGAAGGCGAGTTGTTCGATATAATCGAAATTGACCCCGACAGGGTTGGTGTCGAGCTTGATGATGCGCCCGTCGGCTTCCATTTCCAGCGGGGTGAAAAACTCGCTCAACGCGGTGCCTTCACGGTCCATGTCGGGGTTGGTTTCTGTGTCGGAAATCACGCGGGCATGGGTGAGGGAGTGCGCAACCGAGGCGAAATTCTGCGCATAGCGCGGAATGTGAAAGCCGATGGAATCACACTGCAACAGGCTCTGGATGATTTCCTTGCGCCAGGGCAGCACATTGAACATGTCCGCCGCAGGGAAGGGGGTGTGGTGGAAGAAGGCGATGCGCACATCCGGCCGCAACTGGCGCAGATAGCCGGGCACAAGCCACAGATTGTAGTCATGCACCCAAACCACGGCGCCGGGGGCGGCTTCCTCGGCGGCAGCTTCGGCGAAGGCCCAGTTCACGGCACGGAAGGTTGGCCAGTCTACCGGATCGTAATTGTAGCGCTCCTTGAAGCCGTGGAGGATGGGCCAGAAGGCTTCCTTGGAGGTGATGTGATAGAAGCTCGTCACCTGCTCCGGGGTCAGCGGCAGGCGGCTGACATTATAGGTGCCGAAACTGTCACTGATTTCGATCACGCGTTCGAAATCAGGATTGCTGGGCGTATCGGTTTCCTTCCACGCTACCCATGATGCGCGCTCGATGCGGCCCAGAAGCGCCTTGAGCGTGGGCACGATGCCATTGGGGCTGGCATGTTCGCGCAGCACGATCTGTCCATCCTCCTCCACTTCCTGATAGGGGGCGCGGTGATAGACAATGACGAGTTCGGATTTCATCGGGAGGTCTCCGGAGGTTCCGGGTGAAGCTGAAGGGCGGCAATGGCTTCGGCGATGCCGCCGGCACCGGCCATCTGGCACTGGCGGGCATGGGGCAGGTTGCGGGTTGCAGCCAGAAGGCCGCTCTCCGCACCGCCCACCACGGCCCCGTGCAGGCCGGTCTGAAACATGGAAAGGTCGTTAAGCGTATCGCCAGCCACCAGCACCTTGCCATGGGCAATGCCCAGATGGTTCAGCAGGCGCAGCAGGGTGGAACCCTTGTTCACGCCGCCGGGCAGCACATCCAGAAAACAACCGTGGGAGACCAGAATATCCAGCCCCTCACGCTCCAGTGGAGCAGTGAAGGCCGGGTCATGCTGCTCCGGGTCACAATGATAGGAGACGCGGTGGCGGAAGGGTGTCTCCTGTTCCTTCAGGCCGGGCGCACGGGCCAGTGTGCGGCGCACCAGATCGGCGCGGGCGCCCCAGGCTTCCGCAATGGGGGCCTCCAGCGTGTGCAGAATATGCAGAACAGGGCGGGCGCCTTCACCGGGTGGCGGTTGATCCATGCGGGCCAGCGTGGTGCCAACATCGGCCACCACATAATCGGGTGTGGGTATGGTTTCACCATCACTGGCGCGGCGGGCGCACAGATCCACGATGAAATCCGGGTCGCGCCCGGTCACGAAGATCAACCCTACGTCGTGGCGGCGCTGCGCAATCCAGCGGTAAAGGCTGGCGCGCATGGCCTCCGTGCCGCCCAGAAAGGTGCCATCCAGATCTGTTGCCAGCACGAAGCGCCATGCGGGGGTGGGCGGCTGTTGGGAGAAGACGGGGCTCATGGCATCACCTCGTCGAAGCGGCGCGCCACGGCGGCAACGGCGGGATGTGGAATCTCGATTTCCAGCGCCCGCAGTTCGCCCTCCAGCGGTGCGCCCCAATAGGCCGCGAAGGCTTCACTGATGGCGCTCTCCCCGGTGACGATGGTGCGCACCATCTCGCAAATGGGCATGTCCAGCCCCAGCTGTCGGGCGAGATCCGTCACGGTCACCGCATTGTGGCGGCCTTCCACCAGTACGGGCTTGCCGCCAAACACCTGATCTTCGCGCAGGCCCTGCCCACGCTCATGACCATAGCGGAAATTGCGGGATTTGGTGCTGGAGCAGGTGAGCATCAGATCACCCATGCCGGAGAGGCCGGTGACGGTTTCGCGGCGTCCGCCGAGGCGGGCTGCCAGTTCCTTCATCTCGTCAAGGCCGCGGGTGATGAGGGCCGCCCGCATATTCTCGCCCAGCCCTGCGCCCGCCAGCATGCCGCAGGCAATGGCGATAACATTCTTCACCGCGCCGCCCACCTCAACGCCAGCCATGTCATCGGAGACATAGGGGCGAAAACTGTCTGTGGTGAGAGCAACGGCCATGCGGGCCGCCGCGCGGCTGGCCGGTGGCGTCTGTTCGGGCGAATTGCAGGCGATGGTGACGGCTGTGGGCAGGCCGGCTGCGGTTTCCTGCGCGAAGGTGGGGCCGGTGACAACGCCAATGATATGGCCCGGTGCGGCCTCTGCCACCACTTCGGACATCATGAGCCCGCTGCCGGCCTCGATGCCCTTGGCGCAGACGAAGATGGGCGTCTTCGGCGTGGTCAGGGCGTGGATGCGCCCGGCCATTTCACGCACGGTGGTGGAGGGGGTGACGAGCAGGACAGCCTGTGCGCCCCTGAGGGCTGCAATGAGGTCGGTGGTGGGCGTAATATTTTCAGGAAGGGGCGTATCACCCAGATAGCGCGGGTTGCGCCGGTGGCGCGCAATTTGTGCTGCGGTTTCCGCATCGCGCAGCCACAGCCGAACCTGTCGCCCGGCTTTTGCCGCCACTGTCGCAAGGGCTGTACCCCATGCGCCGCCGCCCATCACGGCAATATTATCAAAGGCGGGAGACCGGGGTGGACGAGGAGGGCCGGCCTCGGACAGGAGAATGCGCGTATGCGCCGGTTCGGGTGTGTTGAATCTGGTCATGTATCCGCGGGTTTGCGGAAGAAGATTTCACCGCATTTCAGCGCAAAATCTCCTCCCTCGCGCCTCTCGCATATGAGGGCTGAGAAGAGCGCGGAATGAATTTGTGTAGAGGCATTATATATCAACTTATTGATTCAGGTCAACGCGCGAATGACTGTCTGATTTTGCACAAAATATGACAACTATTCAAAATAATATTTGGATGTATTGAGAGTGTTATCATTTGAATTGGGCGCGGCAATAGTTCGAAGTCAAATGCTTCTCGCATCTGCGAAATAAATGGGCGCTGCGGTATGGGGCTTTGTCTTGAGGGTGGCCATGGCCTTGCCGGCTATATGAGGCCATGCAAGAGCCGTGCACCAGCCCCCCGTATTTTGCCAGATCTGATTGAAAATATGTGCAAAAAGTGGCGCGGCAGAGGGCCCGTCTGGCTGCGGCATGGCGCGGCCGGGGGAAGACGGGCTCCTGCGAAGAAGAAAGGGGGGCTTGTCTGCGGCAGGGGGATGCGTTCACGCGTCTGTAAAAAGCACGCCCCGCATCCGCAAGGACGCAGGGCAGCCGGAAACAGGAGGAGGCAGGCGTCAGTCTGCGCCGGGGTCCATATCCTCGCAGGAGAGGCCGAACTGGTTCATGGTCTCTTCCAGATAATCGGCCAGCAGGGGCATGCCGAGCAGATAGCGCGCCGTGTGCTTGTTATGGGCATCGCTGGCGGCGGCGCGGGCATCGTCCCAGTTCTCGAAATCATTATCGCTGCGGCCCAGCCAGACCATGGCGACAAGGTCGATCTGCTCATCCTCATTCATGGCATTGATGAAGCTGGCGATTTCCGCCACCACGGGATCATCGCGATGATCCTCCAGCACCGAAAGCATGGCGTCATCCGTGCTGTTGGAGCCGGGATCGGAGACGCTCACCGCATCCTTCACGTCAAATTCGCGGAACTTGGCCACGAGAAAGCAGAGCTGCTCAAGCGTGATCGAGAGATCCGGAAGCGGGGGCAGGGGCTTGGTCATGATGTGCATCTCCTCCTGAGGCCGGGACGGGCCCCCTCTGGCTTGTGCCGGGTGCGCGGCGCATCCGGCCACTGCCGAAGCTGATATGGCAGGAGAGCACGCGCATTGCCCTGTATCAAGGCTGGCTCCGTATCAGGCCGGAAAGCCGGAGCTGTTCTCCATTTCAGCGTTGTTTCACAGCGGGATAACGCAAACCTGCCCCGGCAGAGCCTGTTGTGCACAGGCCGTGACATGGCGGTGGTGGGTGAAGATGATGACCTGAGTCTGTTTTCCCAGCTCCGCCAGCAGGCGCAGGCCGGCCATGGTGCGCTTTTCATCAAAGCTGACGAACAGATCATCCGCCAGGAAAGGCAGAGGAGTGGCGCGGCGGGCATGTTCCTCAATGGCGGCGACCCGCAGGGCGAGGAAAAGCTGGTCTGCCGTGCCTTCGGAAAGTGCATCAAAGCCCAGAAGCTGCCCTTCACGCCGGGCGGCGAGGCGGGGAACAGGGGCGTCATAATCCACCCCGATCCCGTCCCACCGCCCACAGGTGAGGCTATGAAAGGCCGCGCTGGCACGGGTAAGGATGGGGCTTTGATGCGCCTCGCGGTAGCGCTCCACGGCGAGGGTCATAAGGCGGGCGGCGATATGGTCGCGGATGAAGCGTTCCGCAGCCTCTGTGAGTTCCGCCTCGGCATCCTGCGCCATCTGGGCGGCGGTGGCGGCGCCTTCGCGCTGGTCCAGCGCTTCCAGTGCAATGTGGGCCTGACTGTCGCGTTCCACGGCCCGCAGGAAGGTGGTGCGGGCTTCCTCATGGGCCGCCGCAGCATTGGCCATGTCTCGCGCCAGCGCCTCATCATCCTTCCCGCCAATGGCGGTGCGCAGAGTATCCAGCGTGCGATCCCCGCGGCTCTCATCCAGTCGCTCCAGCGCTTCGGCGCGCTGGTGGCGCAGCTCCATGGCCTGCTCCATCCGTTCCAGCCATGAGGGCAGTGCCGCAGGCTGCGCCACGGAACTGGCGGTCAGATGAGGCTCCAGCGCCGCCAGCGCCTGTTGCTGACGAGCCTGCGCCTGAGCGTGGATCTGGGTGCGGGCTTCAAGGGCGGTGTCGGCGTCGCGGGCGCGGCTGCGGGCCTCGCGCGCGGTGAACAGGCGTTCCCGCAAATGACGGATGGCGGCGGAGGCATCACCCTCGAAATCGCCGAGGCCGGCCTGTTGCAGCAACTGTTCCACATGGGTGGCGAAGCTTTCGGCATCGCGCTCAATGCCGGCAATACGGCGTTCGGCAATACTCAGCTTGTCATGTTCGCTGAGGGCTTCCTGCCACAGATTGATAGCTGCGCGAGCTTCATCAACACTCGCGCCGGGGCGGATGGAAAGGGCGGGGAAGACCTCTGTCATCTCCGCCTCAAGCGTGGCGCGCTCCGGGGCCAGTTCGCCTTCGCGCCGGGCCAGATCCGCACCTTGCCGCTCCAGCCCCTGAAGATCCCGCTGCGTGTCGCGCACGGTGCGGAAAGCGTCTTCGCGGGCGCGGATGGCTGCGCGCAGTTCCGCCATGCGCAGGGGCGCATCGCCGAGGGGGGCAAGGCCGAGGGCCGTGCGCAGGGTATCTGCCTCGGCCCTGTCCTGCTGGCGGGCTTCGGCCAGGGTTTGCGCCTGCACCTCGTTCTGGCGCAGGGTTTCACGTTCGCGCCGCGCCGCTTCCACATCGCGCAACATGGTCAGAGCTTGCGGCTCTCCGGCAGGATCAAGCCCCGCCGGAGCCCACAGGGCGTGCCATACAGCAAGAGCCTCGGCCTGCTGGCGGGCGGCGCGGTTCAGTGTCTCATGGCCGGTGGTGATGCGGGCTTCAATATCGGCCAGATCGGATGTGGCACGGGCCAGATCGCTTAGCCGCCGGGTTTCTGTCTGGCGATCATCCGCCAGACGGTCTGCGATGATGAGGGCACTGTCGAATGCCTGCGCCTGTGCCGCATCTTCGGGCCGGGCCGGGCGTGTGCCTGTGGCCAGCGGGCGCAGATCCGCCCATAGCGTATCGCGGGTGGTACGCGCCTCTGTGATGGCGGAGGGGGTGGGGGCGGGGCCGCCGGCATTCAGCGCCTCCAGATGTGCGATCAGACGCGCCTTCTCGGCGGCGAGTTCATGAAGTTGCGCCTGCGCTCTTGCCTGCGCTTCGTCCGCATCCTGAAGAGCCTTCAGGCGGGCTTCCGTGCTGGCCATGTCCGGCAGGGGCATGGCGTCCAGTGCTGCAAGATCGCGTGGGCCGAAGGGCAGGCGGGCGAGACGGGCGGCAAGGCTCTCGCGAGCCGCGCGCAAATGGTGGGCCAGTTCGCGCAGACTGGTTTCGCGCGCTTCCGCCCCATCCAGTTGTTCCAGACGATGGGAGAGAGGTGTCGGATCGGCAACATCCCCCTTCTCGCGCCGGGCCGCTTCCAGTTGATGGCGCAGATGTTCCAGCTCTGCGCGATCTTTCGCCAGCGCCTGCCGAAGCGTAGCGTGGCGGCTCAGGCGGTCCGCCAATTGGGTGGCGCGCACCAGTTGTGGTCGTGCCGGCAGTTTTTCACGCAACTTTTCCAGTGTGGCAAGGCCAAGGCCGGCGGCGATACGGGCCAGCGCCGCCCGTGCGGTTTCCACCTCTCTGCGCCGGTTGGGCAGGGCATTGTGCTTGTCGCGCATGGCGGCATCTTCTTCCGCACAGCGCTCAATCGTATCTTCCAGGGCGAGAATGGCGTCATCCACGCAGATGGTGGCGCGCAGGGCGCGCGCCTGCTCATGCTCATGGGCCGCATGGCGGGCTTCTTCCTGCGCCTCCTGCCAACCGGCCAGCAGGGTGCGGGCCTGTTGCACGCTGTCGTGCCCCAGCGCGGGAAGCGGGCCAAGTTGCGCCAACGCCTGTTCCTTCGCTGTGACAAGTCGCAGCTCCCGCGCAGCGCGGCGCAGCATGTCGGCGCGCTCTACCGCAATGCGGGCGTCGATCTCGGCGGCCACGGCTTCTCCCCGCGCGGCGTGGGCCTCTTGCGCCTCCGTGCGCAGCTTTTTCACCTCATCGGCCCGCAACTCCTGCGCCTTGATGAGATCAAGCGCCTCCTTGCGGCGGTTCAGGGCCTGATAGAAAAGATGGTTGGAACTGCGCCGGGCCGGGCTGAACACCGCGCCGGCGCTGGCGCTCATCTGGTCACGCAGTTCGGCCACCGGGGCCAGGCCGGGGGCCGCCGCCAGCAGGGTTTCGGCCAGATCCCCGCCACCGGCGAGCAATTCCTTGCCGCCGGCACGCAGGCGATACTGGTCCAGCCCGAAAATATCCAGAAAGGCTTTGCGGTCATGGGCACCCAGAAAGGGGGCGAGCGCATCATCCGGCAGCGGAGTGTCATCCTCCGGCTGCACCAGCGTGTTGTGACGGCGTTTCAGCCGGGCGAAGGAGAGGGTGCGTCCGGCACCGTCACTTATGGTGGCGGACAGGCGCATGGATTTGTAGTCATGCAGGAAATTGAAGGGCGATTGCCCGCCAATGCCGAACAGCAGATCGGTGACGGCAGCTAGTGCGGTGGTCTTTCCGGCCTCATTGGCCCCTTCAATCACCACCAGCCGGGCGGTGGGGTCGAGTTCGATCTGCCGGTCGGTGAAGCGGCCATAGCGCTCAAGGCCGATGCGATGGAACTTCATGACCGTGCCTCCGCTGTGTTTTCGTCCTGATCGTCTGCGGGAAGGTCCGCGGCTGGGGCATCGTCGCCGAGATGGGCGAGAATAGCATCGCGCGCCGCCATGATGGCCCGCCGCGCCAGCCCATCCATGCCATCCGGCCCAAGCTCGTCAAAGGGTGGCAGATGAGGCGGGGACTTCTGGCGCAGCGTGTCCAGCGTGCCGGAAATCTCGGCGAGAAAATCCGGGTCCGCCGCGACTTCATCAAGAAAAGCGTCAAAGCCGGTGACGGACAGGCTGACATGGGGCTGTGGATCAGATGTGTGCAGACGCACCTTCTCCACCATCACATCCGTACCGGCCTCAGCAGCCAGCGCCATCATCTCCTCGAAGATCTGCCCCGGATGGGCGAGCAGATGGGCATGCAGCGGTGTTTCCCCTTTCAACACCAGCCGTGCAGCCAGTGGGCGGCCTTCCGCCCCTTCCACCGCCGCCAGAAGGGCGGTGCGGGCCAACTGATGCAGGCTTCCCATATTCGTGACGCCGGAAAGATCAATCTCCAGCCGCTCAAAGCGCGCCGCATCCAGAGTGAGTGCGGTGAGCGCGGTGATGTTGCCGCCCTGAACCTCCACCAGCGTGGCACCCTTGGGGCCGGTCTCCCGCGCATGACGGCCCTGAAGGTTGCCCGGATAGACAATGGCCGGGCGCTCATTCTTCACCACTTCGCGCTGATGCACATGGCCCAGCGCCCAGTAATCATAACCCGACCGTTCCAGATCGGGGATGGAGCAGGGCGCGTAGACCTCATGCCCCTCGCGCCCGGTGAGAGAGGTGTGCAGCACGCCGATATTGAAATGGCCGGGCCGGGCAGCTGGATAATCCAGAGCAATATTGCGCGGCACATGGCGGGTGGCGAAGCCGTGGCCATGCAGGGCGACATTCAGCTCCGGCATGGTCACGGTCTCTGCGGCATCCTCGCTGAAGATGTGCACATTGCGTGGAATGGGCAGATCCTTGGTGATGACGGAGGCGGCATCATGGTTGCCCCGCAGGGTGAACACCCGGATATCGGCCTGCGCCAGCCGCCCCATCTGGCGAATGAAGAACTGGCCGGTGGAGAAGTCTTTCCAGTCTCCGTCAAAGATGTCGCCGGCGATGACGACAAAAGCCACCTGATGGTGGATGGCCGCTTCCACCAGATTTTCCAGCGCCCGGCGGGAGGCTTCCAGAAAAGCGCCGGCCATTTCGCCCCGGCGGGCCAGGCCCCGCAAGGGGCTGTCGAGATGCAGATCCGCAGCATGCAGAAAGCGGAAAGAATCAGGAGAGGGCATAGTCCGGCAAGGGCTCCGGCAGGAGGGCGGATGAGGAAGAGATGTGCAGGGCGGTGCGGGTTCAGTTAAGTGACTGTGCTTGCACAGTATGCCATATCCGGTCGCATCTTATGGTTTTCTTCGGTGTTGATGTCGTCGCGTTTTGAGTGAACCCTTAGCCTTCTGTCTGCTTGACCGCCTGCATTCATGCGGGGTCTATACCTGAAAACGAGACGTATGGCCGGGGCATGCTCGATTTTCTCACCCTCTACATCATCATATTGCTGAACTCGCTGCTGTTTGTGGTGGTCTGGGCCGGTTTTGTGGTGACTTATCGGCAAATTCCCGGTGCGCGCCTGTGGCTGGCGGCCAGTTGCAGCACCATGGTGGGTGGGTTGTTGTTTGCCGGCGATGGCGGGGCATGGGGCCGGGCCTTCAGCATTGCCGGAAACATGATGGTGGTGCTGGGTTTCTGCCTGATGTGGAGCGGAGTGCGCAAATTTTATGGCGCAGCCCCCAAATGGCGCACCTGCGGAGGGCTGGTGGCGCTCAGCGTGGTGCTGGGGCTGGTGGCGGGGCCGGAGAGGCCGGGCCAGAATATTGCCTATGCCGTGGCCCAGATGCTGCCTATCGCGCTGGCTTTCCTGGATTTGCGACGGCTGGGAGGCGGCAGTTTCGGGGCCCGAATCGCGATGCTCGCCGTGTTCATTTCCTTTCTCGGGCAGGGCACAGAGGCAACATTGAATATGTTGCGTATTGTCGGCCTGCTTTCGACAGAAGCCTATTATTCGGTGGCTGCGCTGCTTCTGATTGCAGTGATTTGCGGGGCAGGATTGTGGAATTTCGGCTATTTGCTCATGGCTATTGATCGGCTGAGCGAAAAACTGGCTGCACTGGCTCGCTGCGATGATCTCACCCGTCTGCCCAATCGCCGCGCCTTTTTCGAGCGGGCCGAACGGGACATGCGTCTGGTGAGGCGCCGGGTGAAGACAGGAAGGGCGGAGCGCATGTCCCTGTTTCTGCTTGATCTGGACCATTTCAAGCAGATCAATGACAGCAGTGGCCATGCGGTGGGAGATGCCTGCCTGTGTCACTTTGCGCAGGTGGCCTCGGATATCTGCCTTCAGCATCTGGGAGAGGATGGCGGATTGGCGCGGCTGGGGGGGGATGAGTTCGGGCTGGTGGCGCGCGGGCTCTCCCCTCAGGATGAGGCGGCTCTGGCGCGGGCGATCTTGCAGGCCCTGGCCGAGACGCCCCTGGTGTGGCGAGAGTGGCCCATCTATCTGTCATCCAGCATTGGCATTGCCGCCTGGCCCGTGCCGGGTGAAGGGGAAAAGGTGCCGGCCAATGTGGCCCGTCTGGTGGAGCGGGCGGACATGGCTCTCTATGAGGTCAAGCGTCGGGGCCGCAACAATTATGCGCGGGCCGAAACCTTGCCGGACACGCCAGAGCCGGAAGATCAGGCCGGGGGTGTGCCTGAAAGAGGCGGGCTGGAAACGGAAGTGCCCGTGGCGGCTTCTCCTCCGCGATGAGGCTTTTCTCGCAGCTTCCGTGGGGCTGGATTGCGCCAAATCATGAACAAGCCATCATGTTGGGCTCACCCTTGCTATGATGCGCAGCGGCTTCATGAAAAGCCGCTGCGGCACAGGGTTCGGCAAGGAGGACACCATGACCGCCCAAGCCATGACAGATGCCTGCCTTCACAGCTTTCTGGTTCTGCTGGCCCGGCAGTCCCCAGATCGAATCACTCTTTCAGAAGTCGCCGCAGGGGCCGGACGGCCTCTCTCCGAGTTGCGCGCCGCTTTCTCATCCGTGGATGACATGCTGGCGGCCTTCTTCCGTGCCACCGACAGGCGGGTTCTGGCGGAGGGGGAGGCTGATCGTGATGATCTTGCGGAAGAAAGCCCGCAAGAGCGTTTGTTTGAAGTGCTGATGCGGCGCATTGATGCGCTGGAACCGCACAAGGAGGCGGTGCGCTCCCTTATGCGTGCGGCCCACCGGGATCCGCTTCTGGCGCTGCGTCTGGCGCGTCTGTCGGAAAGATCGCAGCGCTGGATGCTGGCTGCGGCCGGCATTGATTGCACCGGGCTCGCAGGTGAAGCGCGTGCCAAGGGGCTGGCGGTGATGTTTGCGCGAGTGGTTGATGTCTGGCTGAAGGATGATGATCCCGGCCTCTCCCGCACCATGGCCGCGCTGGACCAGGAGCTGGCCAATGGCGCGAAGATGCTGGGCATGCTGGATGATCTGCTCTTCATTCTGATGCCCTGGCGCAGCCGGAGACAACCGGCTGATCGCAGCAGGCCAGACACACATGGCAGCGTGGAAGATGATTCGGGCGCGATGCAGGGTCATGCCTGAGCATTCACTGTCTGGACCCGTGCCCTGCGGATGCGCTGAACCAGCCTATCCGCAGGGGCTCTGATGGAGTGCGGGGTGTCGCCTGCTGCTGCCACCCCGAAACGGTCAGGCGCGAAGGGCCTGCTCCACCAGTGAGAGCGCGGCGGCGAAAGCCGCTTCAATGCCAAGATTCGACGTATCCAGAAGAGCAGCATCTTCCGCCATGGCGAGTGGGGCATCGCTACGTCCCGAATCGCGAGCATCACGCTTGCGAATATCAGCCAGCACCGTCTCGAGGCTGGTGATTTCGCCACGGCCTTCCAGCTCGCTGAAACGGCGTTGGGCGCGGACTTCCGGGGTGGCGGTGACGAAAAGCTTGGCCGGTGCATCCGGGCAAATCACGGTGCCAATATCGCGCCCGTCCAGCACCGCGCCGCCGGGCTGCGCGGCAAAATGCCGCTGAAGCTCCAGCAGGGCCGTGCGCACGCCGGGGCGGGCCGCAACCACGGAGGCCGCTTCGCCAATACCGGCAGAGCGCAGCGCTTCCGGGTTCAGATGGGAAATATCCAGCGCGCGGGCGATTTCGACAGAAGCGGCCTCATCCTCCAGCGCGCCCCGCTCCAGACATTGCGCCCCAACGGCGCGATAGAGCAGGCCCGTATCCAGATGTGGCAGGCTGAAATGCAGAGCCAGCCGCCGCGCCAGAGTGCCCTTGCCGGATGCGGCAGGGCCATCAATCGCGATTCGTTTGGGATGGATAAGCAGGGGGCTGTTCATGAGATCACCGCGCCGAGATCCCGCATCATGGGCAGGAAGCTGGGGAAAGATGTGGCGATGAAAGCGACATCATCCACGCTCACACCCTTCTGGCTTGCCAGCCCCAGCACAAGAAAAGACATGGCGATGCGGTGGTCCATATGGGTGGTGACCGGGCCGCCGCCCACCACCGGCCCGCCGGTGACAAACAGATCATCCCCCTCCACACGGTGAGGCACACCACAGGCGGCCAGACCATCAGCCACGGCAGCCAGACGATCACTTTCCTTCACGCGCAGTTCAGCGAGACCGCGCATCACCGTTTCGCCTTCCGCGCAGGCGGCGGCCACGGCGAGAATGGGATATTCGTCAATCATCGCAGGGGCCCGCTCGGCCGGCACCTCCACGCCCTTCAGGCGTGAATGGCGCACGCGCAGATCGGCGACGCTTTCCCCGCCTTCAAGGCGTTCATTCTCAATGGTGATATCGGCGCCCATCTCCAGCAATGTGGTGAAAAGCCCGGTGCGCAGCGGGTTCATCATCACATCCGTCAGCAGCACATCAGAGCCGGGCACCAGAAGCGCGGCCACCAGAGGGAAGGCGGCGGAGGAGGGGTCTGCCGGCACATCCACCGGAGCGCCTTTCAGGTGCGGATGCCCCTGAAGAGTGATTCGCCGGCCATGGGGGCCGTGCGGTTCCGTGCGGATTTGCGCGCCGAAATGGGTGAGCATCCGCTCGGTATGGTCACGGGTGGCTTCGCGTTCCACAACAATTGTTTCACCCGGTGCGCCCAGGCCGGCCAGCAGCACGGCGGATTTGACCTGCGCGGAGGGCACGGGCGTTTCGTAGCTGGTGGCCTTCAGGGCGGCGCTGCCATGAAGGCGCAAGGGCAGACGCTGGCCTTCGGCGGCCTCTGCCACCTCCACGCCCATCGCCACCAGCGGATCAAGCACACGCTTCATGGGGCGGCGACGCAGGCTGGCGTCACCATCCAGGCTCACCTCGACGGGCTGGCCGGCCACAACGCCCATCATCAGGCGCACGCCGGTGCCGGAATTGCCGAAATCAAGAGGCGTGGATGGCGTGGAAAGCCCTGTTGTTCCAACGCCTTCGACGCGCCACTCACCCTCTCCCAGCCGTTCCACCTTCGCACCCAGCGCGGCGCAGGCCCGGGCCGTATTGAGCACATCCTCGCCTTCCAGAAGGCCGGTGATGCGGGTTTCTCCATCTGCCAGAAGGCCGAAAAGCAAGGCGCGATGCGAGACGGATTTGTCGCCCGGAACCCGCACGCGGCCCTTCAGCGGACCGGAGCGCAAACCCGTGGCGGGCGTGCCGGAATGGCCTTCGGAATGGGCGGAAGACATCATCTCACCTCGGATAGAGCCTGCGACGGAATGGCCGGAAAGTTCGGCCAGAAATTGCGGCTCGTCTAACACAGCTCGCGACAAGCTGCCATGTGCAAGCCCCTGAAAGGGTGATTGTGCCTTGACACAGCCCATGCAACGCTTCAATGGAGCACGCCCTTTCCACAGACTTAACCGAGGATCTTTGCCGTGGCGAAGCCTGAACTCGGCGCCAAGCGTACCTGTCCGGTGACTGGTCGCAAATTTTACGACCTGAACAAGGACCCCATCATCTCGCCCTTCACGGGTGAGAGTTATCCGCGCTCCTATTTTGAGCCGGCAGCCCGCTCGCCGTCCCGCCCAGAGGGTGAGACCACCGAGGAGGCTGAAACCGAGGAAGAGACCAGCGCCGAGGTGATCAGCCTCGAGGAAGCGGATGCTGAGGCATCCGGCACCGCCAAGTCTTCTGCAAAGTCCGACATCGATGTGGATGTGGACGATGACCTCGATGATGGTGACGATGACGCCTTCCTCGAAGAGGATGACGACGACAATGACGATGTCTCCGATCTGATCGGTGATGGTCGCGAAGAAGACGAAGAGGGTTGACACCCGATTCAGGCCGTGCTTTAAGGCCGGCCTCGCTCGAGAGAACACCACTCCCGAGCACCCCGCCGCGGGACTCCCGGCGCTGAATGGTCAGTAAAATTCTGGAGTTATCCAGATGGCCAGAATGCGCAGCCCGCGGCCCGGTGGGGCCATAGCTCAGTTGGGAGAGCGCTTGAATGGCATTCAAGAGGTCGACGGTTCGATTCCGCCTGGCTCCACCAAATTTCTACTCCATATAATTTGAAACTGAAAATCAGCCCGCAAGGGCGGCCGGTTACCTTGCAGCCGGGCCACCTTGCGCCTGCGCGGGCGTAATGTGGCATATGCCTCTTCTTGTTCCCCTGAACAGTCTGCCTTGTCTGTCACGCGATCACATATGTGTTGCGCGGGCGGTGGATTGCGCCTGACGAGGTGGATTTCTCAGCCGGCGCATCAAGCTGTGGATTGTTGCCTCTCCGGGAGTGGAAAATGAAATCCGGCTCTTGATCTCGTCGGCTCGGGCCAGTACTACACTCACACACCTGAGGGGCCATAGCTCAGTTGGGAGAGCGCTTGAATGGCATTCAAGAGGTCGGCGGTTCGATTCCGCCTGGCTCCACCAGTTCTCTCAGGTGCCCGCCGCGGGTAGCGGTTTTCCAGAAAATAAAAACAGATTGACCTGTATATGGCTGAGATAAGTCGCGGCATATGGGTGGTTTGTGCTTGGCGTTATGGGCGCTTTCCCTTCCCATGCCCGGTATCAGGGATTGTTGTTTCCATGCTTCATATAGGGTAGACCCCTATCCTATGGCACATATCAGCAAGCCAAATTACAATGATGCCTTGCGTATGCGGGTGAAGCGTATTGCCGGGCAAGTCGAGGCCATCGACAAGGCGTTGGCCGATCAAGCGACCTGCGGGGATCTGCTGCATCAGGTTGCGGGGGTGCGCGGGGCGGTCAATGGCCTGATGGATGAGATTTTTGAAGCCCATCTGCGGGAGCATGTGGCCCGGCCCGGCCTTTCCGATGCCGAGCGCGCAGAAGGCGCGGATGAGCTGGCCGCTGTGATTCGTCGTTACGCCAAATCGGGGCGCTGAAATTAAATTGGCCGTGCTGTGCTGGTGGTGCGTCCATCACAGGGGTGGCTCAGCCCATTTTCGCAGGGTGAAGGCAGGAGGAAAGAGCATGGCCGGGGATATGATGACTTCCCAACCTGCCGGAGCGGAGGAGGCGCGTTCTGCTGCCGGTCATCGGCATGCCCCTTCTGAGCATGTCCCCTCTCAACATGGTGCGCATCATCATATCTTCCTGGGCGAGAATCATGGCGAGCATGCCCGGCGCACCCTGTGGGTGGTGCTGCTGACAGCAGGCATGATGGGGGTTGAAATCGTCGCGGGTCTGATGACCGGCTCCATGGCCTTGCTGGCAGATGGTTTCCACATGGCCACGCATGCCGGCGCGCTGGGGCTGGCGGCTGGCGCATATATTTATGCCAGTCGCCATGCTGAAGACCCCCGCTTTTCATTCGGTACGGGTAAGGTGGGGGATTTGATGGCCTTTGCCTCAGCGCTTTTGCTGGGGCTCGTGGCGCTGGGGCTGGCGGTGGAATCCACCATGCGGCTGTTCGAGCCGGCGGAGGTGGCTTTCACAGACGCTGCGATTGTGGCGGCCGTGGGCCTTGGGGTGAACCTGCTCAGTGCGCTTTTGTTGTCTGGCGGGCACCACCACCATCATCATGGTCATACCCGCGCCCATATCCACGCCCACGCGCATGAGGAAGCCCATGGGCACCACAAACAGGCCATGGCGGAAGATCATAATTTGCGCTCAGCTTATTTTCATGTGCTGGCCGATGCGCTGACATCCATTCTGGCCATCGTGGCGCTGCTGGCGGGGCGCTATCTGGGGTGGGCGTGGTGTGACCCGCTCATGGGCATTGTGGGTGGCGTGGTGATTGCGCGCTGGTCCTGGCAACTCATGCGCGATGCGTCTTCCGTGTTGCTGGATGTTACAGATGCGGATGTGGCCTCACAGGTGCGCAGAGCGGTGGAGGGGCCGGGTGATGCCCGCATTGTCGATCTGCATGTGTGGCGCGTGGGTCCGCAGGCGCGGGCGGCTATTGTCAGTGTGCGAGGGTCGGGATTGTCTGCTGATGTGATTCGCAGTCGTTTGGCCGGGATAGGCCATGTTGCTCATCTCACTGTGGAGTGTCAGTGAGAAAATTGCCCGCCTTTTGTCATTACGGACACTGAATTTGAAACGCGCGGCGATAAAATAAAGTACAGAAATCTTCTTTTGAGGTTCTATGGCACCGTGCGTCGCGCTGAAGACGTGCGATTATATTGCGCTCCACAATTTTAGCGTGCATTGGCCTTGATCTGAACATATCTGTGGTCAAGCGTGTCTTGAAGCATGGGGCCCCGCAGGCACATGCGTGGTTGTCGTGCGTCGGTGCCTGAAAAGGGCAGCACCGACGACGCGGGGGAGCTCCGGGTACGCCCGGATGAGAAGGGGAGGATGAGCCGTAATATGATTTTGCGCATGTCGCGTGTTCGCATCAGAACGCAAAATCCGCTGTGGCCATACTCTTTTCGGAGCATGAAGTTCATTGATTGACGGGAAGCCATCTGTCTCTGAGAGCGCATTGCATCTCGCGGATGGGCACCGCGAAGAGAGTGCTGCCTGTCTGGAGGCTGTTATAGAAGCCTGTGGCGTCTGGGCATGGCAGATGGATGCCGTGGGTGATCTGACCTTTTCCTCGGATGCCTGCCGCAGTCTGTTCGGGCTGACGGCGGAGGAGATGCGCGGGCGTTCCTATTTCTCCCTGCTTTCAGCGGAAGGGGCGGATAATGGGGAAGAGCGGCTGCGTGCTGCTCTGGCCTCTGGCCAACCGATTTCCCGCTTGCTGCATCAGGTAAGGGGGGGCGCAGGGCAGGGCAGGCCGCTGGAAATGGATGGCATGCCTTTGCGTGGCCCGGATGGACAATTGCGGGGCTATAGCGGCTTGTGCCGAACGCCAGGCGCGGACATTCGGATGGATCGTCGCCAGCCTGAGTTTGTTCAGCCTGTGCAGGGCTTTCATGAATTTGAATCTATCTATGACAGCGCGCCTGTGGCGTTGTGTCTGGCAGATCGTCATGGGCGCTATGTGCAGTTCAACCGGGAGTTTTGCCGCGCTCTGGGTATCTCGGCCTCTGCGATAGAGGGGCGCTATATTTCGGATTTCAGCCTGGAGGGGGCGCATAACTTTCAGCGCGATATTGAGGTGTTTGATCGGGGCGGCAATGTGCCGGATCATGAACTCAATTTGCGGGGCCGTTTCTATCAGGTGCAGGTTCGCCCGGTGCGTGATGGCCAGGGGCGCGTGGTGGGGGCGACAGTCGCCATGACGGATATCAGCGTCTACAAGCGCGCCGAGCGTGTGCTGGCGGCGGCCAATGAGCGTTTGCAGGCCACGGCTGAGCGGGATTTTCTGACAGGCTTGCTGAACCGTCGGCAGTTTGAGGAAATCTACCGGGTGGAGGTGAGTGCTGCCCGTCGTGAACAGGCGCCTGTCTCGCTGTTGATTGCGGATGTGGACCATTTCAAGCGCTTTAATGATCGCTATGGCCACCCGGCGGGGGATATCTGCCTGCGCAAGGTGGCGCAGGCGCTGGCCAATGCGCTTTCCCGCCCGCGGGATGTGGTGTGCCGGTACGGCGGTGAGGAATTCATCGCCATTCTGCCCAATACCGAGCCGGAAGGGGCGCTGGTGGTGGCGGAGAGGGCGCGTCAGGCCGTGTGGGATCTGGATATAGAGCACGCCACCAGCAAGCTGGGGCGTATCAGCGTGAGCATGGGGGGCGCGACCTTGATGCGTATCAACCCTGCCGTGGATATGGCGCACCGTCGCCGGCTTATGGTGGATGCGGCTGATGCTGCGCTTTATGAGGCCAAGCGGGCCGGGCGCAACCGGGTGCGGGCTGCGCATATGCCGATTGACGGGTGAAGCCACGGCTTTTGATTTCATTCTGGATATGAAAAAACCCCGCCCTGTTGAACAGGGCGGGGTTTTTCGTTTTCAAAGAGCCACGCAAATCTCAGCGCGTGAACTTCTTGTACTGAAGGCGCTTGGGAATGGTGGAATCCACACCCAGGCGGCGCTTCTTGTCTTCCTCATAATCGGCGAAGTTGCCCTCAAACCATTCCACATGGCTGTCGCCCTCAAAGGCGAGCATGTGGGTGGCGATGCGGTCCAGGAAGAAGCGATCATGCGAGATGACGACGGCGCAGCCGGCGTAATCTTCCAGTGCTTCTTCCAGTGCGCGCAGGGTTTCGACGTCAAGATCGTTGGTGGGTTCGTCAAGCAGCAGCACATTGCCGCCGGTTTGCAGCACCTTGGCCAGATGCACGCGGTTGCGCTCACCACCGGAGAGCATGCCGACCTTCTTCTGCTGGTCACCGCCCTTGAAGTTGAAGGCCGCGCAGTAGGCGCGCGAAGGAATTTCCTTCTTGCCGACATAGATGACGTCATTGCCGCCGGAAATTTCTTCCCACACGGTCTTCTTGTCATCGAGCGCATCGCGGCTCTGGTCGACATAGGAGAGCTTCACCGATTCACCGATGGTGATGGTGCCGCCATCCGGCTTTTCCTGCCCGGTAATCATGCGGAACAGGGTCGACTTACCTGCACCATTGGGGCCGATGACGCCGACAATGCCACCGGGCGGCAGCTTGAAGGTGAGGTCATCAATCAGCAGCTTGTCGCCGAAGCCCTTGGAGAGATTTTCAAAATCCACCACATTATTGCCGAGGCGTTCGGCCACGGGGATGATGATCTGCGCCGTCTGCGGGGCCTTTTCGGAGGCCTTCTTGACGAGATCATCATAGCGCTGGATACGCGCCTTGTTCTTGGCCTGGCGGGCCTTGGGGGAGGCGCTGATCCATTCCTGCTCGCGGGCGAGGGCGCGCTGGCGGGCCTCGTCCTCACGGCCTTCCTGCTGCAAGCGCTTCTGCTTCTGCGCCAGCCAGGAGGAATAGTTGCCCTCATAGGGAATGCCGCGACCGCGATCGAGCTCGAGAATCCAGCCGGTCACATTATCGAGGAAGTAGCGGTCATGGGTGACGATCAGAATCGCGCCCGGATAGGTCCGCAAATGGCCTTCCAGCCAGTTCACCGTCTCTGCATCGAGATGGTTGGTGGGTTCGTCAAGCAGCAGGATTTCGGGCTGCTCCAGAAGCAGACGGCACAGCGCCACGCGGCGACGCTCACCACCGGAAAGCCTGCTCACGTCCCAGTCATCCGGCGGGCAGCCCAGGGCTTCCATGGCCTGCTCGACCTTGGAATCGAGATCCCACAGGCCCTGCGCCTCGATCTCGTCCTGAAGGCGGGTCATTTCATCCGCCGTCTCGTCCGAGTAGTTCATGGCGAGTTCGTTGTAGCGGTCAAGAATGGCCTTCTTTTCGGCCACGCCATCCATCACATTGTCGCGCACATTCTTTTCGGGGTCGAGGTGGGGTTCCTGCGGCAGGTAGCCCACACGCACGCCATCGGCGGCCCAGGCCTCACCGGCATAATCCTTGTCGATCCCGGCCATGATGCGCAGCAGCGTGGATTTACCCGCACCATTGACGCCCAGCACGCCGATTTTCGCATCCGGGTAGAAAGACAGGTGCACATTGTCGAGCACCTTCTTGCCGCCCGCATAGGTCTTGGTCAGACCACTCATATGGTAAGCAAACTGATAGGGGGCCATGCGCCGCCGGCTCCATCCAGAAGAGGGATTGAGGGAAGTTGCAGCTCTTCTAGCCCCCCCTTGCCAAAGCGGCAAGCGGGGCTCATGCGCCAGCGTGTCATGAGAGCAGGCTGGGGCTGCTTTTCGTGAGGTGCGCTCCGATATTGAGGGCTCCAGTTGAGCAAGCTGTGGAAAATTGGTCGGGCAGCTATTGCCAAATTTCCCGCATCTCTCTAAAAGCACCTCCACCGCAGCGGCGCCGGCCGCAGCGGCGATGAAACAGGATGCGGGTGTAGCTCAGGGGTAGAGCACAACCTTGCCAAGGTTGGGGTCGTGGGTTCGAATCCCATCGCCCGCTCCAGTTTCTTCAAGGGTCAAAGGCTCGCGGCTGCGGGTCTTTTTCTTTCTACGGCGCTTGATAAAGGGTTGCATCTTTTTGGTCGGCTCTTTAAAAGCAAACCTCTCGCACAGTTCTTCTGTGTGAAGTTGAAACGGATGCGGGTGTAGCTCAGGGGTAGAGCACAACCTTGCCAAGGTTGGGGTCGTGGGTTCGAATCCCATCGCCCGCTCCAGTTTCGATATGAGGCAAACTTCAGCTCACCCAAGCAAAATGAAGACATTGCGTCCTTCAGCGCAAGGCGTCTTGAGCCTATTGCTTGTCAGGCCTCACCACTTCAAACGCATCATGTGTTGGAGCATGGCGGGCGCGCAACTATATGCCAATCTGCCCATATCTTTCCGAGCGTCTCTTTTTCTGTACTTTCATGCTTCCATGGCTTCGCGAGTCAACGGGCAGGGGCCTGTATTCAGCCTGATCGTGGCACAGGTGGGGGCGTATTATGCCCCCACCTGCTTGCGTTTTCCGAAGAAAACGACCAGCAGGGCCCCCGCAACTGCGTGTGCGTGTCGCGTCCACCTGCCAGTTCAGATGACGTGTCGTGAAGCGAGATCTGATGCGGCCTTGTTCTAGCTGCGCAGGCGAATGGCGGCGTTCATGTCGAAGCCGGCAACTTCATATCCGCGGCGGAAATCATTGATATGGCGCTTCATCCAGCATTCCGCCTCATCCGCATTCCCGGATAAAACGGCGTTCAGAACGGCTTCATGGGCCTGAAGCAGGCGATGGCGCGCTTGCGGCACCTGATTGTACAAATCCGTGGTGGCGTTCAGCACCAGTGTGCGCGTCGGGGCGGAAGCCAGTTCCAGGGCCGTATTCTGAGAGGCTGCGGCAATGAGGCCGTGAAACTCGATATCGAGAAGAATCACGCGCTCATCATCCTGAAGGTGCTCCCGCAGGGCCGCGACATTCTTTTTAAGGGCGTCCTTCAGCTCGGGCGTTATGCGCAAGGCCGCCAGCCGGGCCGCGAACGGCTCCAGCTTCATCTGTATTTCCCACAATTCGACGAAGGAGACCTTCATCATGCTCATCGCGCGAGCGTTTACCCGCTCAATGGCGGCGGCGGGTGGGGCGCAGACCATGAGTTTCTTGCCGCCGGCCCGGCGCACCAGAGCTGCACTCTCCAGTGCGCGAATGCCTTCGCGCACTGTGGAGCGGTGCACGCCCAGTTGTTCGGCGAGATCGGCTTCTGCGGGCAGGAATTCTCCCACCTTGAGGCGGCCGGATGTGATTTCCGCCTCGATGGCCTTCGCCACGCGCTTGTAACCGGGGTCCCGGTCGATCTGCTGCAACAGGGGATGATCGCGATTTTCGCCAGTCAGGTGCTTTCCAGCAGCCACTTGCCCCGCCTCCATTCCATGCAACACCGTATGGGGTTGCGCCCATACGGTGTCAATCTCATGCCGTGTAGGGCTCGCCCAATGCTTCCCATGCCCGATGCGCGAAGCGCTCGGCCAGCGGGGCATAACGGGCCGCTTCCGGGTCCGAAGCATTGCCGGCCGCCGCACGGTCCGCAATACCCACAAAGATGACCGCAAAGCGGAACAGGGCGAAGGCCACATGGAAGGGCTCCAGCGGAGGCACATGGCTCATGATGGAACGATAGCGTTCCACAAATGCCGCCTGTGTGGGAATGCCCGGCAGTTCTGCCCCGAGTATGCCGCCATATTCATCCGGTGCGGTGTGCCAGGGCATACAGCAGAAGCCCAGATCCGCCAGCGGATGGCCAAGGGTGGAGAGCTCCCAGTCCAGCACCGCCACCACGCGGGGCTCGGTGGGGTGGAACAGCATGTTGCCCAACCGGAAATCGCCATGGGCGATGGAGACAAGCCCATCGTCGGCGGGCATGTCGGCGGCAATGCGCGTCGCCAGATCCTTGAGGACAGGACGTGGCTTGCCGGGGGAGGCATCCAGCTGGGTGGTCCAGCGATGCACCTGGCGGGCAAAATAATTGCCCGGTCGGCCATGGTTTTCCAGGCCGATTTCATCCGGCCGCAGGCGGTGCATGCGGGCCATGGTCTCGGCCATGGAAAAATAGATGGCCTCGCGCTCTACCGGCGACAGTTCCGGCAGGCGGCAATCGGTGAAGACGCGCCCCTCAATGAAGCCCATCAGATAAAATGGCGTGCCCAGCAGGGCGGCATTCTCATGGTAGAGAATGGGCTCCGGCACGGGCACATCCGTGCCATACAGGGCCTTGAGCACGCGGTATTCGCGATCAATGGCATGGGCCCCGCGCAGAATCTCGCCATTGGGCTGCTTGCGCAGCACCATGCGCCGCGCACCCCAGTTGACGATATAGGTGGGGTTGGACTGTCCTCCGCCAATGCGAGTGATGTCCAGTTCTCCCGGCCCGAAGGTTTCACCGAGAAAACCGTGCAGTGCCTCGGGGTTGAAATCGACAGTTTCGGCAATCGCGTTCATGCGGCACCTTCCGTCGTCTTCTGGCCGGCGACATCCCACTTCCAGAAGTCGCGTTCTTCCTTGTTGAGGTGGCGGGTCAAAACCATGCGGTGCACTTCATCGGCGCCGTCCACCAGACGCGCCTGACGGGCATAGCGATAGATCCATTCCAGCACGGTATCCTTGGAATAGCCGCGTGCGCCATTGAGCTGGATGCCGGTATCGGCTGCCCGGTGCAGCAGGTTGGCGACATGCACCTTGGCCATGGAAACCTCCTTCTGGGCGAAGCCGCCCCGATCCAGTTCCCATGCGGCCTTCATCACCAGCAGACGGCCGATCTCGATATCGGCGCACAATGTGCCGAGCATGATCTGCACGCTTTCCCGGTCTGCCAGGCGAATGCCGAAGCCTTCGCGACGCCCGGCATATTCCATGCCAATTTCCACGCAACGCTTGGCCAGCCCCAGCCAGCGCATGCAGTGGGTGAGGCGCGCCACGCCAAGGCGGGTCTGCACAACCTTCAGGCCGCGCCCTTCCTCCAGCAGAATGTTGCGGGCGGGAATGCGCAGGCCGTCAAACTCCATCTCGCAATGGCCGCCATGCTCTTCCGGGCCCATGATGGGAATGCGCCGCACAATGCGCCAGCCCGGATCATCCTTGTGGAACAGGAAGCAGCTATGGCCCCGGCGGGCGTCATCGGATGTGCGGGCGACCAGAATGAAATGGTCGGATTCTCCCGCGCCGGTGATGAACCATTTGCGGCCGTGGACGACATAATCATCACCGTCACGGGTGGCGCGGGTCTGCATCATGCCGGGGTCGGAACCGCCGCCGGGATGGGGCTCTGTCATGGCGAAGGCAGAGCGCACGCGGCCTTCCACCACGGGTTTCAGCCACCAGTCCTTCTGCTCTGGCGTGCCCAGAGCTTCCACCACCATCATGTTGCCGTCGTCGGGGGCGGCGGAGTTGAACACGGCGGGGCCGAAGATGGAGCGGTTCATTTCCTCGTAGCACACCGCCATGCCCACGCGTCCGGCGCCGCGCCCGCCATTTTCAGGCGAGAGCTGGAGGCACCACAGCCCCCGCGCCCGCGCCTTGGCCCGCATCTGGGCGAGCAGGTCGAGGCGGATGTTTTCATGTTCATCATAAGAGGCAGGGTTGGCTTCCAGCGGCAGCAGCTCGGTGGCGACGAAATCCGCAATGCCTGCACGCAGGGCTTCGATTTCGGGAGAAATGGTGAAATCCATGGCTTTATCTCACAGGCTGGAGACGAGATGCCCGCCATCGACGGCGAGGATGGAGCCGGTCATGTAAGCGGCGTCGTCGGAGCACAGCAGGCGTAGCGGCGCATTGAGGTCTTCAAGCTTGCCGAGGCGGCGCTGGGGAATGCGACAGATCAGGGCCTTTCCGGCCTCTGTTGCGAAAAACTCTGCATTCAGAGGTGTTTCGATATAGCCGGGGCACAGGGCATTCACGCGGATGCCATAGCGTGCCCACTCCAGCGCCAGCGCCTTGGTGAGCTGCACGATGGCGGCCTTGGAGGCTGTATAGGCTGCCACATTGCCGGCGACGCGCAGGCCGAGAATGGAGGCAATATTGACGATCGCGCCGCCACCATTCTGCTGCATGCGCAGGGCGGCTTCGCGGGCCACATGGAAGGCCCCCTTCAGATTGGTGTCGATCACGGCGTCGAAATCTGCGGCCGTGGTTTTCAGGGCGGGGCCTCCACCACTGATTCCGGCATTATTGACCAGAATATCAATGGGCCCGCTGATGCTGGCGAAGGCTGCGGCGACGGAGGCGGCATCCACCACATCCATCTCGACGCATTCCGCCGCCCCGCCATTGGCTGTGATCTGCGCGGCGATGTCTTCCATCTTGTTGCGGCGGCGGGCGGTGAGAATCACCTTCATGCCGTCCTGCGCCAAAAGCTGGGCAAAATGCGCGCCAAGGCCGCTGGAAGCGCCTGTAATCAGGGCCGTTTTTTGAGCCACTGCGTTTCCTCCCCCTCACTTCAAAACCGGGTTGCGCCGGTGAAGTTTGCTGTTTCAGGCCGGCTCTGTCGGGCTCTTCTGGCCCATCCTGTCCGGCGCATTCCCTGTCGTGGTCCTTCAGCATGGCGGCCTGGTCATTACAAAATCACATGCCGGCCTTGCATCGAGGGCTTGACTGATGTCCTGTTGTCCGACAATCCTATTTACAGATATTCCTGTCAAGGGATGCAGCCGGTCGCAGAACCGGGCCGGAAGGGGAGGTTGGATTGAGCAAGGTGTATGCGTCCGCGCAGCAGGCGCTGGATGGCTTGTTGCGTGATGACATGCTGGTTGCCGCAGGCGGTTTCGGCCTGTGTGGCATTCCTGAAAACCTGATTGCGGCGATCCGCGATTCCGGGGTGAGGGATCTGGTCTTCGCGTCCAACAATGCCGGCGTGGATGATTTTGGCCTGGGTCTGCTGCTGCAAACCCGGCAGATCCGCAAGATGATCGCCTCTTATGTGGGCGAGAATGCCGAGTTCATGCGCCAGTATCTGAGCGGTGAGCTGGAGGTGGAATTCAGCCCCCAAGGCACGCTGGCCGAGCGCATGCGCGCCGGCGGGGCGGGCATTCCCGGCTTCTATACCAAAACCGGCGTGGGCACCCGTGTGGCCGAAGGCAAGGAGCACAAGGATTTCGACGGCGAAACCTACATTCTGGAACGGGGCATCGTCGCGGATCTGTCCATCATCAAGGCCTGGCAGGCCGATGAAACCGGTAATCTCACCTTTCGCAAGACAGCGCGCAATTTCAACCCGCCAGCAGCCAAGTGCGGGCGCATCTGCATCGCCGAGGTTGAGGAAATCGTGCCCGTCGGCAGCCTCGATCCCGACCGGATAGACCTGCCCGGCATCTATGTGCACCGTCTGGTGCAGGGTGCGCATGAAAAACGCATCGAACAGCGCACCGTGCGCGCGGCGTGAACGGCACAGGCGGAGGACAGAACATGGCCTGGGATCGCAACCAGATGGTGAAACGCGCCGCACAGGAGCTTGAGGACGGGATGTATGTCAATCTTGGCATCGGCATTCCCACTCTTGTCTCGAACCATATCCCGGAAGGCATGCGCGTCACCTTCCATTCCGAGAACGGCATGCTGGGCGCGGGGCCTTACCCGCTTGAGAGCGAGGTGGACGCCGATCTCATCAATGCCGGCAAGCAGACAGTGACATCCCTGCCGCACGCCGCCTTCTTCGATAGCGCGGAAAGCTTCGGCATGATCCGCGGAGGCAAGATCGCCATGGCCATTCTGGGTGCCATGGAAGTTTCCGAAGAGGGAGATCTGGCGAACTGGATGATCCCCGGAAAGCTCGTGAAGGGCATGGGCGGGGCCATGGATCTGGTGGCCGGCGTCAAGCGTGTGGTGGTGGTGATGGACCACACCAACAAGAAGGGCGAGCCCAAGCTTCTGCGCACATGCACCTTGCCGCTCACGGGCCAGCGTGTCGTCAACCGCATCATCACCAATCTGGGTGTGTTCGATGTGGTGCTGGGCGGGCTGGCGCTGGTGGAGCTGGCGGATGGCGTGACCCGCGCCGAGGTGGAAGCCGCCACTGAAGCCACGCTGGTGGCCTGAGCCAAACAAAAACAGGCCCGCCAGAATGGCCTGACAGACAGAAACCGAGACGACCCCTGAATAAAAGGGGCATGGGAGGATTCAACATATGACAACTGCGCGCGCAGATCAGCCGGGAGGGGAGCGCGGAAGTGTGCTGAACGCTTTCGCCAATCCGTTTGTAAAGCTGATGGAACGGTGGATGCCCGATGCGTTCATCTTCGCCATTCTTCTGACGATCCTGACCTTTGTGCTGGCTATTACCGTGGCGGGTCAGTCTCCCCAGGCTGCTGTTATTGGCTGGGGCGATGGGGTGTGGAAGCTGCTGACCTTTACGGCGCAGATTTCCATGACACTGGTGACCGGATATGCGCTGGCCAATACGCCCTTGATGCAGCGCGGCATCAATGCTGCCGCCAGCTCCATCCATTCCGCCGGTGCGGCCTATACGCTGGTAACCTTCGTTGCCACGGCCGCATCTCTGGTGTCCTGGGGCATGGGGCTTATCGTGGGCGCGGTGGTGGCCCGTGAGGTGGCCAATGTGTGCCGCAAGCGCAATGTGAAGGTGCATTATCCGCTGTTGGTGGCCTCCGGTTATGCCGGCTTCGTGCTGTGGCATCAGGGCCTTTCCAGCTCGGTGGCGCTGAAGGTGGCCGAGGAGGGGCACTTTCTCAGCAACATCACCGGCACCATTCCGCTGAGCGATACACTGCTGAGCTCCACCAATATCATCATCGTGCTGGTGGTGTTCCTGACCCTGCCATTCGTGATGCGCCTGATGCGCCCGGCGGACAAGGATTGCATCGAGTTCGATCCCGGCCATGTGGAGCCGCAGCAGGGTGAGCACCATGCCAACCCCACCCCGGCCGAGCGCATCAGCGAAAGCCGCTGGCTGAACTGGATCGTGGGTCTGGCCGGTGTGTTCTACCTTGTCAGCAAGGTGATGAATGGCGGCACGATTGATCTGAACTTCGTGAATTTCGGCTTCCTTATCGCCGGTATTTTGCTCACCAATTCACCGATCCACTATGTGCGGCTGATCACCGATGGCGGGCGCACGCTGGGCCCCATCATCCTGCAATATCCATTCTATGCCGGCATCATGGGCATCATGATGAGCTCTGGCCTGGCGCAGATCATGTCCGAAGCGCTGGCGGTGGCCGCCACGGCCGATACGCTGCCCTTCTGGGCGATGATTTCCGGTGGTGTGGTGAACATGTTTGTGCCCTCCGGCGGTGGCCAGTGGGCGGTTCAGGGCCCGGTGATGATGGAAGCTGCAACCCAGCTGGGCGCCGATCAGGCCAAGGTGGCGCTGGGCGTGGCCATTGGTGACCAGTGGACCAACATGCTCCAGCCTTTCTGGACCATTCCGGCGCTGGCCATTGCAGGGCTGAGGGTGCGCGATGTGATGGGCTATTGCGTCATCGCCTTCATCTGGACCGGCATCATCTTCAGTCTGGGGCTGCTGTATCTGTGAGCCTCGCCTCAACAGGCGGCCAGAACAGACGGGAGCGGGCCTTGCCGGCGCGCTCCCGTCTGAAAACCGATCTTTGGCTCCTGCTTCCTGGAGCATCCTTGGCAGCCCCTTCGCAGAATGGGGCTGCTTTTTTATCAGGTGATCTGCAAGGACCCCTTGGATGCCATCAGCAGATCCACGACGTCAGATGCGGTGATGATCTCATAGCCGGGCACCATTTCTTCCGCGGTGAGGCCATTATGAATCATGCAGGAACCGCACACGGCGATACGCCCGCCTCCAGCCAGAAACTTTTCCAGCATCTCGGAAACCGGCGCGAAGGGCTTGCCAATATCCATGCCATCCGTCGCGCCCGGCTTGCCAAGCTCCACGGCTTCCACCATCAGCAGAATGATGGCGCTGTGGCCCTTGTTCAGCGCATTCAGCGCCATGGTGAAGGCCACGGTGACCTTGTTGGGGTTGGACTTGCCGTCAAAAATGGTAGCGACGAAATCTGCGGTCTGCATTTCTCTCTCCCTCTGGCCGCCGACTCTGCCGGGCGGCCATGTGTTGACAGGCAAACATTCCGATCACGGCACGACAATGACAAACATCACTTCCATGGCTTTGCACCAGTGCGGGGAAAATGGGGATGAGGCCGTGAGCCGTGACGGAGAGACAGAAATATCCTGCAAGGCCCATATGGGGTGATGCAGAATGCGGCCTCCACGCCATGCCGAGGGGCACCTATATGAGACACCACCTGCCAGTATGCGGAAATTCCCCTTGGGGGCCTGTGCGGACCTTCACCCTGGCGGTGTTCGGCGCGGGCATGCTGATGGTTTCCGCTGCCCATGCGGAGGATGGGGCGGGGAAGATGCGGGTGGTGTGCACGCTCATCATGGCCGAGCCCGCGCACAAGCCAGTGGTGGAAGAGGGCGATTGCACGGGCCGGATGCCACCGGCCTCCACCTTCAAGCTGGCGCTGAGCCTGATGGGGTTTGACGCTGGTATTCTCACCTCGCCCACCACGCCGGAATGGCCTTTCCGCGAGGGATATGTGGATTGGCGTGAGGAATGGAAGCAGCCGGCCAACCCCACCACATGGATGCGCGATTCCGTGGTGTGGTATTCCCAGCAGCTCACGCAGCGTCTGGGTGAGGTACGTTTTGCGGCCTATGTGCGCGGCTTTGATTACGGCAATATGGATGTGAGCGGCGACCCCGGAAAGAAAAATGGCCTGAGCCGGGCCTGGCTGAGTTCATCCTTGCAGATTTCGCCGCGCGGGCAGGTGGGTTTTCTCCACCATATGCTGAGCGGCGCATTGCCGGTGAGCGCCGACGCCGTGAAAAACACCGTTGCCATTTCAGATTATGGCACCCGTCCGGGCGGCTGGCATCTTCATGGCAAGACGGGTGCGGGCTTTCCGCGTGATGAGCATGGGCAACTCGATGAAAACCGGGCCTTTGGCTGGTTTGTGGGCTGGGCCGAGCGGGATGGGCAACGTTTCACTTTCGCCCGTTTGGTGCAGGATGAGGCGCGCCATGAGGTGCCTGCCGGTTTCCGCGCGCGGGATGGGCTGCTGGAGCGCTATTTCGGAATGGACAGCCCGTTGCCGCGTTAGAGTGGACATATTGCGCCCGCCGGTTTTCCGGCTCTTTCCAGCGGGAATATGCGGCCGGCCCGCTGGGCGTAACCTCTTGCGTTGCGAGGGGATGGAGCGGGTGAAAGCGCGGGGGGGCATGATGCTTTCCCGCGCGCTTGTTCCGATGAGCAGTCCGTTCAAACGTGGGGGCGGGCTTCGGCCTTATTCGGCCGCCTGCTCCGGCACCACGGTGGCGACAATCGAGGCATCCAGCGCCTCGAAATCCTTCAGGCCAATCGTGTCGTAAAGCTCGGCGCGGGTTTGCATCTCCTCCACCATGGCTTTTGTGGAGTCGTCACGGGCGAGAGTGGCATAAAGCTTTTCCTGCGCCTTGTTGGCCACCCGCAGAGAGGAAACCGGCCAGATCACCATGCGATAGCCCATCTCTTCAAACTCGGTGGCGGTGAAGAAAGGCGTGCGGCCAAACTCCGTCATATTGGCGAGCAACGGCACGCCGGGCATGCGGCGGGCGAATTCGCGGAACATCTCGGCGGTGTTCAGCGCCTCGGGGAAGATGGCGTCCGCTCCGGCTTCCATATAGAGCCGGGCACGGGCCACCGCGCCATCCAGCCCCTCGCTGGCGGCGGCATCGGTGCGGGCGATGAGATAAAGATGGCGGCGGGCCTTCGCGGCGGCGGCGACCTTGGCAGCCATGTCGTGCGCATCAGCCAGCTTCTTGTCGTTCAGATGGCCGCACTTCTTGGGCAAAAGCTGGTCCTCGATATGCACCGCGCCTGCGCCCGCATCCTCGAAGGTGCGCACCATGTGCATCACATTCAGCGCCTCGCCATAGCCGGTATCGCCATCCACCAGCAGTGGCAGGCCACTTGAGCGCGCAATCTGGCGGATGAAAAAGGCGGCCTCATCCACGGTGATGATGCCCAGATCCGGCAGGCCCATGGAGGCGGTCATTGCCGCGCCGGAAAGATAGAGGCCCTGGAAGCCGGCGGCGCGGGCCTGAAGTGCAGCCTGGCCATTATGAGCGCCGGGCAGACGGGCGATGCCGCCCTGTTCCACAAGGGTTCGGAAGCGGATGCCGGCGGGTTCGGCGGGCAGATCATTGGCGACGAGATAAGGCATGGTCTTCTCCTTGGGCCATGCTTGCGGCGCTCAATGGGCGTGGGCGCGCATGGCCTGTGGAATGGGAAAGTCTGGCATGAAGGCGCAGCCGGGAAAAGGCTGGCGGCGAACCGGGGGCAGGTGCTTCCGGGGAACTGAAGGAAAGGCGCACCCTGCCTCTCAGGGGCATGGCTTGGCAGGATGATGCGGCCGGAGCGCCGGGCCTTTCCTTCAGTCTCCGGTGGGCCTCAGATGGCGTGTTGGTGAAGGGTCACGCCATTGAGGCCGGCCTGTCCGCGCGCTTCCAGCGGCACGAACACCTGGTTCTCCGGCCCCACATAATTGGCCGAGGGGCGGATGATCTTGTTGTCCAGCCGCTGTTCAATGATGTGCGCGCTCCAGCCGGAGGTGCGGGCAATGACGAAAAGCGGGGTGAACATGGCGGTGGGCACACCCATCATGTGGTAGGAAACCGCGCTGAACCAGTCGAGATTGGGGAACATGCTCTTGGCATCCCACATCACGCTCTCGATGCGCTCGGCAATGTCATACATGCGGGTGGAGCTGGCCTCCTGGGAGAGCAGGCGCGCCACCTTCTTGATGACCACATTGCGCGGGTCCGCCACCGTATAGACGGGATGGCCGAACCCGATGACCACTTCCTTGGCGGCCACGCGGCGGCGGATATCGGCTTCCGCCTCGTTCGGATCGGCGTAGCGCTTCTGGATTTCAAAGGCCACCTCGTTCGCCCCGCCATGCTTGGGGCCGCGCAGCGCGCCGATGGCCCCGGTGATGGCGGAATAGAAATCCGCGCCCGTGCCGGCGATGGAGCGTGCGGTGAAGGTGGAGGCGTTGAACTCATGCTCGGCATAGAGAATGAGCGAGGTGTGCATGGCCCGCACATGGCTTTCCAGCGGGGCCTTGCCATGCAGCAGATGCAGGAAATGGCCGCCCACGCTGTCATCATCGGTTTCCACCTCGATGCGCCGGCCGTTCTGGGTGTAGTGATACCAGTAAAGCAGCATGGAGCCGAGAGAGGCGATAAGCCTGTCGGCAATATCGCGTGCGCCGGGGGTGTTGTGGTCGGCGGCTTCCGGCAGCACGCAGCCCAGAGCGGAGACACCGGAGCGCATCACATCCATGGGGTGGGCGGCGGCGGGCAGTTCCTCCAGCGTGCGCCGCACAGCGGCGGGCAGGCCGCGCATGGTCTTCAGCTTGGCGCTGTAGGCGGCAAGCTCCGCCGGGGTTGGCAGGCTGCCATGAATGAGGAGATAGGCGATTTCCTCGAAGGTGCAGCTTTCCGCCATATCAAGAATATCGTACCCGCGATAATGCAGATCATTGCCGGTGCGTCCCACCGTGCACAGGGCCGTATTGCCCGCCACGACGCCGGACAGGGCGACGGACTTCTTCGGCTTCTTCACGGTTGCAGCCGGGCTGGTGCTGGTCTGGGTCATGTGAACCTCCCTGAGCCGGGGCCGACCTGTGTGGCGAGGCCCGCGTGATGGAGTGATGAGGGCCACGGGCATGGGGCTGCTGTTCTGTCCCACGCCCGTGGATGAGGGGGCCTCAGGATGCTGTCGCGCCGCGCCAGTCGAAGATGCCGGTGGCATGCGGTGCGCCCAGAAGGGCCGGGTCCACCGTGAAGGTGAGGCCGTTGAGATCATCGGCCTTCAGCCGGGGCAGGCGCTCCACCGTGGCAAGGAAGCGATCCTGCTCGGAAGGAGCAATGACGCCTTCCGCCAGAGTACGGAACTTGTTGATATATTGCGGCCGCCCAAAGGGGCGCGCACCCAGCGGGTTGGCGTCTGCGATGGCGAGTTCATCCTTGATGACCTGACCATTCTTCAGCTTCACCACCACGTGGCCGCCAAAGGCCTTTTCCTGCGGATTACGGCTGTGGTAGCGGCGCGTCCATTCCGGGTCTTCCACGGTGGAGATCTTGTGCCAGAGGGCGACCGTTCCGGGCCGGCCGGCGCGCTCGGGCGCATAGGAGCGCACATGGTGCCAGCCACCATCTTCCAGCGCGACGGCGAAGATATACATGATGGAATGGTCGAGCGTTTCACGGCTCGCCTTCGGGTCCATCTTCTGCGGGTCGTTCGCGCCGGTGCCGATCACATAATGGGTATGATGGGAGGTGTGGATGACGATGCTTTCCACTTGCGACAGATCCCCGATCTTCGGCCCCATGCGGCGGGCCAGATCAATCAGGGCCTGGCTCTGATATTCCGCCGAATGTTCCTTGGTGTAGGTGTCCAGAATGGCGCGCTTGGCTTCGCCCTTCTCGGGCAGGGGCACGATATATTCCGCTTTCGGGCCACCCAGCAGCCAGGCGATGAAGCCGTCCTCGCCTTCCCATGCCGGGGAGGGGGCGCCTTCGCCGCGCATCACCCGGTCCACCGCTTCCACCGCCATCTTGCCGGCAAAGGCGGGAGCATAGGCTTTCCAGCTGGAAATCTCGCCCTTGCGGGATTGGCGCGTGGTGGTGGTGACATGCAGCGCCTGCTGCACCGCCTGATAGACCGTCTCGGTCGAGAGACCCAGCGCCGTGCCGATGCCCGCCGCCGCCGAGGGGCCGAGATGGGCGATATGGTCGATCTTGTGCTCGTGCAGGCACATGCCCTTCACCAGATCCACCTGAATTTCATAGGCTGTGGCCAGCCCGCGAATGAGGGCCTGCCCATCCAGCCCGCAATGCTGCGCTACAGCCAGAACCGGGGGAATATTGTCGCCGGGGTGGGAATATTCCGCAGCCAGGAAGGTGTCGTGGAAATCCAGCTCCCGCACGGCCACGCCATTGGCCCATGCCGCCCATTCGGGAGAAAAACGGCGGTGCTGCGACAGGCCGAACACGGTTGCGCCGGGCTGATAGGGGTGCGCCAGTGCCTGTAGGCGCGCACTCGCCACCGGGCGACGGGTGAGGGATGCGGCCGCAACCGAGGCATTGTCGATGATGCGGTTTCCGATCATCTCCACCACATCATCATCCACCGCAACCGGGTCCGTCGCGACTTCCGCAATCTTCCATGCGAGTTGCTCGGTGCGGGGCAGATGTTCGGCGGATTTGTAGGTGCGAACGCTATGCTGCTTCACTGGGCTGCTTCCTTGGATGTGTTTTCAGGGTGAAGAGAGGTGTCCGGTACGGGGACCGGACGGCCGGTGGAATCCACCGCCACCATTTCAAAGGAACCGCGTACGGCCAGCCGACGCGCACCGGAGAGCAGGGTCTCGGCTGTCACGTCCACTTCCACGGTCATGGAAGTGCGGCCCACGCGGGTGACATGGGCATCCAGTTCCACGATCTCGCCCACGCGCACCGGCACATGAAAGGCGGTCTTTTCGGAGCGGGCCATCACCACCGGGCTGCGGGCGCGGCGGGTGGCGGCCACAAAGGCGGCCTTGCCCATCATGCTCAGCGCATTGCCGCCAAACAGCGTGCCGTAGTGATTGGCCTGATCGGGAAACACCATTTCCACGAAACGGGTGTGGGTGGGGTGGTCCGGCGGTGTGCAGGTCACCGGGCCGGGCGGGCTCTGCATGGCCTCTTCAGGGCGGTGGGGGGTGGGGGCTGTGTCCATCTGGGCGTTTCCGGTTCTGTCTGCTTCCATCTTTCAGCGCGTGGAAGTGGGCTGTTGAACGAGATGGTCTGAGCCGCAGAAAAAGACTTGCGCTGACCGTGTTACTCACAATATTTGCTAAACAGAAAGCGCGAAATGACTGAAAATGCGTAGGTTTGCGAGGGTTTTCAGTTCATTTTGCAAATATTGCGAATATGCGAGGAGCCATGAAGAAGACCTTTGTGGGCGTGCGCCTGAAGCGTCTGCGCGAGGAGAAGGGGCTGACCCAGGTGGCTCTGGCGCAGGCGCTGGGGCTCTCCGCCAGCTATCTCAACCAGCTTGAAAAGAACCAGCGCCCGCTCACCGTCTCCGTGCTGCTGAAGATCAACGAGATCTTCGGCGTGGATGTGCAGCTGTTCTCGGAGGGGGATGAGGCCCGCATGGTGGCGGATCTGCGTGAGGTCTTCGCCGATCCGGTGCTGCATGAGTCCGTCAGTCTGGCCGAGGTGAAGGAGGTGGTTTCAGCCATGCCGGCGCTGGGCCGGGCCATTCTGGGCCTGCACCGGCGCTATCGTCATGTGCAGGAGCGGGCCGATGCGCTGGCCGGCGAACTGGGGCTGGGCTCCGGTGGCATGGCCACGCCCAATGCCCCCATGCCCTATGAGCAGGTGCGTGATTTCTTCTATGCCCACCATAACCATTTCAATGCGCTGGAAGAGGCGGCGGAAGCTCTGGCCCAGCGCGCCGGACTCGTGCCCGGTGAAATGGCGGAAGGGCTGGCGCGCTATCTGGAGGTGCGCCATGGCGTGCGCATTGTGCGCAGTGGCGAGGAGGGCATGCAGCGGCGTTTCCGGGGCTCGGAACGCGTGTTGCATCTCTCACGCCGGCTGGAGGATGGACGGCGGGCGTTCCAGATCGCCACCCAGCTGGCCTTTCTGGAACAGGGGGAGCGAATCGAGGCGCTGGCGGCCGAAGCCGCCATGGGCGCGCCGGAAACCCATGCTCTGGCCCGGATTGGTCTGGCCAATTATTTTGCGGGCGCGCTGATGATGCCCTATGGGGCCTTCCTCGCCGCAGCAGAGGTCGAGCGATATGATATTGAACGGCTCGGGGCCCGGTTTGGCGTGGGGTTCGAGACCATTTGTCACCGCCTCAGTTCCATGCAGAGACCGGGGGCGCTGGGTGTTCCTTTCTTCTTCATCCGCGTGGATCGGGCGGGCAATATTTCCAAGCGCCAGTCTGCGACGGATTTCCATTTCTCCCGCGTGGGTGGCACCTGCCCCTTATGGAATGTGTATGAGGCCTTCGCCCAGCCGGGGCGCATTCTCACCCAGATGGCGCAGATGCCGGATGGACGCACCTATCTATGGATCGCCCGCACGGTGCGGCACAGCGCCGGAGGCTATGGGCAACCGGGCAAGACCTTCGCGGTGGGGCTGGGCTGCGATATCCGCCATGCCGGGCGGCTGGTCTATTCCAAGGGGATGGCGCTGGATGACCCGGAAGCGGCCACGCCCATCGGGGCCGGCTGCAAGGTGTGCGAGCGCCCGGCCTGTCCGCAGCGTGCTTTTCCGCTGATTGGCCGGGCCTTGCTGGTGGATGAAAACAGCAGCGTCTTCACCCCCTATGTCGCGCATTGAAGGCTGAAAACTGAATGGATACAGGCCATGGCGATATGAATATGACTTATGTTTTCCTTGGGGGGGGCGGACAAGCTGTGCGCAAGGTGAAGAAGGTGCTGATGAAAGACCAGATCGACCCCCGTAACTGTCATCTTCTGGCTTTTGTCCATGATTTGATTGTGTGGCTTGAATGCCTGACGGCGCTCAAGGCCCGGATGACATGAAAAAGGCCATCACTTGAGGTGATGGCCTTTTATATTGAACCTGCCGGTTGCTCAGGGGGCGGGGGGCAGGGTGATGGTGGGCATGGGGTGGCCATGGCGGGTGCACATGGCTTTCACGGCGGCCTCAAGGCGAGCGGCCGGGAAGCGGCGCATCAGCCCAAAGGGGCCTTCGCCAAAGCGCAGGGCCAGTTGCGCGCCCCGGTCTGTTTCCGCCGGATCAGCCACATGCTCGGCCTGCAATTCCAGAGCCGGAATGGCGATGGACGCCACAAGACGATCTTCCACCTCATCAGCGCGGGCCGGGAGAACCGCGTCCTCGGGCAGCTCATAAGGTGCAGTCTCTTCCTCGCGGGAAACCAGCAGCTTGCTGACCTGATAGAACGGGCCGAGGGAGGAGAGATTGGCCATGGCATGGCTGGAGACGCGCGGGCCAATCAGGTTCAGCACCACAAAGGGGCCTGCTGCCACTCCCAGACGTTCACGCGCCACCACATCCACCTCTGCCGGGGTGGCGAGGCCATCTTCCACAATGCGGGTGGCCTCATTGTAATAGGGGCAGAAGAAGCGGTTGATGGCAAAGCCCGGCGCATCGGCGCAGGGCAGGGGCGTGCGCCGGGTGGCCTTGAGGAAGGCAGCGGCGCGCTCCAGCGTCTCATCGCTGGTCTTTTCTGCACGTACCACTTCCACCAGCGGGGAAACTTCCGCCGGGCTGAAATAATGCAGGCCCAGAACCCGGTCCGCAAAGGCGAAGCCTTCGGCCAGATCACGCACGCGCAGGGCGCTGGTATTGGTGGCCACGATGCTGTTGGGGCCCAGATGAGCAGCAAGAGCGGTGAGCACCTCACGCTTGACGTCAAGATCCTCGAACACAGCCTCGATGATGACATCCGCAGCACCAAGATCAGCCATGCTGGGGGCCGGCACCATGCGGGCCAGAGCGGCCTCGGCCTCGGCCTCGCTCATGCGGCCATTCTTTACCCAGCGGGCATACACCTTGGCGGCGCGGGCTTTCAGCCGTTCTATATTTTCCGGCTTGGCATCATAAAGGTGGACAGCAAGCCCATGGCGGGCAGCATCCATGGCGATGCCGCCGCCCATGAGGCCAGAACCGATAACGGCCAGATCCATGGCGTTCTCTCCTTGAAGGTGCGGCGGGCATTGCGGCAGAGCCTTCTGCCGACCAGCCGGCCGTGCAGGCTGCTTATGCCCGGATGATGCGCGCGGGTAAAGTATCTTACTTTCGGGTAGGATTATTGGCCGGCTGAGCGAATGCCTCTCCCGGAGCGAGATGATTCTGGTGCCTTGCTGTGGTCCGCTCCCTGCAATGTGGATGCAAAATGGGCGCAATGCCTGCTTTTGTGGATGAATGCACGCCTCTATTTCAGGAAGAGGGGGCTTTTGCGCGGCTCTGCATTAATTCGGTGTCATCTTTTCTGAAATGGATTGGTCCGCCATGGCGGGGCGACTATGCTGCAAAGCGGGTGGGCCGGTTTCATCTCGCAATCTGTTCGTGATTCCTCGGAAACGTCGAATGGAGAGCCGGTATCATCCACCTCCTTTGAAGCTGCCGATATGAGGCGGCGGGAAGGACACAGGGAGATCCAGACGATGATTTTCAAGAAGATGGCTTCGCGTCTTTCAATGGTTGCGAGCGCTGCGGTTCTCAGCGCGACGGCTGCCTTTGCCCAGCCCGTCGCCGGTGATGCCGCAGTGGATGTGAGCCAGGTGCGCGCCTCTGTGATCGCCGTGGATGCCGAGACCCGTCAGGTCGTTCTCAAGGGGCCTGAAGGCGCGATCTTCACCGTGCAGGCCGGGCCGGTCATCAAGAAGTTCGACGAGATCAAGGTGGGCGACACCATCGTCGTGACGCATACGGATGCCGTGGTGGTGGATATCGCCAAGCCGGAGAAGGATGCGGGCATCGGCATTGAAGTCGCGCAGGCCATTGGCACCGCCCCTGAGGATGGTCCGCCTGCCGGTGCGGTGATCGACACCATCCGCCTGACTGGTGAAATCGTGCGGATCGACCCCGATGACGCCACGCTGACCATTCGTGGCCCGGAAGGCCGCGTCTATGAGGTGCAGGCCAAGAAGGATGAGCAGAAGGCCAAGCTCAAGGAACTGAATGTTGGTGATCTGGTGCAGGTCACTTTCGAGCAGTCCGTGGCGGTCGCTGTCACGAAGTGATGAGGCTTCACCTGTCGCGCGCGGTTCCGTTGAGGGCTGCCGGTGCAGGAGAAACTTTCAAGACCCCCGTATCCTGCCGGATGCGGGGGTTTTTGCATCTGCCTTCAGGTGCGTGGCCAGAGGGGCACGAGGGGCTTTCAGCCTTTCCGGGCGGTGGTGGTGGCGGGTGGCGCCATATCTTTTTCATGCCCGAAGACACTGCGCCCGCCATAGCTGGCGGAGCGCTGGCGCTCCCTTGCGATATGGGTATCCAGATCCGGCCCTGTGGCGGTACGTTCCATCTGCCGGGCTTGTGCATCCAGACGGCGTATGGCCTCCAGCTTCTCATCCTGCCCCAGCCGTGCCGCCTCCATGGCGGATTTCAGCACGGTGATGGTCTGGTCATATACTTTCAGGGGCACGGCGAAGGGCTGCCTGTCCTTGCCGCCATGGGCGAGGGAGAAGCGGGCGGGGTCCGCAAACCGGCAAGGCGCGCCATGCACCACCTCGGCCACCATGGCGAGGGATTCCACCGTGCGCGCCCCGACGCCGGGCACCAGCAGCAGATCCGCGAAATCCTTCGGCCCCCTGTCAGCCGCAGCGGCCAGTGCGCCATGCAGGCGGCGGATCATCACATCGCCGCTGCGCACATCATGATGTTCCGGCATGATGAGATGCGGTAAAAAGGGAGCGTCCGGTGGTGCGGCGACAGTAGCGGGTTTGCCCTTCAGCCGGCGGATTTCATCCGCAATCCCATCCGGCCCCAGCGCGTGCAGCAGATCCAGCTGGCTCACGCGCGAGGCTTTGGCGCGGGCATCCGTCAGGTTGACAATATTGCCGCCCCGCTGGCCCTCAATGGCGCTGTGCGGGCTTTCCACAAAGCTCTTCAGCCCCTCCGAAAGCCAGTGATAGCGCCGGGCCAGCCGGTTTTGCCCGTTCATACCCTGCTGGATGACAACCCATTTGCCATCATTCGCCAGAATGAAGCCGTGCAGATACAGATCAAAACCGTCCTGCACCGCCGCGCTGTCCACCTTGGCGACAAGGCGGCTGGCCTGCCCCAGCGCCGTGCCATCCAGCCCGGTGCGCAAGCCGATATCCAGCAATTCCTGCGGGGTATTGCGAGAATGGCGTCCCCGGCCGCCGCATACATGCAGGCCCAGTTCGCCGGACAGTGGCGTGAGGCCTCGCTTCAGCGCCCCGACCACGCTGGTGGTGATGCCGGAGGAGTGCCAGTCCATCCCCATTACCGCCCCAAAGGATTGAAACCAGAAGGGGTGTGAAAGACGGCGCAGAAATTCATCGCGCCCGTAATGATGCACGATGGCTTGGGTAATCACCGCCCCCAGCCGCGCCATGCGCTGGCCCAGCCATGCCGGCACGCGGCCATGATGCAGGGGCAGATCGGCACTGCCGGCGCGCCGGGCCATGGGACGTTCTCCTCACGAAAAATCATGTACGAAACAGGAACATTTATAGCATTTCCTGAGTGCCACACGCCATGAGGTTTTTGCACGGCGGCTCATCGCTTTCATTCTTTCCATGGTAACACTATGGAATATCAGGAAAATATATATGTTTTCATGATATCGTATTGTCTTGTCAGGATTTCGCTCAATATTGACCTTGCCTGAAGTTGTGAAACTGGCCCATGCTTTCAGATGCGGGCTATGGGGTGTTGAGGTTTCAAGGTCATTTCGCCTAAACAACGGGGTGAATACGTTGTGAGGCGTGTGCGCATCCATATTCCGCCTGTTCGTGCAAGATGGCGGCATATCGAAGACATGATGTGCCCGTGAAATAGGAGGCGGTGATGGGTCTGCGCAGCAAGCTGAGGGTGCAACCGGGCAGCAAGGTTCGGCTGAAAGACATTGATGCGTCCTTTCATGGGGATTACACCTCCGCCGAGCATGCCAAGGAAGATTTGGACAAGAATGTCGCCCGCATGACGGAGCTTCAGGAGAAGCTCTATGGCGAGAAGAAACATGCGTTGCTAATTGTACTTCAGGGGATCGACAGCGCCGGCAAGGATGGTACCTGCTGGCATGTGTTGCGGGCCATGAACCCCCAGGGCACGCAGGTGAAGGGCTTCAAGCAACCCACAGAGGAAGAGCTGGCGCATGATTTTTTGTGGCGCGTGCATCCGCATGTGCCGGGGCTGGGGCAGGTTGGGGTGTTCAACCGCTCCCATTATGAAGATGTGCTGGTGGTGCGCGTGCACGATCTGGTGCCGAAATCCATATGGTCTGAGCGCTATGAGCTGATTAATGATTTCGAGAAGATGCTCACCCAGCACAATGTGACCATCCTCAAATTCTTCCTTTATATCTCGCCGGAAGAACAGCTCAGTCGCTTCCGCCAACGGCTGGATGACCCTGCGCGTCAATGGAAAATCAGTGAGGCGGATTACAAGGAACGTGATTACTGGGATCAGTACATCGCAGCCTATGAGGATATGCTGGAGAGATGTTCCACCCCGCATGCGCCATGGTACATTATCCCCTCCAACCATAAATGGTATCGCAATCTGGCGGTCTCGCATGTCATCGGCAAGACATTGGAAGACATGAAGCTGAAGCTGCCAGAGCCGACGGTGAATCTGGATGATATTCGCCGCAAATATCATGCGGCTGTGGAAAAAAGCCGTGGCGGGAACTGACTGTTCTGCATGACCCGCCACAAGATGGAATGATATGGGGGCGGCATTATTGTGCCGCTCTCAATTGTTGGGCGGTGTTCTGCATCGCCCTTGAAATGGCGAATGCGAATGGACGCAACCCTACTGATTTTCCTGCTCGTTTATGTCGCCATGGGCTTTGGCAAGCTGCCAGGCTTCAAGGTGGACAGGACGGGCGCGGCTGTGGTTGGCGCCCTGGCCATGATGGCCGTGGGCAGCATCACTTCCAAACAGGCATGGGAATCGATTGATTATCAGAGCGTCGGCATGTTGTTCGGCCTCATGGTGGTGTCTGCGGCGTTCGGAGTTTCCGGATTTTATGCCTGGACGGCCCAGCGCGTGGCGACATTGCCTGTCAATTCCCCCACGCTTCTGGGGGTGCTCGTCATTGTGGCGGGCGTGCTTTCCGCATTGCTGACGAATGATGTGGTGGTGGTGGCCATGGTGCCACTGCTGGTTTCGCTGACCCTGGCGCGGGGGCTGAACCCGGTGCCCTTTTTGCTGGCCTTCTGCTTCGCGGCCAATGCCGGCTCTGTCGGTACGCTGATCGGCAGCCCGCAAAACATGATTGCGGCGCAGGGGCTTGGCCTCTCCTTCACGGGCTTCATGCAGGTGGCTTTGGTGCCCGCCATTCTTTCCCTGCCCATCGTGTGGGGGCTGGTAGCCTTCATGTATCGCGGGCGCTGGACGCTGCCCGCCAGCTCCGGGGCCGGAAACCCGACCCCAGCCTATGCTCCGGTGCTGGACAAGGTGGAGACAGTCAAGGCCGCTGTGGTGACGGTTGTTGTTGTCGTGGCTTTCATCTTCAGTGACTGGCCGCGAGATCTGATCGCGTTGACAGCCGCCGGCGTGTTGCTCATCAACCGGCAGATCTCTTCTGCGGATATGCTGAAGCAGGTCGATGGCAATTTGCTTCTCCTCATCATGGGGCTGTTTGTGGTGAATGCCGCGCTGGCGGCAACGGGCCTGCCGCAGGAGCTGCTGAACGACATGCGGGCTTGGGGCGTCAGTCTTGACCAGCCGATAGCGCTGTTTCTCGTCAGCGGGGTGCTCTCCAATGTGGTGGGAAACAATCCGGCGGTGATGTTGCTGGTGCCCTTCCTTCAGCCCGGTGAGAATGCCGATGCGCTGGGGGCGGCCATTGCTTTGGGCACGGGCTTTTCCAGTAATCTGATCGTGTTCGGCTCTCTTGCCGGCATTATCGTGGTGGAACAGGCCAAGGCCTGCGGAATCAAGATTTCTTTTGGAGAGTTTGCGCGGGCTGGGGTGCCTGTCACTCTTGCCTGTATGGCCATGGCCATGGTGTGGATCATCATGATGGGCGGGTGAGCCTTCTGGCGCCTTCGCTTGAAGGGAGGCGGGTCCGGTACCCGCCTCCATCTTGTGGAGAAAGGCTTGCCTGCTCCGAGGAAGGCCGGCAGGATGGATAATCCGCCGGAAACATCTTGACGTTGCCGCCAAGGTGTTGGAATGAGAAGCGCACAGTGCGAAGGGTGCTTCGGCCCTTTTGCGCTGATATCGGTTCTTGAGCAGGTGGGCCGCCACACGCTCTATGAAATGAGCCGGGATATGTGCGGGCGTGGCGGAATTGGTAGACGCAGCGGACTCAAAATCCGCCGTTGGCAACAACTTGTCGGTTCGAGTCCGACCGCCCGCACCATCAGCCTCAGAATATGATACATTTTCTCTTCCCAATACGGTTTCGCCCGGCGTTGCGAGCGGGTGCTCCATGCCGCCTCCGTTTACTGTCAGTTCTCTGGCTGCATCATGCAGAATCGGGGGCGTTCTTCTCGGAAGCGGCGCAGAAGGAAGGCGCGCACCACGGCAATGCGCCGCACCATCTGCGTATCGGTGTGAGAGAGCAGGTGGTAGCTGCGTTGGAACGTGAGGGCTGGCAGAATGCGGATCAGGTCCGTTTCAGCTTCAACCGGGCCGGGTGGCGGGACGGCAAAATCATGCAGAGCACCAATGCCGGCACCCGCGCGCACGGCTTCCATTTGCCCCATTACGCTGGCGCATCGGAAGGTGTGCGCAGCATGGGTTTCCAGAACGGTGGCATAATCCAGCGCCGAGGCATAGGAGAGATCCTCCACCCCGGTCACGATCATGTGGCAATCGAGTTCTTCCGGTGTTTGCGGGGTGCCGTGGCGGGCCAGATAGGCGCGTGAGGCATAGATGCTGAGCGTGTAATCCGTCAGCCGGGCCACTACCAGTCGCCCTTCCGTGGGCCTGTCCAGAACAATGGCGAGGTCAGCCTCCCGGCGGGAGAGGGAGAAGGTGCGGGGCAGGGGCACCAGTTCCAGTGTGAGCGCCGGATAGCGGGTGGCCAGAAGGCCGAGTTCGGCGGCAAGGAAATAATTGCCCAGCCCATCCGGCGCACCAATGCGCACCGTGCCGGAGACATCCTGTTCTTCATCCTGAAAGCTTTCGGCGATGCCGAGCACATCTGTTTCAATACGCTCGGCCACCGGCAACAGGCGTTCGCCAGCGGCTGTCAGGCGCGTGCCGGCCGGGCCGCGCTCGAAAAGCGGTGCACCCAGAGTTTGCTCCAGCGCATCCAGCCGGCGGGCAATGGTGGCGTGGTTCAGCCGGAGCCGGCGCGCCGCCGCCAGCAATTGCCCGTGCCGAGCCACAGCGAGGAAGATGCGCAGATGGTCCCAATCCATAGTTCCGCATCTCTCTTGGCTATAAAATCTGCACAATGGATTTTGGAAATTAAGCATTGATGTGCGTGGTGTGAAGGGCAAACTGCCAACCTTCATCATGTGCAGCTCCGGCGGACAGGGGCGCACGGGCGGAACAGGCGGGAGAGCGGAAGATGAGCGTGACCATTCCTCACTATATTGGCGGGCAGCGCGTTGAAGGCACGAGCGGGCGCAGCGTGGCGGTGTTCAACCCGGCCAGCGGTGCGGAAAGCGGCCGTGTGGCGCTGGCGAACCCGGCGGATGTACGCACGGCCGTAGAGGCTGCGGTGGCTGCCGCGCCGGGCTGGGCCGAAACCACCCCGCTGCGCCGGGCACGTATTCTCAATGCCTTCCTTCGCATTGCCGAAGAGCGGGCTGACCAGCTTGCGGCCACCATCACTGCCGAGCATGGCAAGGTACATTCAGATGCGCTGGGTGAAGTGCAGCGGGGGCTGGAAGTGGTGGAATTCGCCACTGGCGCGCCGCAACTTCTGAAGGGTGAGATCACTGAAGATGTCGGCACGCGGGTGGATAGCCACGCCGTGCGTCAGCCGCTGGGTGTGGTGGCGGGCATTACCCCGTTCAACTTCCCGGCCATGGTGCCCATGTGGATGTTCCCGGTGGCGCTGGCCTGCGGCAACACCTTCATTCTCAAGCCGTCCGAGCGTGACCCTTCCGCCGCCCTTCTGCTGGCGGATTGGTTGAAGGAAGCCGGTTTGCCGGATGGCGTGTTTAATGTGGTGCATGGCGATAAGGAGGCCGTGGATGCGCTGCTGCATGATTCGGATATTTCCGCCATCAGCTTTGTCGGCTCCACGCCTATCGCCCGCTATATTTATGAAACCGCCGCGCGCACAGGCAAGCGGTGCCAGGCGCTGGGCGGAGCCAAGAACCACATGATTATCATGCCTGATGCGGATATGGATCAGGCCGTGGATGCGCTCATGGGTGCAGCCTATGGTTCTGCCGGGGAGCGCTGCATGGCCATTTCCGTGGCTGTGCCGGTGGGCGAGGAAACCGCCAATGAACTGATGGCGCGCCTTGAATCCCGCGTACGCGCCCTGAAGGTGGGGCCGGGAACCGATGCGGAAGCCGAGATGGGCCCGCTGGTGACCCGCGCGCATCTGGAAAAAGTGCGTGGCTATGTGGATGCCGGCGTGGAAGAGGGCGCAAGGCTGGTGGTGGATGGGCGTGGCCTGAAGCTGCAAGGCTATGAAAATGGCTACTTCATCGGCGGTACATTGTTTGACCATGTGACGCCGGAGATGAGCATTTACCGGGAAGAGATCTTCGGCCCAGTTCTCTCGGTGGTGCGGGCGAAGAGCTATGATGAGGCGGCGCATCTCATCAATGTGCATGAATATGGCAATGGCACCTCCATTTTCACCCGAGATGGTGATGCTGCGCGCGAGTTCGCCCATCGCATCAAGGTGGGCATGGTGGGCATTAATGTGCCCATCCCGGTGCCGATGGCGTTCCACTCCTTCGGTGGCTGGAAGGCGTCGCTGTTCGGCGATCATCATATGCACGGGCCGGAAGGGGTTCGTTTCTATACCCGGCTCAAGACCATTACGACACGTTGGCCTACGGGCATTCGTTCCGGCGCGGAGTTTGTGATGCCAACAATGAAGTGATGCGTGAGGCGTCGTCTTCAGGGGGCTGCTGCGGCGGCCCCCTTCAGGTTTGATAAAGCCGGCTAATCAGCCGCCAGCAGGGCGGCATGACGAGCCACGCCCGCGCGCAGAAATGTCATGATGGCGCGCTCGCGCGGTGACTGCAGGCTGTCGCGGTGACAGTTGATCCAGTAAGAACGCTGGATGACAACCTCCTGCCCCAGTACTTCCACCAGGTCGGAATGGGCGCGGGCCACATAGCTGGGCAGAACAGCCAGGCCCAGCCCGTCACGCACGGCGGTGATCTGGTTGAAGACGCTGGAACTCTTGATCTGCGCCCGTACATTGGCATGTACTTCGTGCAGATAATCCAGTCCGGGCGCAAAGATCATCTCTTCAATGTAACCGATAAAGCGATGCTCTCTCAGCATGTCGCGGCTGGTGATGGGCGGGTGGCTGGCCAGATAATCGCGCGCGCCATACAGGCGCAGCTTGTAGGGGCACAACTGTGCGCTGCTATAGGTGCTGGCGCGGAACGGGTCCAGCGTAACAGACAAATCCGCCTCCCTGCGCGAGAGGGACATGACCTGCGGCAGGGCCACCAGTTCCGGTGCAATATTGGGAAACTGGGTGGTGAAGGCCACGAGCAGCCGGGTTGTAAAAAAATGAGCAAAGCCTTCCGGCATGGCTACACGCACCACGCCGCGCTGGGCTTCCGCCTCACCGGAAATAGCCTCTTCCAGCTTCTGGCTTTCGGCTTCCATGCGCTCGGCGCTGGCCAGAAGGCGGCGGCCATGTGAGGTCAGCTCATAGCCGCGCGGATGGCGCTCGAACAGGCGCAGCTTGAGGGATTGTTCGAGCCTGTCCACCCGACGGGAAACGGTGACATGGCTGGTGCGCAATTGTCGAGCAGCGCGCGAGAGTTGCCCGGCGCGCGCCACAGCCAGGAAGAACTGCAAATCATCCCACGCAAAGTTCGTCATCGGACTCTCTTTTTGAGTTCATCCAGTTGTGATGCACCGCCTGACAGCTGGGCCGGGCCGGGAAGAGCTGTGGCAGAAATGCTGCGCCAATACTGGGTTTCTCACTGCTGCAACATCATCTGTATCCGACTTTGTACATTTTTGAACAGATGCTGTTCCAAATTAGGACATGCCATGCTCTTGCATCAATGCAGTTATGCGTAGATCGTATCAATGCCGAGCGCGAACAAACTGCGCCGGAACAGCTCAAATGCAGGCTGGACCGACAGATGAGGCCCAGGCGGGTAACCCGCACAAGAAGGCTCGCTGCGGTTTTCTGGGAGGAATGCATGCACAAATTTTTTATGGCGGCTTCTGTCGCTGCACTGGTCGCCGCCGGCACTTTTTCCGCCCCCGCCATGGCGGAGGTGTCCAATGGCAAGGTGAAGATTGGTATTCTCAACGACCAGTCCGGCGTTTATGCGGATTTTGGTGGCAAGAACAGCTATGAAGCCGCGAAGATGGCGGTGGAGGATTATGGCGGCAAGGTGCTGGGGGTGCCTGTTGAGGTCATCACGGCAGACCATCAGAACAAGCCGGATATCGCCGCCAATATTGCTCGCCAGTGGTATGATACCGAAGGCGTGGACGCCATCATGGATCTGACCACCTCATCGGTGGGCCTTGCTGTGCAGGCGCTCTCCAATGACAAGAAGAAGATCACCATCAATACGGGGGCGGCCACCAGCGATCTCACGGGCAAGCAGTGCACCCCCTATGGCTTCCACTGGGTTTATGACACCAACATGCTGGCCAATGGCACCGGCAGTGCGCTGGTGAAGGATGGTGGAGATACCTGGTACTTCCTCACCGCAGATTATGCCTTTGGCCATTCGCTGGAAGAAAATACCAGCAAGGTGATTGAAAAGAATGGCGGCAAGGTGCTGGGCTCAGTCCGCCATCCGCTGGCCACGACGGATTATTCCTCCTTCCTGCTACAGGCGCAGGCCTCCGGGGCTAAGGTTATTGGCCTTGCCAATGCCGGCATGGATACTCAGAACGCCATCAAGCAGGCCTCCGAATTTGGCATCACCCAGAGCGGCCAGCGCCTTGCCGCGCTGCTGATGACCCTTTCTGAAGTGCATGGGCTGGGGCTGGATGCCGCGCAGGGACTGACCCTGACGGAAAGCTTCTACTGGAACCGCACGCCGGAAACCGCCAAGTTTGGCAAGCGCTTCCATGAGCGTACCGGGGCTTATCCCAATATGGTTCATGCCGGCACCTATTCTGCTGTTACGCAGTATCTGAAGGCTATTGATGCCGCGGGGACAGATGAAACCGAAGCTGTCTCCAAAAAGCTGCATGAAATGCCCGTCAACGACATCTTCTCGGAAGGTGGATATGTGGCACCCAATGGGCGGATGATCTCGGATGTGTATCTGTTGCAGGTGAAGAAGCCCGGCGAGAGCGACATTCCGTGGGATTATTATACCGTTCTGGCCACCATTCCTGGCGACCAGGCTTTTATTGACCCGAAAGACTCCGGCTGCCCGCTCGTGAAGTGAGCATCTGAACGCGCAGTCTCAGGCGCGCGAACCGGCCGGGCGGGCATTCAGCCACACAGCAAGGCGTTGTCCGCCCCGCCTCCCGAGAGGGGAGGCGCCTGCCGGGAGCCGCGCACACAACGCGACACCTCAAATCTTCAGATCCTGCGGCCCATCGGGTGCATGATCGAGGCGGATGAGAAATGAACACCATCTCTGCACATGCAGGTGAGGATGGACGGATCGTGCTGTCCGCGCGCGGGCTGGGCAAGGATTTTTCGGGCTTCACAGCGGTCAACAATGTTGATCTCGACATTCGTCATGCCCAAATTCATGCCCTGATTGGCCCCAATGGCGCGGGCAAGACAACCGTCTTCAACCTGCTTACAAAGTTTCTTCAGCCCACGCGGGGAAAGATAACCCTGCTGGGTTCGGATATCACCAACACCCGGCCGGACAGGGTGGCCCGTATGGGCATGGTGCGTTCGTTCCAGATTTCGGCGGTGTTTCCGCACCTCACGGTTCTGGAAAATGTGCGCGTGGCCCTGCAACGTCCGGCCAATCTTGCCACCCAGTTCTGGCTTCCCCTTTCCGCGCTCGACAAGCTGAACGGACGGGCGGAGGAGCTGATCGCCGATATTGGCCTTGCCCAGTATCGCGACTTTCGAGCCACCGATCTTTCCTATGGCCGCAAGCGCGCCCTGGAGATTGCCACCACCCTGGCGCTGGAGCCGGAGGTGCTGCTTCTGGATGAGCCCATGGCCGGCATGGGGCAGGAGGATGTGCAGATTGTTGCCGACATCATCCGCCGCGTGGGCAAAGACCGCGCCGTGCTGATGGTGGAGCACAATCTTTCTGTCGTTTCAGACATCTGCCACCAGGTCACCGTGCTTCAGCGCGGTGAAATCATCGCTTCGGGCGACTACGAGACCGTCAGTCAGGATCGTCGCGTACGCACCGCCTATATGGGGACCGAGGACTGATGGCGCCACTACTCAAAGTTTCCGGGCTACATGCCTGGTATGGCGAAAGCCATATTCTTCATGGGGTGGATCTTCATGTCGATCAGGGCGAGATGATCTGCATTCTCGGCCGCAATGGCATGGGTAAAACCACCACCTTGCGCACCATTATGGGCATGTTGCGCAAGCGCCAGGGCGAAATCACCCTTGCCGGGCATGATCTGATGAAGCTGCCGCTGCACAAGGTGGCCCGCACCGGGCTGGGCTTTGTGCCGGAAGAACGCGGCATCTTCGCCACCCTCTCGGTGGAAGAAAACCTGATGCTGCCCCCCACTGTCGCCTCGGGCGGCATGTCTCTGGATGAAATCTACGAGCTGTTTCCCAATCTTCTGGAGCGGCGCAACAGCCCAGGCACCAAGCTTTCCGGTGGTGAACAGCAGATGCTGGCCATGGCGCGCATTCTGCGCACCGGCGCCAATTGCATTTTGCTGGATGAACCCACCGAGGGGCTTGCGCCCGTCATCATCCAGAGGATCGGAGAAGTTCTCAACAAGCTGAAGACACGCGGCATGACCGTGGTGCTGGTGGAACAGAATTTCCGCTTCGCCTCCAAGATCGCAGATCGCTTCTACCTGATGGATCACGGCCAGATGGTGGTGGAATTCCCGGTGGGCGATCTGCCGAACCGTATGGAGTTTCTGAACAAGGAGCTGGGTGTTTGACATGATCATGATACTCGGCGTGCCGCTTCAGGCATTACTCGGCCAGCTTCTTGTTGGTGTCATCAACGGCTCTTTCTATGCGCTTTTGTCGCTGGGGCTGGCTGTTATCTTCGGCCTGTTGCGGGTCATCAATTTTGCGCATGGCGCGCTTTACATGCTGGGGGCCTTCACCGCCCTGCTGCTGCTCTCGCAACTGGGGCTCAGCTACTGGGTGGCGCTGGTGCTGGCCCCACTCATTGTTGGCCTGTTCGGGGCGGTGGTGGAGCGCACGATGCTCTCGCGGCTCTACAAGCTGGATCACCTTTACGGGCTGCTTTTCACCTTTGGCCTGGCACTGACGATTGAAGGCACGTTTCGTTACTTCTTCGGGTCGTCCGGCCAGCCCTATGCGGCACCGAAGGCTTTGCAGGGCGGGTATAATCTGGGCTTCATGTTCCTGCCCACTTATCGCGCCTGGGTGGTGGTGGCCTCTCTGGTGGCCTGCATCAGCGTGTGGCTGCTCATTGAGAAGACACGGCTTGGAGCCTATCTGCGTGCGGCCACGGAAAATGCGCCGCTGGTGCAGAGCTTCGGCATCAATGTACCATTGCTGCTGACGCTGACCTACGGGCTTGGCGCAGCGCTGGCGGGCCTCGCCGGGGTGCTGGCCGCACCCATTTATCAGGTCAGCCCGCTGATGGGGGCGAACCTTATCATCGTGGTGTTCGCGGTGGTGGTTGTGGGCGGCATGGGCTCCATCATGGGGGCCATTGTCACCGGCTACATGCTGGGGATCGCCGAAGGGTTGACCAAGGTCTTCTACCCGGAAGCCTCCAATATCGTGATCTTCGTCATCATGGCCATTGTCCTGATCCTGCGTCCTGCGGGCCTGTTCGGGAAGGAGGCGTGACATGTCCGCCAAGACACAGATGACTTCTCCAAATACTCCTCTGGCCTCCGGTGTGGAGGTCATGCCCGGCGCGGCGGTGTTCCGCAATATTGTGCTGGGGCTTTGTCTGGCCTTCCTTATGGTTGCGCCCTTTGTGCTCTACCCCATCTTCCTCATGAAGCTTTTGTGCTTCGGCCTGTTTGCAGCGGCCTTCAATCTGCTGCTGGGCTATACGGGGCTTCTCAGTTTTGGCCATGCGGCCTTCTTTGGGGGGGCGGCCTATTTCACGGCGCATGCGGTGAAGGAATGGGGGCTGCCGCCGGAATGGGGGCTTGTGGTGGGTGTGGCCGGCGCCTCATTGCTGGGGCTGGTGATCGGCGCGATCGCCCTGCGGCGGCAGGGTATCTATTTCACCATGATTACACTGGCCATGGCGCAGATGTTCTTCTTCTTCTGCCTACAAGCCAAGTTCACCCATGGTGAAGATGGTATCCAGTCCGTGCCGCGCGGGCATTTGTTTGGCATGATTGATCTCTCGCAGACCACGAACATGTATTATTTCGTGCTCGCGGTGTTCCTTATCAGCCTGCTCATCATCTGGCGCTTCGTGAACTCGCCTTTCGGGATGATCCTGAAATCCATCCGCGAGAATGAAAACCGCGCCATTTCTCTGGGCTATTCGGTGCGCAGCTATCGGCTGGGAGCGTTTGTCATGTCGGCCGCGCTGGCCGGGCTGGCCGGAGGGCTGAAGGCGCTGGTGTTCCAGTTCGCCACTCTCACAGATGTGGGCTGGCAGATGTCCGGTGAAGTGGTGTTGATGACACTTCTGGGTGGCATTGGCACACTTATTGGTCCGCTGGTGGGGGCCGGGCTCGTGGTTTCCCTGCAAAACTATTTCGCTACATCGGATTTCCCCGTCACCATTCTCATCGGCCTCGTCTTCATGGTGTGCGTGCTGGTGTTCCGCCGGGGCATTGTGGGCGAATTCTACGCCACCAGGCTGGGTCAGAAGCTCGGCTTCCGGGTGGATAACTGAAAAGCGGGTGGAGTCCGCCGCGCGCCGGCTCCACCTGTTTTCCAGATTTTTGTCAAAACTGAAAAGACCGGGACAACGCAGGGGCCACGCCTTCTGCGAACGGCCCCGGCATGGGGGCCGCCAGGATGGACACCTTCGATTACATTGTTATCGGCGCGGGTAGTGCCGGTTGCGTGCTGGCCAACCGCTTGTCGCAGGACCCTCGCAACCGTGTTCTGGTGCTGGAGGCGGGCGGGAACGACAATTATCACTGGGTGCATATTCCGGTTGGCTATCTCTATTGCATCGGCAATCCGCGAACCGACTGGTGTTTCTCCACAGAGGCCGAGGCGGGGCTGAATGGGCGTGCGCTCGCCTATCCGCGCGGTAAGGTTCTGGGGGGCTGCTCCTCCATCAATGGCATGATCTATATGCGTGGACAGGCCGCCGATTATGACCATTGGCGGCAGCTCGGCTGCGAAGGCTGGGGCTGGGATGATGTGTTGCCCATCTTCCGCAAGCAGGAGAATTTCTATCGCGGGGAGAATGAGTTGCATGGCGGCTCTGGCGAATGGCGGGTGGAGAAGGCCCGTGTGCGCTGGGATGTGCTGGATGCCTTTCTGGAAGCGGCTGTCGAGGCCGGCATTCCCCGTACGGATGATTTCAATGTCGGCACCAATGAAGGCGGCGGCTATTTTGATGTGAACCAGCGCAGTGGCATTCGCTGGAACGCTACCAAGGCCTTTTTGCGCCCGGCCATGAAGCGCCCCAATGTGCGGGTGCTCACAGGGGCACAGGTGGAACACCTGCTGATCGAGAAGGGTGAAGTCACTGGCGTGCGCTATCACCATGGCGGGCAGGTGCATGATGTGCGTGCTGAAGGGGAGGTGGTACTCTCCGCGGGCGCGGTCAATTCACCCCATATTCTGGAGCTGTCCGGTATTGGCCGGGGTGATGTGCTGCAACAGGTGGGCATTGCGCCTCAAGTGAATGTGCCCGGCATTGGCGAGAATTTGCAGGATCATCTCCAGTTGCGCCTCATCTACAAGGTGCATGGTGTGAAGACACTGAATGAGAAGGCGACAAGCCTGCTGGGCAAGGCCGCCATTGGGCTGGAATATCTGTTCAACCGCTCCGGCCCCATGGCCATGGCCCCGAGCCAGGTGGGCATTTTCACCCGTTCCGGGCCGGAAAAGACAACGCCGGATCTGGAATATCATGTGCAGCCGGTGAGCCTGGACAAGTTTGGCGGCGGGGTGCACAGCTTCCCGGCCATGACGGCCAGTGTGTGCAATCTGCGGCCTGACAGCCGGGGCTCCATTCATCTGAAGGGGCCGGATTTCCGAACGGGGCCGGCTATTCGCCCCAATTATCTCTCCACCCAGACGGATCGCGATGTGGCTGTCCGCGCGATTGAGTTGACCCGTCGCATTGCCGCCCAGCCGGCTTTCATGAAGTTTCGCCCGGAGGAATATCGCCCCGGCCCGGAATACCGAACCCACGAGGATCTGGAGCGTGCGGCCGGTGACATTGGCACGACCATTTTTCACCCGGTGGGGACATGCCGCATGGGGGCGGATGAAGATGCGGTGGTGGACCCGCGCCTGCGCCTGCGCAAGCTGGGTCGGCTGCGTATTGCCGACGCCTCTGTCATGCCCACCATCACATCGGGCAATACCAATTCTCCCACCCTCATGATTGCGGAAAAGGCGGCCCGGATGATTCTGGAGGATGCAAAAGGGTAAGGCCGGCTGAGGGTGATACGGGTAGCCTGCGCGCCATCATCACCGGTGCATGATGGCGGGGGCTGCATATGTTCCGCTCATCGCTGTTGCGGAAGTACGGGTCTTTGAAGGTGTGATGATGCCACAGTCATGCCGGGCGGAAAGCGAGCCAGCCGGTGATGTCCTCGCCGCCGGTGCTTGCTGCTTTCTGGGTGGGGCTCAGGATAAAGTGGTGCATCTGTGCGCAAAGCGCTTTGGGGGATGAGGCAGACCCTCACGCCGGAAAGAAAAGGGGCGGACCTTGGCGGCCGCCCCTGTGGCATTTGGCTTCAGTGATGCGGCGCTTCTTCCGTATTGTCCGCAAGGGTCAGCCACGAGAGAACGGTGAACATGGCCGCCCACAGGCCATAATCAAACGCGGCCTCTGCTTCACCGGCAAACAGGTTGTACACGAAGGTCACCCACGCCAGCAGCGCTACAATCACAAACAATGCTTTCAGGATCCGCATCGTGTTCCCCTGATATCCAATTTTGCGCGACGATAAGGCTTCCGGCTGGTCCTGACAATGCTTGTAAGTGCATGGCATGCCAAGAGCATGGGGGCTTTATGGGAACGGGGAAAGCGGAGAAAGCCGCCCGCAGCGCCCAGAAGATGGGCGCTGCGGGCGGTTAATCCCTCCGCTCTGTCTTGTCGCCTCGCCGGCTCAGCCGATGGGCGCGTCATCCTCACGCCAGACGGCGATGACGGAAGAGCGCGGCTTGCCCTCACCATCCGGCCAGTGGCCACCGGGGTGCTGGATGCCGACAAAGGCCACTTTGCGATCTGCGGACCAGCACAAACCCGTCACTTCAGCACCGTTCGGCGCGGTAAGAAAGCGGGCAATCTCGCCCGTATCAGGGTTGCCAACCAGCATCTGGTTGTTGCCCTGCCCGGCAAAATCACCTTCATTGCTGTCGTCGCCGTCGGTCTGTATCCAGAGCAGGCCAGTGCTGTCGAAGGCCATGCCATCGGGCGAATTGAACATATTGCCCGTGTTGACATTTTTCGAGCCTGCATAGGCATCCTTGTGCACGGCGGGGTTGCCAGCCATCACATACAGATCCCACGCGAAGCGGTCCGCGCCATGGTCCCCACCTTCAGGGCGCCACCGCACGATCTGGCCATAATCATTGGCCTCACGCGGGTTGGCGGCATTGGTGGGCATCTTGCCGCCGCGCTTTGAGTTGTTGGTGAGCGCGCAATAGGCTTCGGCCCGGTTGGGATGAGCCGAGATCCATTCGGGCCGATCCATCGTGGTGGCGCCAACCTTGGTGCCGGCCAGACGGGAAAACACCAGCAGTTCGGGCAGGTTCATGCCGGTGGTTTCGGGCGTGAGAGGCAGCCATTCTCCGCTCAGATCATCATTGAACTTCGCGACATAGAGCGTGCCATTCGACAGCAGGCCATCGGTCGGCTGCCCTTCGGCCCAACTGTCATTGGAGACGTAGCGGTAGATGAATTCGCCGCGTTCATCATCCCCCATATAGACGACGATGCGGCCATCCTTCGCCTGCACCATCTCGGCATTCTCATGCTTGAAGCGGCCGAGCGCGGTGTGTTTCACCGGAGTGGATTTGGGGTTGGAAGGGTCGATCTCAACCACCCAGCCAAAGCGGTTCGGCTCATTGGGGTTGGCCGAAATATCGAAGCGCGGATCAAATTTTTCATAATGATAGAGCGAGGTGCCCTTGATGCCGTAGCGCTTCTCGCCCTCGCTCTGGGTGCGCTCGGTGCCCATGCCGAAATAACCGTTGAAGTTTTCTTCGCAGGTCAGATAAGTGCCCCACAGCGTCTTGCCTGAGCCGCAATTGTTGAGCGTACCCAGCGGGCTCTTGCCTTCCGGGTCTGCGGCAGTGCGCAGAAGCTCGGTGCCCGCGGCAGGGCCGTCCATCGTCATCGAGGTTTCATTGGTAATGCGGCGATTATAGGGGCTGTCCAACACCACATCATAGCCCTTGCCGGTGTTGGCAACTTCCATCACCGTCACGCCCTGCATATTCTTCAGCAGTTGCGCTTCATCGGCGGATTGCGGCTTGCCCCCGGAGGCGGCGGGAAGGTTGATCTTCGGGTTCACATATTCCGAGTTGACAGCGATGATCTCGTGGCCATCAACAACGAAAAGCTCCATCCCGTCGGTATTTTCACCGAACACCTTGTCCGAGGTGGCCAGAGGCACGCCGGTTTCAGGCGAATAGCTGCCCTTGGCATCGGCAAAAAGGGCGTCACCCCAGCGGACCAGTGGTTTCCACTTGTAGCCCTGCGGCACCTGAATGTTGAAGTCCGTGCCAATAGCAACCGGCTCGAAGCCGAATGCAGGTGCGGCCATCCCGGCGGGGGCCTCAGCCAGCGCCGGGCCGCTGCGCAGCAGCCCCGTGCCAAACACGGATGCGCCAGCACCGAAGGCCAGCACACCACCCAGAAAGCCCCGGCGCGAAAGGGCCCGGTCTACGACATCATCGAACTGGTTGCGGGCTGGGCGCGGGTCACGCATTTCATCAAATGCATCCCAGGAAATTTCGTCACGCGGCTTATCGGTCATGGCTGGCCTCAGGCTTGCATCGAGAAAAGACGCCTTCAACAGGCTCAGAAAGGTTCTTCCGGGAACTGCATGACAGATGTGCGATGGTTGGATGAATAAGATGTAACGGCAGTTTTTACGTCGCTATTTCAAAGATATATTGCTTTCGAATATTAGTGGAGGCTGAAGGGACGAGCCGGCTTGCATTCAGAAAAAGCTGATGGTGGTGAGCGGAATGCTGAGGCCCATACTTCGGGACTTTTCCGGGACTTTCTGCGACGAAATTCCCGAATCTACCCGGTTTGTTCATGTTCCGGGCGGTTGTGCATTCGCATCAAAAGCCATCAACACGCTGAAATATATGAAAAATGGCGACCCCGGCAGGGTTCGAACCTGCGACCTAGTGCTTAGAAGGCACTTGCTCTATCCAGCTGAGCTACGGGGCCGGTGCGGTGCTTTTAGGGCATTTTTCGGGGTAAGAAAATGCCGGAGGCTTTCAGATGTCCCGGTCAGAAGCGCAAAATGCCCCATCCGGCCTGTATCCCGCCCTGCGGGAGCACGGCAAAGGCAGAGCCCGGCCTGTTCAGGCGCGGGCTCTGATTGGTGTGCTGGGGGGGTCAGTGAGTCCACTGCCCCATGCGGTTGAAAGAGAAGTTGTCAGAATAGGCAATGCGACGACGCGCAGGCTCGTGCGACTCGAACACCTGATAGGGAATCTTCTCGCGCTCGGCATAAGCCACCGCCTCTTCCTTCGTTTCGAAGGCGATGCGAATCTGGCTGTTCATATCGGTCGAGGAGGTGTAGCCCATCAGCGGCTCCACCTGGCGCGCCTTTTCAGGCTCATATTCCAGGACCCAGCTTGTCTTGGCAGTGCCCGACTGCATTGCATTGCGCGCCGGCTTGTAGATGCGTGCCACCATGTTTCTCAGCCCGGATAGTATGACCATTGGCCGGGTGTGAAAATACCCGTCCTTGATGTGTTCTATAGTGAGCCTGCGCCCTTCTGACAACTCATGCGGAGGATTCCACTGCACTGGAGTGAAGCAGGAGATGGCATCCTGCGGCAGGTGGGCGCAGGGAAGATTGGCATTCGCGAGCGGCCATGGTGCGCATGTGTTGTGGAGAATGCCGTCGGGCTATGGGGGATGGCCTTTTGTCTGCGAAGAATATAGGGCGTTGAGAACAGAAGTTCTTCTTGATTACTTCTTGCAAAATCTGTGGCCGTCGGCCGGATTGGCCGCGGTATTGGGGGCGTTGCGGGCGCGCCAACAAACTGGATGGGGACAATATGCGTCAGGGTGAAGTGTGATGGAAAGCAAGCTGGAAACCAAAAGCCGCTGGAATGAGCAGAATCTGTTGGGGGCTTCCATCGCTGTCACATTGGTGGTGGCGGGGGTGGGGGTGCTGTTCGGCCTCATCTCCGGCTCTCTGGCTATTGCCTTTGATGCCGTCTACAGCTTGATTGACGCCAGCATGAGTGTGCTGGCCTTGTTTGTCTCCCGGCTCATCGTGGCCTCAGTACAGGAAGGCAAGCTCTCGCGTCGCCTGCGGAACCGCTTCACCATGGGGTTCTGGCATCTTGAGCCCATCGTTCTGGGGCTCAATGGCACCATCCTTCTGGCTATTGCGGTCTATGCGCTCATCAACGCCATCACCAGTTTGCTGGATGGGGGCAATGCGCTGGTGTTCGATGAGGCCATTTTGTACGCGCTGTTCGCCACTCTCGTCTGCATGGCTATGGCGGTGGTGGAGCATTTGCTCAATCGCCAGATCCGTTCGGATTTCGTGGCGCTGGATGTGCGTTCCTGGTTCATGGCGGGTTGCATTTCCGCAGCGTTGCTGCTGGCTTTCTGCATCGGCTATGCGGTGCAGGGCACATCCTATGCCTGGACAGCCTCCTATGTGGACCCGTTCACTCTGGTCATTGTCAGCCTGTTCATCATCCCCATGCCCATCGGCACCATACGGCAGGCCTTCGCCGAAATTTTGCTGGTGACCCCGCAGGCTTTGAAAAACCAGGTGGATGAGGTGGCCGCAGATGTGATGGAGCGCCACGGTTTTCTGGATTATCGCGCCTATGTCGCCAAGGTGGGGCGGGTGCGGCAGGTGGAGTTGTGGTTTGTTGCGCCGGCCCATCTGCCCGCCCGGACGCTGGAGGAATGGGATGCCATTCGCGCCGAAATCGGCTCAGCCCTCGGCCCTTGCGAAGAAGGACAGGATAGCTGGCTGACCATTTCCTTCACGGCGGACCCGGATTGGGCGCAATAAAAAGAACCCTGCCGGAGAGGCGAGACCTCTCCGGCAGGGTGTCGATTTTGGGGCTGAAGACCGGGATCAGTCCGCAGTTGCAAAACGCGCCCGCACAGAGCCGAGCCCGGCCACGTGGGCCTCATAAACGGAGCCTTGCTGCGCGGCTCCGGTCGGCACGGTGACCATCGGGCCCAGTGCACCGGAGAGCACCGTATCTCCGGCCTTTAACGGACGCCCTGAACGGGCCATGGTGCGGGCCAGCCACCACATGGCATTCAGCGGGTGGCCAAGACAGGCTGCGCCAGCCCCGACGGATACGACCTCTCCGGCGCATTCCATCACCATGCCGCACAGTCGCAGATCCAGCCCATCCAGCTTGCGCGGCGTGTTGCCCAGCACATACAGGCCGGAGGAGGCATTGTCGGCGATGGTGTCGACAATGCTGATCTTCCAGTTTGCGATGCGCGAATCCACCACTTCAATGGCGGGCACGGCATAGTCCACCGCGCTGATGATATCAGCCAGGGTGGCGTGGCTATGGGTCAGATCCCGCCCCAGAACGAAGGCGATTTCGGCCTCCACCTTGGGCTGGAGCAGGCGGCCGGAGGGGATTTCCCAATCGTCCGGCACAGCCATGTCGTCAAACAGCATGCCATAATCAGGCTGATCGACGCCCAGTTGCTGCTGTACGGCACGGGAGGTCAGGCCGATCTTGCGCCCCACCAGAACCCGCCCGGCCGCCAGGGCGGCTTCCGTGCCGGCCTCCTGCACCTGATAGGCGATGTTGAGATCGCCTGCGGGCAGAAGGTCGTTCAGCGGCGGGCAGGGGGTGCGGTTGTCCTGCGCGCTGCGCAGCCGGGCGGCTGCGGTGGCAATAGCTTTGCTCATGCCGCGCCATTCAGCAGGAAGTTGATATGGATGCGGTCGAAGGTTTCCGGGTCTTCATATTGCGGCCAGTGTCCGCAATTTTCCATCACCACGAATTTGGAGCCCTTCACCAGATGGGAGAGGCGCTGGCCCACTTCGACAGAGGCGGTGGGATCATGCGTGGTCCACAGCACCAGCGTTTCGGCGGTGATGCGGCCCAGCTCTTCCTCCGTCAGCATGTTGCGCTGGCGAATGTCCGGCTCCTGCAAGCACATGATGCGTTCCATGGCTTCCACCATGCCGGGCCGACGGAAGCAGGCGAAGCGTGCTTCCACCAGATCCTCGGTCACGATAGTGGGGTCAAGCATCAGAAATTCGAGGCGCTTGCGGGTGGCTTCACGGTCTGGCGAACGTACGGCGGCCAGGCTCAGCGTTTTCAGTCGTTCCATTACCTTCGGGTCGGCGATCATGCCGCCGGCCGTATTGAGCACCAGCCGGTCCACCCGCTCGGGATAGGTGGCAGCAAAGCGCGCGGCCACCCAGCCGCCCAAGGATTCGCCGGAGATATGCGCCTTCACGACACCAATGGCGTCGATCAGATCCCGCAGGTGCTCCACATAATCCATGATTTCATAGTCACGGTCGGGTTTGTCGGTGAAGCCATGGCCCAGCATATCTACCGCGAACACCCGGAAATGCTTGGCATGGGCCAGAATGTTGCGATGATAGGCTTCCAGATGGCCTGAAACGCCGTGCAGCAGAATGAGCACCGGGCCTTCGCCGGCCTCCAGTACGCGGGTTTTCACGCCCTTGGCGTCAATATAGTGCAGATGGACATCCCCGCCGGCAATGGCGGACCACAGCGAGCGCAGCTCGGGCTGGGTGGTGGATGCCTGGGCGTTATGGGGTGTTGATGCTCCGGCAGCGGCGCTGGCCATGGGGCTTTCCTCCACGGGTGTTTTGAGAACCGTTGGAAGATGGGAAAGCCGCCTCGGCACGGCCAATACAAATTCCATTTCTTATTCAGACGCAAAACATCTTAATGCGTGTGCGTTGCACATTGTGCGGTGCACACGGTGCATGCTCCGGGCCGCATCATGTCTCTGGCAGGTTGAGCACTTCGCAGACCAGGTCGCGGAAGGCGGCGAGATCTGGAGAGTCATTTTCGCGATGCCAGGCCATCACCAGTTCCACATTCGGCGCATTCTTCTGCAAGGGACGGGTCGTGACATTGCGGAACAGCAGTTGCGCCACATAATCCGGTAGCAGGGCAAAGCCGGCGCCCAGCCCCACCAGCGTCATCATGGTGATGACATTATCGACATCCTGCGCAGGGGTGATTTCCACCTGATGATCGCGCAGATAAGTATCAACAATCTCGTGCAGTCCGCCGGCTTGCTCGGGTGTAATGCGCAGGAAAGGCGTCTGCGCCAGTTCCCGAATATCAATGGCGGAAGCCGTGGAAAGCGGGTGGTCTGCCGGAATGACGGCAGCAAGGCGTTCTGTCAGAACCGTTTTCCAGACGAGAGCGGGGTCTGTCACCGGCAGGCGCACAAAGCCCACATCAATCTCGCGCCGGGATAATGCCTCCATCTGCTCGGCGGTGGTGAGGCTGCGGAACACCGGGTTGAGGTCGGCAAGGCGTGTTCTCATCACAGAGAGCATGGTGGGGAAGATCTTCACCTCGGCGGATGGCAGAAAGCCGATGGTGAGTTTGCGCGCCTCCATTTGCGCGGCGCGGCGGGCCAGCGTAATGGCGCGCTGGCTCTGGGCCAGCACAAGGCGGGCTTCATCCAGAAAGACCCGTCCGGCGTCTGTCAGTTCCACCCTCCGCTTGGTGCGCAGTAGCAGCGGTGTGCCGATTTCGGCTTCCAGATCACGGATCTGCTGGCTGAAAGAGGGTTGGGCCGTGTTGAGGCGGGCGGCTGCGCGGGTGAAGTTCAACTCTTCGGCCACCGCCACAAAATAGCGCAGATGTCTCAGTTCCATCAGCCCATTGAGACATTTTTCGTCTTAAACGGCAAGGAAGAAAATATTTCTTCCAATTCCAGAATTCTGATTGGTTTTGCTCACTCGCATGCCCGGACCTGATGAATGAACAGGGCAGCCATGAAGGAGGAGCGCTGTATGGACGACAAGCTCAATGTCCGCAGTCTGATTGATGCCGAAAAAGGTGTCGTCAAACCTGCCATCTATACGGATCAGGCGATCTATGAGCTGGAGCTGGAACGTGTTTTTGCGCGCTCCTGGCTGTTTCTGACCCACGAATGCCTGATTCCCAAGGCCGGAGACTTCTTCACCACTTTCATGGGGGAAGATCCTGTTATCGTGGTGCGCCAGAAGGATGGGTCCGTTGCGGCCTTCCTCAACCAGTGCCGTCATCGGGGCATGAAACTGTGCCATGCGGAAGAGGGCAATACGCGTGCGCTGACATGCCCGTATCACGGCTGGTCCTACGGGCTGGATGGCGAACTGAAATCCGTGCCACTGGAAGAGGAAGCCTATCGCAACGCGCTCGACAAGTCGAAATGGGGCATGCGCAAGGTGCCGCGTCTGGCCGTTTACAAGGGCCTGATCTTCGGGAACTGGGATGAAAGCGCGCCCGGCCTTGAAGATTATCTGGGCGATATGGCCTGGTATCTTGATGGTTTTCTGGATCGCCGCGAAGGAGGCACCGAAGTTGTCGGCGGCATCCATAAATGGGTGATCGAGTGCAACTGGAAATTTGCGGCCGAGCAGTTCTGTTCAGATCAGTATCATGCGCCCTATACGCATGGTTCTGCTGTGCAGGTATTGCAGCCGGTGGCCACCAACAAGCCGGATGGCGCACCGCTGGGTGAGGGGCAGACCGACAAACCAGCATGGGCCAATGGCCTTGGCGGCGTGCAGTTCTCCGGCAATGGGCATGGCAGCGCCTTCTTCTTCACCGAAAAGCCCGACGCCAATGTGTGGGTGGATGGTGAGGTTTCGACCTATTTCCGTGAAACCTATGCGGAAACAGAAAAGCGTGTTGGCCGTGTGCGGGCGCTGCGTCTGGCCGGGCACAACACCATGTTCCCAACCCTTTCCTGGCTGAATGGCACGCAGACGCTGCGCATCTGGCATCCGCGTGGGCCGAACCAGATTGAGGTGTGGGCCTTCTGTATTGCCGACAAGGCCGCCCCGGATTCCGTGAAGGAAGCCCTCAAGAAGAGCCACGCTCGCGCCTTTGGCCCGGCCGGTTTTCTGGAGCAGGATGATTCCGAGAACTGGGTGGAAGTGCAGAAGGTGTTGCGCGGTCATATGGCCAAGCAAACCGAGTTCTGCATGCAAATGGGTCTGGGCTTCGAGGAGCGCCGTGATGATGGCATTCCCGGAATCACCAATAACACTTTCGCCGAAACTGCCGCGCGCGGCTTCTACAAGCGCTGGGCGGACATGATGACCGCTGAAAGCTGGGATGAAATCGACGCTATGGCCGGCATCGAACTGAAGGAGGCCGCCAATGCTTGAAGCTGTTGCACCCATTCCGGTGCTCACTGCTCCGGCGGCGAAGGTTTCGCCCGAACTTCAGCATGATGTGGAGCAGTTTCTCTATTTTGAAGCTGCGCTGCTGGATGAACGCCGTTTCCGCGAATGGATCGAACTGGTGGCGGAGGACATGTCCTATGTTCTCAACACCAATACGCTGGCGCAGTCGCGCGACCGGCGGCGGGGCCAGCGCCCGCCCACCACCTATATTTTCAATGAGGACAAGTACCAGCTTGAGCGGCGCATCGCCCGGCTGGAAACCGGCATGGCCTGGGCGGAAGAGCCAGCTTCGCGCACCCGTCACTTCGTCAGCAATGTGCGCATTCTGGCCGTGAATGGCGACGAGCTGGAGCTGTCCTGCAATTACATGGTGCACCGGGCCTCGAAGGCGCGGGATCATCACACCTTCATCGGCACGCGCCGTGATCGTCTGCGCCGGGCCGAAACGGCTGGTGGCTGGGAAATCTTCGGGCGTGATCTCGAACTCGACGAGTTCACCCTGATGTCCGCCAATATCAGCATCCTGTTGTGATTATGGAAAAAGTTCTCGTCTGCTCAAAAGCGGACCTTCCACCCGGCGAATCCTGCCGGGTGGAGACGTCCCCCGCAATTGCCGTCTTCAATATGGATGGTGAATTCTACGCACTTGCCGATCTGTGCACCCATGGCAATGCGTCCATGTCGGAAGGTTATCTGGAAGATGACTGCACGGTGGAATGCCCTGTGCATACTGCCCGCTTCTGCCTGAAAACCGGCAAGGCGCTGACCCAGCCTGCCACCATTGATCTGGCCACATATGATGTGGTGGTGGAAGGCGAAGACATTTACGTGCTCGTGCCGGAGCAGACGGCATGAGCGCCGGGCCGGAACATGCCCGGCTTCAGGGGCGGCTTCACGGACAGGTTGCGCTCATCACCGGCGGCGGTTCCGGCCTTGGCCGGGCTCTGGTTGAACGCTTTGTGGCCGAGGGGGCGCGGGTCGGTGTGCTGGAGCGTTCCGCTGAAAAGGTGGAGCAGCTTCGACAGGATTTTCCCGAAACGGTGGAGGCCGTTGCGGGGGATGTGCGCAACATGGCCGATAATGAGAGGGCCGTAGCTGAGACGCTGGCCCGGTTCGGCCGGCTGGATTGTTTCATCGGCAATGCGGCGGTGTGGGATCACGGGGTGCGGCTCGTGGATATCGCCGCCGAGCGCCTGCCGGAGGCGTTTGATGAGCTCTTCGCCATCAATGTGAAGGGCTATCTTCTGGGGGCGAAAGCCGCCGCGCAGGCGCTCATCGAATCCGAGGGGAGCATCATCTTCACCCTCTCCAACTCGGCTTTTTATTCCGGGGGAGGCGGGCCGCTCTATACCGCATCGAAACATGCCGGGGTGGGGCTGGTGCGCCAGCTGGCCTACGAGCTGGCGCCGAAAGTGCGGGTGAATGCCGTGGGGCCCAGTGGCATGGCCAGCGATCTGCGCGGGCCGGAAGCGCTGGGCCAGCAGGATACGCGCATCATGGATTCCCGCAGCCCGGAAGCTATTCGCGCCATTCTGCCATTGCAGGTCTTTCCCGAGCCGGCGGATTTCACCGGGCCTTATGTGATGCTGGCCTCGCGGGCCGATAACCGGACGCTCTCCGGGGTGATGATCCAGGCCGATTGCGGGCTCGGCATTCGTGGCATTCGCCATGTCGCCGGCGGGCTTGATCTTTAATTGACAACAACAGGCCCCGCAAAGGGGCCATGAGGGAGGTTCAGCCCATGAGCATGAAGCTCATCTGTGTCTCGCACAGCCCGATGATGGATTTCATCCATCCGGCCCCGCAGGTGGAAGCGGAAGCGCGCGGCATGTTCGCCACGCTGGCGCAGGAAATTGCCGAATATGATCCTGAGCTGATCGTGATATTCGCGCCGGATCATTTCAACGGCTTCTTTTATGATCTCATGCCGCCCTTCTGCGTGGGCCTGCGCGCCAAATGCGCCGGAGACTGGGATATTGGCGAAGGCCCGCTGAATGTGCCGGAAAAGCTGGCGCTGGATCTGGTGGAGGCGGTGCAGGCTGAAGATGTGGATGTCTGTTATTCCTACCGGATGCAGGCCGACCATGGCTTTACCCAGCCTCTGGAGCTGCTGGCCGGCAGCGTGACGCGTTATCCCGTTCTTCCCATTTTCATCAATAGTGCGGCGCGGCCCTTGCCGCCCTGTCGCCGGGTGCTGAAGCTGGGCGATGCGGTCGGGCGTTTTCTGGCTGGCCGGCCGGAACGTATTCTGGTGCTGGGTTCGGGCGGCCTGTCCCATGATCCGCCGACCCCGCAAATGGGCTCCGTGCCGCCGGAGGTGGAAGAGTTTCTCATTGCCGGGCGCAATCCCACGCCGCAGGCCCGCCAGACCCGGCAACAGCGGGTGCTGAGCAATGGTCGTCTTCTGGCCGAGGGCAAGGGCTCATCCCAGCCGCTGGATGCGGAGTGGGACAAGGGCCTTCTGGAGACTTTCGTCGCCGGAGATCTCGCACGGTTTTCCACCATGACGGATGAGGAAATCCGCACTCGTGGCGGACGTGGGGGCCATGAAATCCGCGCCTGGATTGCAGCCTTCGCCTGCCTTCAGGCGGCCGGGGCCTATGAGGCGCAAACCCGCTACTACCATCCCATCGACGAGTGGATCGCCGGCATGGGTATGGTCAGCGCACAGCCCGCGCATCCTGAGGGCCGCCCATGAGTGAGGATGCAATGACTGGACGTCATGACACGCCCGTTCATGTGGTGGTGGGGGCCGGACAGGCTGGTACTGCTGCGGCTGTCGCCATGCGCGAGGCAGGCTTTCAGGGGCGCATCATTTTGGTGGGGGCGGAACCGCACCTGCCTTATGAACGCCCGCCACTCTCCAAGGAAGTGCTGGTGAAGCCTGAAACGGCGCACACCACCATTCACCCGGAAGATTTCTATCGAGAAAAGGGTATCGAATGCCGGCTGCATGATGCCGCAGTGCATTTTGATGCCGATGAGAAGCGCCTGGAGCTGGCTTCTGGCCAGACCCTGCATTTTGACAAGCTGTTGCTGGCCACCGGAGCCCGCGCCCGCGCCTATCCGCTGCTCGATGGGTTGGGCTCGGGGGTCTACACCTTGCGCACGCTGGATGATGCGGAAGCCCTGCGCGGCCATATCTGGCCGGGGCGGCATGTGCTGGTGGTGGGCGGCGGTATTATCGGGCTGGAGGTCGCGGCCAGCGCTGTCACCATGGGGGCGCGCGTCACTGTTATTGAGCGCGGTGCTCGGCTCATGGCCCGCGGCACGCCCGCGCCCATGGTGAAGGTGCTGCGCAGTCTGCATGAGGAGCATCGCGTCGCCTTCGAGCTGGGGGCGGAGCTGGTTTCGGCTGCGCGTGGCGCCAGCGGCAAGATCACGCTGAAGGCTGCTGACGGGCGCGCCTTTACGGGGGATCTGGTCGTTTATGGCATCGGGGTTGAACTGAATATGGATCTCGCCATTTCCGCCGGGCTGAAGGTGGAAGACGGCATTCTCATTGATGAATATGGACGCACCAGCCACCCCGCCATCTTTGCGGCCGGGGATGTGGCGCGCCAGTTCCATCCGTTCTCCAGCCTCTGGCGGCGTTTTGAAACATGGGCCAATGCGCAGAACCAGGGCACGGGAGTGGGCCGTGCCATGGTGACGGGCGAGGCGTGCAGCTTTGATGTGCCTTGGTACTGGACAGATCAGTATGGTCATAATTTCCAGGTCGCCGGTGCCCATGAGGCCGATGAATGGCTGCGGCGCGGCACGGCGGATGGGTTGAAATGCACGCTTCTGGGTCTGCGCGATGATGTGGTGGTGGGGGCCGTCACCATCGACAATGGCCGCGAGATGCGTCCGTTGCGCGCCATGATCGCAAACGGGTTCAGGGCCGGAAATCGGGACATTCTGGCGGACCCGAAGGCAGACCTGAGAAAAATCGCGGATGGGCGGCTCTGAGAGCCCTCAAGCGCCGCTTCAGGAAGGAAAGACGGATGAAGAAACTCCTGTGCGCGATCATTGGTTCTGGAAATATCGGGACGGACCTGATGATCAAGATCATGCGCAATGCATCGCATCTTGCGATGGGTGCGATGGTTGGCATTGATCCGAAGTCGGATGGCCTGGCCCGCGCGGCGCGCCTTGGTGTGGCGGTGACGCATGAGGGTATT